>CAYMCM010000016.1:0-41605 GCA_964388945.1 uncultured Roseburia sp.
TTTCGCCTATCATTATCATAGAAGATCTTATTTACAGACTTTTCTTCATAGTCTCCCATAACTGATAAAATTAGTTATTTTGCGGCACTCCCTTTATTACTTATTTCCAAACAATCTGATTTTTGCCATTGCGTTTTGCTTCGTATAATTTCTTATCAGCATTGACAATCAACTCGTCTGTTTTCTTTTGGCTGCTATAGAGCTCCAAACCACCACTGAAGGTAACAGAGATCTGATATTTCTCCTGATGGTATTCTTCAAGGCGTTTAGAAATTTTATGAAGCATCTGAAGTGCAGCTTCGTAGTTGTCATGGTCATAAATAATCATAAATTCCTCACCACCAAATCTTGCTACAAAACCCTCGTTTCCGACCTCATCCTCCATTATTTGAGCAAAAGTAGCCAGAACCTTATCACCGAAGCTGTGTCCATATGTATCATTAATCATTTTAAAATTGTCAATATCCATTATAACAGCCATAAAACAAGCATTGTCTCTCTGCATTCTTTTGTCAATTTCACGCATCAGATAACCACGATTGTATATTTTGGTCAAAGGGTCATGATTTGCCAGGTAATCTAACTTAAGATTTGTCTCATAAAGATCTTCCTTCTGCCGCTCATAATTTAGAATAAGCACATTTAACAGCGCAAAGGTTGCTATTCCGACTATAAGATATGAGCAAACATTAAAAACAAGCAAAGACACCCCATCTATTTCAGGCATATCTATAGGAATAAAAGGTGTAATTATAATGACAATTACATCCCATATCATAGATGCTACTGAAAATGGAATACTGAATTCTCTTGGGAAAAATATTGTAATGCCTAGTATACTGAGCACAAAGTATATCAATATAACATTGCCATATATACTATATAAAAAAGGAAATTCAATCCAAACAACTGTAATCAGAATACCGATGGTTGCCCAGTCCTTTTTATCCGAAGCCAAACCTCCTAGACTGAATGCAAAAATAACGATCCCGCAGAATAAACACACCCATGCTGGCAATGCATTTCCGTGAAGTGCAAAATTTAGAAAAAAGCCAAATACACTCGCAGCACATGCAGCAATTGCCAATACATGAAATAGCTGTGTCTGCATCTCTTTTATCGATGAAAAATATTTTTTAAGCATATGTTCCTCTTTCTTCATAACTATTCACACAACTTAATTATAGTATGTTTATATTATAGCATATTTGTAAAGGATTGAAAACATAGTTTACTCAGCTTTCCCAGCAGTTCGCCGGATTTCCTGAATCGGGAAAAGATCACAAAAAACATAATAACAGGATCGAAGGAAACCCTAGCGGGGAGTTTCGGGATATGCTAAAATATATGGAAGAATCTACGGAAGAGAATGTAACGAATAATGCGGGAAAAGTACCGGGTAAAGTTAGGACAGGAAGGATGACAGATCAATATGGCAGAGAGACGAATTTATGAAGTTGGTGACATTGTGCGTTTGAAAAAGCCGCATCCGTGCGGCAGCAGTGAGTGGGAGATCCTGCGTGTCGGAGCAGATTTCCGATTGAAATGCATGGGCTGCGGGCATCAGGTTATGGTGCCGCGTAAGCTGGTGGAGAAAAACACCAAAGAGCTGCGGCATGTCGGAGAAGAAAAGTAAAAAAACGGTAAAAAGTACAAAAAATCGGAGAAAATGCTTGAAAGCACGAGGTTTGTATGATATTATATAACCTCGTGATACTAATAAATTCCTTGCTCCCCACAGGTTGAGGGGCCAGAGACCAAAAGGAGGTAACAGCATGAACAAATACGAGTTAGCACTTGTTGTTAATGCAAAGATCGAAGATGACGCCAGAACAGCTACGGTTGAAAAGGCAAAAGAGTACATTACCCGTTGTGGTGGTACGATCACAAATGTAGATGAATGGGGCAAGAAAAAACTTGCTTACGACATCCAGAAAATGGGTGAAGCATTCTACTATTTCATCGCTTTCGATGCAGAACCAGGTGTTCCGGCAGAGATTGAACAGAATATCCGTATCATGGACAACGTTCTTCGTTTCTTATGCGTTAGACAGGAAGAGGCATAAGCAAAGAAGGAGATCGCGGTATGAATAAAGTAATACTGATGGGACGTTTGACCAGAGATCCTGAGGTACGTTATTCTCAGGGTGAACAGGCAACAGCAGTTGCGCGATATACGATCGCAGTAGATAGAAGATTCAGACGTGACGGAGATGGTCAGACAGCAGATTTTATCGGTTGTGTGGCATTCGGCCGTCAGGGAGAATTTGCAGAGAAATATTTCCGTAAAGGAACGAAAGTCCTTATTACGGGAAGAATCCAGACCGGCTCTTATACGAACCGTGAGGGACAGAAGGTCTATACGACAGATGTAGTCGTAGAGGAACAGGAATTTGCGGAGAGCAAAGCGGCAAGCAATGAAAATGCCGGATACGCGCCTGCAGATAATCGTCCGTCACCGAGTGCGGCGGCTGGAGATGGCTTCATGAATATTCCGGATGGAATAGATGAAGAGTTACCATTTAACTAAATTTGATTAGGAGGTAATAGTCATGGCTTTTAATAAATCAGACAGAGGCGATGCGCCAATGAGAAGAAGAGGCGGAATGCACAGAAGAAAGAAAGTCTGCGTATTCTGTGGAAAAGACAACACAATCGATTACAAAGATGTGAATAAGTTAAAGAGATACATCTCTGAGAGAGGAAAGATCCTTCCGAGAAGAATCACAGGAAACTGTGCAAAGCATCAGAGAGCTCTTACTGTAGCAATCAAGAGAGCACGTCATATCGCTTTAATGCCGTATGTAACAGATTAATTCAGAGTTTGAATTAAAAAGGATATCTGCTTTGTCCATGAGACTGGCAGGTGTCCTTTTTTTGTAATAACAGTAAAAACGGTCATGCAGTACACCCGGATAAACGGGGAGAAGGAGGAGTTATGGAAACATATAATAATTGGAATAATATGCAAAACGGCAATATGCCAAACAACAATAAAAAAATGATGACACCGCAGGATAAAAAAAGAGCCAATGGGCTGTGTGTGTTAAGTTTACTGCTATGCTACGGACCTTTGGTATTATCCATGCTGGTATCAGTCATATCGGTTATCGCAGGAGATATCGGTCTGCTTAATATACTAAATGATAATAATACGATCGGCAGTGTCATTTCAGTGGTGTTAGAAGGGGTGCAGCTAGCATGCTTTATAGCTTCTATTGCGATCATGATCGCAGTGAGAGTAAACTATCCGGCTTCTACATTCGGAAAAGTGATCATGTGGATCTATATTGTACAGATCATTCTAATGGTCATATTTGCAGTGATTGCGATTGTTGCATGTGGAGTGATGCTGAGCAGTTGTATATCCGGTCTGCGCGGATGCGGTGAGATTGGATATCTGATCGGTTTTATCCGATAAAGACATAAGAGGAAACGGATAAAATGACAATAGACATATCGTATTTTGAACATTGGATTATTGCACCGTATGCCATATGCCTTTTTGCATCTATTTTGATCGGGCTGATCTACATAGCATTAAGCTTAAAACACAGTGGTATGAAGTGGGAACATATTAGCTATATCCTGCTTTTAGATTTTATATCAATTCTGCTGCTTGGGAATTTTACAGCCGCAGTGATGCAGAAAAAGCCCCCGTCTCAGGCTGGTTTTACCAGTCTGGGCGGAATGGCTGGGATGCTTACCGGTGTATGGTTTAGTAATTATACTTTTAAAGAATACCGCAAAGAAATAACAAAAGCCAGTGTAACAGCATTGCCGCTCATATACAGCATCTCAAAATTGGGATGTCTGGCAGGTGGATGCTGCGGAGGACTTAGGGCTGCGGAACCATTTGCGGTTCGGTATGTGAAAGGTGATCAGATCCTCCATGATTATGCCATTCCGGTGCAGCTTATCGAGACAATGGCATTTTTTTGTGTGTTTCTGATATTTGTGAAATTAAAGCAACAGATCAGTTCCTGCCAGATGATACTCATCTGCAGTGCTGTTAAATTTTTCACAGACTTTCTGCGTGAGGTACATACAGATACCATGATCTCCCAAAACCAGATCGGCTGTCTGGTGATCATGGCGCTGACCGTTATTGTGTATCGTTGGAGACAGAAAGAACAACATTCATTATATAGATGATACATGAAATCAGAACAGGATCGGATTTGTCCAGGCGGTCTGACCGTGTGTATTTTTTACCTCAATGCGGACATATTCTTCGTGCCCAGTCAGTGGGACAGATACGTGCTGTAAAGGGATGTTGTTTTCCATCATAACAGTCTTACTGCTTCCGATGCTGCCGCCGCAGATAAAATTGATCCGTTCGGCGTTTTCACAGTCGACGTATACCTCGCCGTTTTGAATGCCCCACTGTGTGATGAGGGCACCGTTAGAGGAGTAGTAATTTCCGTTTAAAAGATTTTTTACGATGTTTTCGTGATCCAGTTTGTCAGATTTCACCATGACAAAACCGCCAAAACTATCCGGAAAAGTACCGCCGTTGTGGTTGTCATCGGAGGCGAAGCAGGAGATCTCATTTCCGTGGCGAAGCATGGTATCCCAGAATACGGTATCCGCCCCTTCTGCGCATTCATTGACCGTGTCGTAATTATAGCATTCGATCGCCCAGATCCCTTGAAGATTTTTAACATCTTCTATATCAACTCTTGACCAGATCGGGTGATTGTACGTGGTAAAGCAGCCTTTTTTCTTTAAATTGTCAGACAAGGTCTGCGCGGCTTTTTCGCCATCCCAGTAATCAAAATAAATACGGATCGGATAGAGCTGGTTTGAGGTAAAAACATTGGTGCCTGCGTCTTTTTGCATTTGTCTGGTTCCGAGGATACCGTGAATGTGATGGGCTTTTTTTATTCCGGCAATGACGCCTTTTTCCCGAAGTTCTATAAGCTTTTTAAACGTAATATCGCAATATCCCCGTGCAAGGATGTCAGGATCAAAGACATTGGAAAGATCGTTGGAGGCGATGAGATAAGTGCTTGCTTCCAATCCCGGAAGTGTGATGAAGTTCTCATGATCCAGTTCTTCCCGAAGATCGGTATAGTAGTCGTGCTCGGAGAAGCAGATAAACGAATAGCCGTGTTCTTTATAATAAGAAGCGGATTGCGCAGGTGTCAGATGTCCGTCTGAATGAGTAGTGTGGGAGTGGAGATTGCCTTTGTACCAGGAGCCGTTTTCGGAAAACATTTTTGTCATATTTTTCATTTTTGCTATTCCCCTTAATCTTCGAGTGTCAGGCAGTTTCGCTTTTCTAAGGAAAGCCAGACTTCCTGATTGTTTTTGTATAAAGCAAAACTGCGAAAGAGAGTGTCGACCTTAAAAATAATTCCATTTACATCAATGCGGTAATGCAGTGTATTTCCGACAGAGCGATTACTTAATATCTTTCCGGGCAGTGCATAATAGGAAGTGTTTTCTGTCGGCTGTTCAGTTTGGATCTGAATGGTTTCCGGTCGTATTGCGGTCATTTTGTGGTCTGCCGGAGTGACATGAAATGCCTGTGAAAATTCCTCTGGAGTAAAAACATTGTAATGACCGATAAAGCTTGCGGCAAATTTGGTCTTTGGTCTCGTATAAAGTTCGATCGGGCTGCTGATCTGTTCGATCTTTCCATCATTTAAAAGACAGATGCGGTCAGACATGATCATTGCCTCGTCCTGATCGTGTGTGACAAAGATGGTTGTGATATTGAGCTCCTGCTGAATGCTCCGGATCTCTACCTGCAGGCTTTTACGGAGCTTTGCATCGATCGCACTTAACGGTTCATCGAGCAATAGGACTTTGGGACGGGAAACGATCGCTCTTGCCAGAGCAACACGCTGCTGCTGTCCACCGGAGAGATTTCCCGGATACGCTTTCTTTTTGTCAGTCAGACCGACGATCTCTAACACACTGTCGATCCTTTTTTGCTGCTCAGTTTTCGCAAGCTTTTGGATCGTGAGCGGAAAAGATAAATTTTCCTCAACCGTCATGTTTGGAAACAGCGAATACTGTTGAAACACCATACCGATATTTCGGGTCTGTGCAGGCATTTCCGTCACATCTTTTCCGTCTAAAATAAATTTACCGTTATCAATGGTCTCCAGACCGGAAAGGCATCGAAGCAGCGTGGATTTCCCACAGCCGGAAGGACCGAGCAGACTTATGAACTCGCCCTGATCGATCGTGAGCGAAATGTTTTTTAGGACTTCGTTTTTGTCAAAAGATTTTTCGATATTTGAGATTTCCATGTAACTCATTTCGTGTTTTTCTCCTTGTTTCCCTGAGGGTTATTTTTTGCTGCGCATTTATGGACGGTCAGGTTGATGACCATAGTTAAAATTAAAAGGATCACAACACCCGCACTAAATGACTGCAGATCGGTATTCCGGTTTTTGTACAGATAGGTCTGTACGGTTTCGTACTGGGAAGATGCGATGATCTTGATCAAGGCAAAATCTCCAAATAAACCGGAAAAGCTGATAAGCGCCGTGTTCATAAGCCCAGGCAGAACGGTTGGGACGATGATCTTTACAAAGCCGTAAAATTTATTGGCACCCAGAATAGACGCAGCTTCTAAAAGCGTTTTTGTATTTACTGCATACAGACTGTTGCGGATTCCCTGATAGGTAAGGGGAAGGCAGAAAATACAGTATGCGCAGATCAGCATAACGATCCGGTTTGAAAATATACTGCCCGTTCCTGCGTAGGTAGAAAGGATCGAGGTGGCAAGAATAATACCGTTTATTGTGGTCGGTATAATGCAGCAGACCTGGATGTATTTTTCCATACGCGGGAAATATACGATCGTTGCGAAAAGTGTGAGCAGAATAATTATGTTGACTAAAACGACCGGAAGAGCCGAGATAAAAATACCGCGCAGAATACCGAGGAAAAAAGCAGAATCGGTAAATTTATCGATATAAAACTGAAATGTCAGGTTTTGCGGAAGAATAGAAGTCCATCTTCCGGCAAATGAGTAAATAAAAGATACTGCCAATGGAAGGAGCAGAAAGACTGCGACTATGGTCTGCCAGATGGTTCCGGCAATATGATTTTTTTTCATTTAGTTCCTTCCTTTCTGAAAAAGTTTTTTAATCAGGTTTGTAATCCCCAGTACAAAAAGCATGATAAGCAGCATGACAATAGATAATGCGCTGCCCAGTTCCGGCCGCTGTCTGACATCACCGACAAACATATCCGTAATTTTAATCGGCAATAACGGAACGCCGTTGTTTACCAGGAGATATGGAGTGGTGTAGGCGATTAGTGCGTTTGCAAAAAGCATGTTGACGGTTCCCATAACGGAAGGCATCATGATCGGCAGACCGATCTTTCTCCAGAAACGGAAGGAACTGCAATTCATAAGCAGGGCGGCTTCTTTCCACTCTTTTTTTATTTCGTTAAAGGCGGGCAGAAGCAGCAGTGTTCCCATAGGAATCTGAAAATAGAGAAAGATGATGAACATTCCCTTTAAAGAGTACAGGTTATAATTGGCAAGCCAGGAAATACCGGCATTTTTTCCAATCAAAACAAAGACACCTGCTGTTCCGAGAAGGGTGACAAATGCTAAAGTCAGAGGCAGTCCCGCAAAGGTAGAGGTCAGATTTAAAAGTGACAGATACCATCGTTTTCCTCGTTTTGTGGCGTGTGTCAGAGCCAGAGCAAGGAAAAAATCAATGACCGTACCAAGGAATGTTGTGCAGACAGCGATCCAGACACTGTTTTTGATCGCGACCAGATAACTGTTTTTGGAAAAGACCTCTACATACCATGACAGACCGATGTGTCCGTCTTTGGTCAGAAAGCTTTTGGCAAGCATTTGGAAAAACGGCACAAACAGGAAAAATGTGATTAAAAGGAGAAAGGGCAGAAAAAAGCCCAGTTTTCTCCAATTCTTTTTGAAATTTTTCATAGGATCACCAGCCTCTATTCGCCGATCAGAGGAATGATCTCTTCTTCCCATCTGTCTGCAATCTCGTTGCATGCGTTTGTGACAGCGTCATTGTCAGTCATTGGAATGGTGTTCGTATATTCCGCATCCGGGATCATCTTTGCTTTTAATTCGTCTGGAAGCGTGACATCTTCACGGATCGGTCTTGCATATCCTTCGGCACGTTCAATCTGACCTTCATCACTTAACAGGTATTCTACGGTTAAAGCTGCGGAATAAGGATGTGGTGCGTATTTGTTGATCACCAGACAGTATCCGGACTGAACCGCACCGTCCTGCATGACATGGCATTCCATATCAAGATCCGGGTTGTTTTCCGCTACAATGTCGCGGTACTGCAAAGTCAGGTAATCCCAGGTTGCCAAAACATCGATCTCGCCCCGGTTTAAACGTTCAATGCTGTTATCACCGACATCAATACGGCCTTCTTTGGCAAGCTCCTTAAAATAGTCAAAGGCAGGATCGAGGTTTGATGTATCGCCGCCCAAGGCGTAAGCGCAGGATAAGACTGCCATCTGGGCACTTGCACCTCTTAAAACATCACCGATCGTAATCTTTGCATTGCTGTTTTTTAAAGATTCCCAGGAATCAATGGTTTCTGAAACATTATTTTTGTTGACTAAGACGCCCATAGTGCCCAGATAGGAAATTGTCCATTTGCCATCCGGGTCTTTTGCCCAGTCCGGAATGGAATCCCATGTAGAAACCTTGTAAGCCGCGGCAACGTCCATGTCAATGGCGGTCGGACCGAATGCCTGACCGACATCTCCGATGTCTTTGGTAGGAGAGTCTTTTTCGTTGTCAAACATAGATAATTCTTCGGCGGAACTCATATCGGTATCATCGTGTTCAAGACCATATTTATCGGAAATACTTTCCCAGCTTCCTTTCCAGTTTGCCCAGTCATCCGGCATTCCGACGGAAGAAATCGCACCTTCTTTTTTTGCGTTTTCTTCGATCGTGTCTAAGGATACGGCGGTGAGATCCACAGTTTCGGATGCAGGCTTTGCTCCGCAGGCACTGCACAAACAGGTTGACATAACACTAAGAACCAGTAAAGCACTTACAAATTTCTTTTTCATAATAATCCTCCATCAAATGTGATTTTCTATTTTGTATAAGCACATAACGGATATTTTAAAAATCTGATGTAAAATCTGAAAAACAACTTATGTAAAATAAATGCAAAATTTAAGTAAGGAAAATGTCGAACTATGCGTTTACTTTGTGTAATTGTCGGCATAATATTGACGTAAAGTGCATAAAAAACTATAATGATTACATAAAAAACCATAGAAAGTGGGGAGAATGTGAAGAGGGAAGTTATTAAGTTCAGGAGTTGGATGATTTTTAATATCGGTTGGACACTCCTGTATCTGTATTGGAGGATTTTTTACACGGTTCCGACGGAATCCGGAATACTGTCACTGGTTGCCGGCATTGCGCTGTTGGTAGTCGAGATTCTTGGTATGCTGGAGGCATTTGTTCATTACTTTAATATGAGTAATATCAAATATCCGAAGCTTCCGAAGGTGGAACCGGAAGATTATCCGGAGGTAGATGTGTTAGTTGCCACTTACAATGAACCGATTGAAATTTTGTATCGGACGATCAATGGCTGCGTACATATGGATTATCCGGACAAAAGCAAGGTACATATTTATTTTTGTGACGATGGAAGCCGTAAAGAGGTAGAGGAACTTGCAGCGCAGATGCATGTCGGGTACATCAAAAGGGAGGATCACAAAGGCGCGAAAGCCGGAAACTTAAACCATGCGATGTCGCTGACCTCATCTCCGTATATCGCAACGTTTGACGCGGATATGATCCCGAAGCATGATTTTCTGATGAAAACCATGGCTTATTTTGCGGATCAGGAAAAAAAGAACCGCGAATTGCCGGAGGAAGAACAGGTGCATCTCGGTTTTATCCAAACACCGCAGACCTTCTACAACCCGGATCTGTTCCAGTATAATCTCTTTTCTGAGAGTCGTATCCCGAATGAACAGGATTATTTTTATAAAGATGTTCAGGTATCCAGAAATAAGAGCAACAGTGTGATCTATGGCGGATCAAATACGGTCATCACAAGACGCGCGCTGGAAGATGTCGGCGGTTTTTATGAGAAAAGTATTACCGAGGATTTTGCGACCGGAATCCTGATCCAGAAGAAAGGCTATATCTGTTATGCGTTAAACGAGGTGCTTGCATCCGGTCTGTCGCCGACGGACTTAAAGTCATTGATCTCACAGAGAACCCGGTGGGCGAGAGGCTGTATCTGTACGGGGCGGAAGCTTCACCTTCTCTTTACGCCAAAGCTGAAATTTGCCCAGAGAGCAAATTATCTTGCGTCGGTGTGGTACTGGTATGCATCTTGGAAGCGCTTCATTTATATCATGTCACCGATCTTATTTGCGACCTTCGGCGTTATGGTTGTGCGCTGTACGCTGATCGAAGTGCTTATTTTCTGGCTTCCGATGTATTTAAGCAGTAATATCTGTTTAAAGATGATGAGCCACAATATCCGGACGACCAAGTGGACGAATGTATATGAGACGGTGCTGTTTCCGTTCCTCATGATACCGACATTGCTTGAGACGTTTGGAATTTCCATGAAAAAATTTAAAGTAACCAAAAAATCAGGCAGTTCGGAGAAAAAAGACCGGACTTGGTATTACGCGATCCCGCACATGGTGCTTGCGGTGCTGTCGGTGATCGGCATCTGGAATTGTGTGCGCTGGACATTTGATACAGGCAGAATCGACTATTTTGTTATTTTATTCTGGCTGATCAGCAACTTTTACAATATCGTTATGTCGATCTTCTTTGTCATGGGCAGAAAGGCATATCGTAAGTATGAGCGTATGGAAGTAAAAGAATCGTGTGAGATCACAAACGGCATTGTGACAGCTTGCGGTATGAGTCAGGATGCATCGGAGGGCGGAATATCGATCCTGTTAAAGGAACCGGTGGATTTTGATGATGAGGAAGAAGTGTATATCACAATACATGACCACAAATATGAAGCCCGTGTGCGGGGAAGAGTGGTTCTTGTGACACGTAAGGGCGACCTGTGGAAGTATGTTTTTTCCATTGATGATATGCTTCAGAGTAAAAGCGAGTATATTTACATTATTTATGACAATTTTACTTCAATGCCGGTCAATCTGGATGAATCCTCTTCCAGTTTTGATGATCTTCGCCTGAATATTACAGGAAGAACACCGAAAAAGGTATTTCAGAACCGCAAAATGGCAAGAATTCCGATTCAGGCGGATGTGAAATCTGAATCCGGCAGGAAGGTAACCATCGAAAACTATAACTATAAATACCTGCTGCTTTCCTATGCAGGTGAACGGCTGAACGGCTTGAGCCTTCCGCTGTGCGAGGGGCTTGTACTTCAGTTGAGTTACCAGACCGTGATCGGCGATACCATGTATCTTTACCGGATCATGAACTATGCAGCTTTACATAAAGACCCAAAGAAGCAGGAAAAGATCAGTCAGTGGATTCGTGAATATAGATTTGGCGGTACGATGCAGTATGAGCGGAAGCGAAGTCTGAAAAAAGAACGTGTATTGGCACTGGATGAGTTTTCAGAGATGAATAGTCTGTAAGTAGAAGGAAGAGAATTGATAAGAGAATGGGAATATTGCAAAATATAATAAAAAAAGGAATCGGTTGTCTGTTTTTGGCGGGCTGTCTTGGGGGCATGCCATTTTCGGTCATGGTTGCAAAGAAAACGGAACCGCCCAAAGAGATTTCGGTTGAACTGGATGGATTTGAGGCAGGGGAGGATGCAAAAGAGGAGTTTTCCCCTACGATCGGTTATGATAAGGAAAGCGGCCGGCTGAGTCTTGGTGTCTCAACCAAAGGACAGGAGGAAGGGCAGTATCCGTTGTCGTTTTTTTTGGACACAAAGAAAAAGTTAGATGGCTATGGCGGAATTGTGCTGTCACTTGTCAATGAGCGGTCAGAGGAAATAAAGATGAACATGCTGCTTGCCACACAGGATGACGAGGCGCTGGTCGTGCGCGACGGAGAAAAAATCGTCTTAAAAGAGGATGACATCTGGCAGGAGACAGTCACGGAGCTTGGCTGTTTTACAGTTCCGGCGAATTTTAGCGGACAGATCTACCTGCCGTTTGGTGTGTTTGAACAGGCAGAAAATGCAGAAGGTATCGAAGGGATCTACGGATTCGGATTTACTTTTGTACTGCCCGAGGACGACACGGCGGATGTCACATTTGAGAAAATACAGATCCTGCCGGATGCGGATATGCAGACGCTTATCTGGTTTGAAGTAAACGGGGCTGACACAGTGCGGCGGCCTTCGGTCGGGGAGAGTGTCGCGGATTATGATGCGGCTTTCTATCATATGGATGGCAAGGAGATCCCGGAGGGCGGTGCTGTCACATACGAGATCAAAAAAGAAGATGGCAGTGCGGCGGCTGGAGTGTCCATAGACGAAAACGGAAGACTCACGGTAAATACAGATGCAAAGGACGGCACATACGAGCTTTTGGCACACAGCACATCAGGAGAAACCTTTAGGCGGATGCTTACCTTAAAGGGCTCCTGGACGGAAACGCAGAAAACGGAAAACGGTTATGACGCTTCCATGCTTCCGACGGATCAGGTGACGGAGATCGTGGCAAAGGATAGTCTGTTTATGAATGATACGCTGATGTTTGCGCTGCGAACGGCGGCAGCAGTGATTGCTGTGTTGTTTTTGGGACACTATCTGTATAAGCATAGAAAATATAAAAAAGAATTTGTGGATGCATATTATAAGGGGGAGAAATAAATGCTGTTTTCGAGTATTACATTTTTGTTCTATTTTTTCCCGGCAGTCCTGATCCTGTACTATTTATTCCGTTGGTCTTATCCGATCAAAAACGGTATTCTTCTGGTTGCAAGTCTCATTTTTTATGCATGGGGAGAACCGTGGTTCGTGCTGATCATGCTTGCCTCGATCCTGGGCAATTATTTTCTGGCGATTCTTGTGGATAAATATCGGGATAAACAGCGGAAAGTGAAAGTGATCCTGTTTCTTACGGTGTTTTTGAACATAGGGCTTTTATTTGTGTTCAAATATGCAGATTTCGTAATAAAAAATCTGAACATGGCAATGAACAGCGATATTCCGCTCCTTGATCTGAAACTGCCGATCGGAATCTCATTTTTTACATTTCAGGCGTTGTCTTATGTCGTTGATGTTTACCGCAAAGACGGCAGGGTGCAGAAAAATCCGTTTTATGTAGCGCTTTACATTTCGTTTTTCCCGCAGCTTGTTGCCGGACCGATCGTAAAATATTCTACGATCGACGAGCAGATCTCACACAGAGAAGAGACCTGGGATAAATTTTCCGTCGGTGTCTGCCGGTTTCTTGCAGGTTTCGGGAAAAAGGTACTGTTAGCCAACAATTTCGCGATCGTTGCGGATCATATTTTTAATACCTATACAAACGGAGGCTGTCCGGTTACACTTGCGTGGCTTGGATCTTTTGCATACACGTTCCAGATCCTGTTTGATTTCTCAGGCTATTCCGACATGGCGATCGGACTTGGACTGATGTTTGGTTTTAAATTTGAGGAAAACTTTAATTATCCGTATATTTCCCAGTCGATCGGTGAATTCTGGCGCAGATGGCATATTTCACTCGGAAGCTGGTTCAAAGAGTATGTCTATTTCCCGCTTGGCGGTTCAAAAGTCAGCAACATGGATAAAGTCATCCGCAATATGCTGGTCGTCTGGCTGTGTACCGGCATCTGGCATGGTGCGGAGTGGACATTTCTGCTCTGGGGACTGCTCAATTTTGTGTGTCTTGTATTTGAACGCTTCACCAATTTTGAAGAACGGCGGATTCCGGGTGCGATAAAATGGTTTTATACGATGTTTATCGTGAATCTGGGGTGGACGATATTCCGTTCGCCGGATCTTATTTCTGCAGGAAAATACATAAAGTCTATGTTTGGCGTGGGAACGGATCAGATCTGGAGCAATACGGCATGGATGTTTTTAAAAGAGTACGGCGTGTTCTTTGCAGCCGGAATCCTGTTCTCAATCCCGATCGGAAGACGCTACAATAAGCTGATCGTCGAGGGAAAGGTGCGGTTAGTCTCCGGTGTCATAAACTTGGTATATCCGTTCCTTATGATGGGGGTATTTCTGGTGGGTGTCACCTATCTGGTAAAAGGCAGTTACAATCCGTTTATTTATTTTAACTTTTAAGGAGGCAGAAAAATGACCGAACTGATTTCAAAAAAGAGAGTTACCGCAGTTCTGTTTCTGCTGTTTATCTTTATTTATGCAGGCATCAATGCCAAAAAAGAACTTCCGATCTTAAAAGAGACGGTGGAAACATCGGTAGAAGCGGGGGAAGATCCATCTGGAATGATCGCTTCTCTGGATACGGCAATCAACGAAAATGTAAAATACCGCTATAATTTTATTGATGCTTATGGTCTGATACAGAAATTTTTAGATAAAAATGAAGAAAATGATTTTGAAGTGGTCAAAGATACAGAAGGAAAGCTGCATTATACCTATTTCACAGAAAAACCGAATGACACGGCAAAACTGTCTGCGCGTATGGAAAATTTAAAGGACGCGATCAAAGATGAGGACTGCACACTGCTCTATGCGATGCCGCCGGAGAAGTATATCAAGGGGCATACCGAGTATGCAGCCGGCATTCCGTACAACATGGCGAATGAGACCGCAGATCAGTTTCTTTTGCAGCTTGACGAAGCCGGAATAGAGTCAGTGGATTTCAGGGACTATCTGGCGGACAGCGGACTGGATATGTCAGAGGTGTTTTTCAATACAGATCATCACTGGAAGATTGAGACTGCATTCTGGGCGGCCAATGTGTTTTTTCGGCAGCTTGAGGAACGCTATGGGGAAGAAATCCCGGATGAAGCGTTTTATGAAGATAAGGAAAACTATAACATTCTGACCTATGAAAACTGCTTCCTCGGTTCACAGGGGCGTAAGGCAGGGCGTTACTATACACAGGCAGATGACTTTACGCTGATCTATCCGAAATTTGAGACAGATTATGTGCTTGATTCGTCGATCATGGATGGCATGAGCCTGACCGGGCGGTTTGAAGAGGCGCTGCTCGCGACTCCGGTGCTTCGGAATACTGCGACACCTTATGATACCGATCTTTACATGGCATATATGTATGGAAATCAGGCATATGCGCACATTGAAAATACAAAAAATACAGAGGGGCTTAATATTTGTATCATCAAAGATTCCTATGCGGTTCCGTTTGCCACGTTTGCGTCTCTGCGTTGTCACAATGTATACATGATCGATCCGCGTTATTATGAGGACAGTATCGAAGATTTCATCAACAGTGAGGAGCTGGATTATGTGGTCGTTATGTTTTCGCCGGATGATCTGGCAGAAGAATTTTTCACATTTGGAGAAAAAAATTAGCTGCTAAAAGACTTCCTTTCAAATATAGATAATGTTATAATGGCAGATAGCATGAAATCTATTTTGACATAAAAATGGGAGATCTATAATGAAGCAAAATATAAAATTAAAAGGCGGACTCCGCAATTATATGTGCTGGCCGCTTCTGCTCACGGTGCTCTTAGTGGCGATGAACATACCGCTTTATGTCGTGGACACACTGGCGGGAGGGATGTTCAGCGTATTTACGGTGATATATTTTTTGATCGTTTTTCTGTCCTATCAGCGGAATAAGCCGGTTCTCGTCCGGGAACTCATCAATTTCGCGACACAATATGGTACCGTACAGAAAAAACTGCTCAATGAGTTTGAGGTGCCCTACCTTCTGATGGATGACAACGGAAAGATTCTCTGGGTAAATGAGCAGTTTACCGCAATCACCGGAAAAGGAAAGAATTATCATAAATCGATCACATCGATCTTTCCTTCGGTGACCAAAGATCTGATCCAGAAGCAGGATGAGTTTGAGGATATCCGTATCAAACAGGGAGACCGGATCTATCGTGCGTCTTTGAGCAAGCTCTATTTTGATACGCTCGGGGAAGCCAATGATATGATCTCGTTTGAGCAGAATGAGCAGTTCCTTACGGCAATGTATCTGTTTGACGAGACGGAATTAAACCGTTATATCCAAAAGAACAAGGATGAGCGCATGATCGCTTCGCTCATCTATATTGACAATTATGAGGAGGCGCTCGACAGTATTGAAGAAGTCAAGCGCTCCCTTCTGGTTGCGCTTGTGGATCGAAAGATCAACAAATACTTTTCCGGCGTGGATGCGTTGGTGCGCAAGATTGAAAAGGACAAGTATTTTGTGGTATTCCGGCACAAATTTTTAAACCGTCTGCAGGAGGACAAGTTCAGTCTGTTAGAAGATGTCAAAAACGTCAGAGTCGGCAATGAGATGGCGGTGACATTAAGTATTGGTATCGGTGACGAGGGAAACAGTTATAACCAGAATTATGATTATGCGCGCATGGCGATTGATCTGGCGCTCGGACGAGGCGGGGATCAGGTTGTGGTAAAGGAAGGCGAAAAGATTTCCTACTACGGCGGAAAGTCCAAGCAGGTTGAGAAAATGACGCGTGTAAAGGCGCGTGTAAAGGCACATGCACTGCGTGAAATGATCGAGAGCAGAGAGCATGTGATCGTTATGGGACATAATATCAGTGATGTGGATTCCTTCGGTGCGGCGATCGGCGTGTACTGCGCGGCAAGAGAGCTAGGGAAACGCTGTCAGATCGTATTAAATGAGGTGACATCCTCACTGCGTCCGCTCAAGGAGTGCTTTACGCCGGAAAAGGGCTATCCGGAAAATATGTTCTTGACGAGCGAGCGGGCATTGGAGGAAGTGGATAATAAGACGTTGGTCATGGTCGTTGATACTAACAGACCAAGTTATACCGAGTGTCCGGAGCTTTTAAAAGAATGCCGCAGTATCGTGGTGTTCGATCATCACAGACAGGGCAGTGAAGTGATCGAAAATCCGGTGTTGTCTTATATTGAGCCGTATGCATCTTCGACCTGTGAGATGATCGCGGAGGTGCTCCAGTATTTTTCGGACGACATTAAGCTTGAGACGGCGGAAGCAGACTGTATTTATGCAGGGATTCTGATCGATACGAGCAATTTTATGACAAAGACCGGTGTGCGTACCTTTGAGGCGGCAGCTTACCTGCGGCGCTGCGGCGCAGAGGTAACCAGAGTGCGCAAACTGCTTCGGAATGATATGACGGATTACAAAGCAAGAGCAGAGGTGGTACGCCACGCGGAAGTTTACCGCGGAGCGTTTGCAATCTCGGTCTGTGATCCGGCGCAGATCGAAAGTCCGACCATTGTGGCGGCACAGGCGGCAAACGAGCTTTTGAACATTGTCGGCATCAAGGCGTCCTTTGTACTTACCGGATACCAGGGAAAGATATATGTAAGTTCCCGTTCCATTGACGAGATCAATGTACAGCTTATCATGGAGCGGCTCGGCGGCGGCGGTCACTTGAGCGAGGCGGGCGCGCAGCTTACCAACTGCAATATTGAAGAAGCAAAACGCATGATCCAGAGAACAATAGATGAAATGCTTGAGGAAGGAGAAATCGAACTATTATGAAGATAATTTTATTACAGGATGTAAAATCCCTCGGAAAAAAAGGTGAGATCGTAAATGTCAGCGATGGATATGCAAGAAATATGATTCTGCCGAAAAAACTCGGTGTGGAGGCAAACGGAAAGAATCTAAATGATCTGAAACTGCAGAACCAGCATGCAGAAAAAGTCGCGGAGGAAAATTTAGAGGCGGCAAAGGAACTGGCAAAAGATCTTGAAGACAAGATTGTTGAAGTGAAGATCAAATCCGGAAAAGACGGTAAGACCTTCGGTTCCGTTTCCACAAAAGAGATTGCCGCTGCGGTAAAAGAACAGCTCGGACTGGAACTTGACAAGAAAAAGATGGTTGTAAATGAAGGCATCAAAGCACTTGGAACTTATGAAGTGCCGGTTAAGCTGCATCCGAAGGTAATGGGAACGTTAAGAGTAAAAGTAACAGAACAGTAGGAAAATACGGGAGGATTCTTCAATGGAAGAAGCTCTTATGAAAAGAGTCATGCCAAACAGCCTGGAGGCAGAGCAGTCTGTCATCGGTTCTATGATCATGGACAGAGAAGCAATCATTGCGGCGTCGGAAATACTGTTAAAAGAGGATTTTTATCATCAGCAGTACGGCGTATTGTTTGAAGCAATGGTGGAACTGTTTAATGAGGGACAGCCGGCTGATCTGGTCACGCTGCAAAACAGGTTAAAAGAAAAAGATGTTCCGCCGGAGATCAGCAGTCTGGAATATGTAAGGGATCTTGTGGCGGCAGTTCCGACTTCGGCGAATGTAAAATATTATGCGCAGATTGTAAAAGAAAAGGCGGTATTGCGAAAGCTGATCAAAGTCACTGAGAACATTGAAAACGAATGCTATCTGGGAAAAGAATCGCTGGAAGTGATCTTAGAGGACACCGAAAAGAAGGTGTTTGAACTATTACAGAACCGCGGCGGCGGGGATTATGTACCGATCAAACAGGTCGTTATCAATACACTTGAAAAGATCGAGCTTGCATCTAAGACCAAAGGGAATGTCACGGGGATCGCGACCGGATTTGTGGATCTGGATTATAAAATGGCAGGACTTCAGCCTTCCGATCTGATCTTGGTGGCGGCAAGACCTTCTATGGGAAAAACGGCATTTGTCTTAAATATTGCGCAGTATGTCGCATTTCACAGCAATCTTACGGCAGCAATCTTTTCGCTTGAAATGTCAAAGGAACAGCTTGTCAATCGTATGTTTTCTCTGGAATCCAGAGTGGATGCGCAGGTCTTGCGATCGGGAAATCTTGCGGATTCCGACTGGGAAAAGCTGATTGAAGCGGCAGGAGTCATCGGAGCCTCCAATCTGATCATTGATGATACGCCGGGTATCTCGATCTCGGAGCTTCGAAGCAAGTGCAGAAAGTATAAACTGGAACATGATTTAAAACTGGTCATCATCGATTACCTCCAGCTCATGTCCGGTTCCGGCAGAAGCACGGATTCCAGACAGCAGGAGATCTCGGATATTTCACGTTCCTTAAAGGCGCTTGCCAGAGAATTGAATGTACCGGTTATTGCGTTGTCACAGCTTTCACGAGCCGTAGAACAGCGTCCGGATCACAGACCGATGCTTTCTGATCTTCGAGAGTCCGGGGCGATCGAGCAGGATGCCGATGTTGTCATGTTTATTTATCGTGACGATTATTACAATAAGGATTCGGAAAACAAAAACATTGCGGAGATCATTCTGGCAAAACAGAGAAACGGCCCGATCGGAACCGTGAATCTGGTATGGCTGCCGCAGTACACAAAATTTGCGAATCTCGAACGAAATTAAGACGTTTCAAACGTTGTATCTAAAAAAGAAGAAGGATTAAAACGAAAAAAGCAGATGTGGTCAGAATGCTGGCTGTATCTGCTTTTTTGTGCCGAATGCGCCCGACCGAAAACCGTTGTAAGGAAAATTGGACATGGTATATAATAAACAGGTAAAAGGAAAAGGTGAGGAGGTTGATCTGGTGGAAAAAGTACGTTATATGATTTCAGATGCGGCAGGTCTGGTCAATGTAGAAGCCCACGTATTGCGTTATTGGGAAGAAGAACTGGAACTTGACATTCCGCGGAATGAACTGGGA
This sequence comes from uncultured Roseburia sp., assembly GCA_964388945.1. Lineage (GTDB taxonomy): Bacteria > Bacillota > Clostridia > Lachnospirales > Lachnospiraceae > Roseburia_D. Next base: position 19,661 of record CAYMCM010000016.1, read on the forward strand.
CACCGTTACTATACAAAAGAGAATATTGAGCAATTCTTAAAGATAAAGGAATGGAAAGAAAAAGGGTATCAGTTAAAGGCAATCAAAATGCTGGTTCATGCGGCTGGTAATGCATCGGAGGTGATGCCGGTACAAAAAGAGCTGGGAAAAGAGGTGTCGGCAGCTGCCGGGGTACATAGTGAGACGGCAGACAGACATCCGGTGATAACGGAGGAGCATTCATTGACGGAAAGGAGAGCGGAAGCGGCACAAAGCCGTATGGAACAGTTTCAGATGCTGATGACGAATATCGTAAAGAGCGCGATCGAGGAAAATAACTATGCACTCGGAAAAGAGGTAGGTGACCAGGTAGGAGACCGGGTGTTAAAGGAAATGAATTATCTGATGCGCGAGCAGGAGGAGCAGGACGAAGAACGTTACCGGAAGCTTGATGAGACGATCCGTATTTACCAGAAGGGAAAAAGAAGTGTAAAGCGTGCAGCAAAGCGGGAAGCCAAGCAGATGGAAAAGCAGGCAAAGCAGTTGGCACGGAAACGGAAAGGAAATTTAAAGCCCAAGCAGGCGTAAAAAGCAATAAGCAAAAAAGAAAAGCACAGACCGTCATAAGACAGGCTGTGCTTTCTTTGATTACTGCTGTTCGATAGCTCCGGTAGGACATGCACCAGCGCAAGTTCCACATTCTACACAAGCAGTAGCGTCGATGTCGTATTTTCCATCGCCTGCAGAGATTGCTCCAACTGGACATTCTCCTTCGCAGGTACCGCAAGATACACATGCATCTGTAATAACGTATGCCATTTTATTTTCCTCCTTTTATTATGAAATATCAAAATAGTAAGCTATGTAGCTTTGAGAATATTCTAATACAAAAAACCAGTGAATACAAGTACAAAATAAAGTACCAAATCTGTATAAAACGCCCAATTTCAGAAAAAATAAAAACAGGTTTGCATATTTTGCCGTTTGGGCTTATAATAACCACATTAACGGTGGTGTACACTGTGTTTTATTACAAAAGGAGGATACATTTATGGCAGCACAGGTTACAGGAAAGACAATGATCGGCGAACTGCTTCAGATTGATGAGAACATTGCACCGATCCTGCTTGAGATCGGAATGCATTGCTTGGGATGCCCGTCTTCACAGATGGAGACCATAGAAGAAGCTGCAATGGTTCATGGTATTGAGCCGGATGCACTGGTAGCAAGAATCAATGATTTTCTTGCAAAATCTGATAAATAAGATCAGCGTAAGATCAGAATGATAAAAAGGATGTCCACACGGTCTGCAGACCGTATGGACATCCTTTTGCGTTATGGCAACGGGTAAGATGGCGATCGGACGGTTTGGCTTTTACAAAGCGGCAAGTGTCTGAAGCGCCTGATCTTTTAAAAGAACCGGAAAATGCTCGGTGAAATAGGCTTCCACGGCGGTGGTATAGTGCGCCTGACGGGAATATTCGGTCAGAATGTTGCAGACCTTGTTAAATTCTTCCGGGGTATGAGAACCTTTGGTCAGGATCAGATAAAAACGGCTGGAATCCGGGCTTTTGTAGAGCGTATTCAGTTCATCATAAAAACCAGAAAGAATGTGGGCAAGCCGGATCACTTCCCCTAGGTTTCCGAAAACAAACAGTTTGGTGAGATTCGGAAGAACCGATACGGCAGGAGTTTCGTCCGTTTCCTTTTTTCGATTTAATGCTTCCGGAAGAGGGATAAATTCGCCGTTCTTTTTTGCCGGAGCGCCCTTGAGAGATTCATCGTGATCCTGCATACGACGGAAAAGATCTAAGATATCATCCGCACTGGCAGATGCCGTCATCGAACTGTCTGCAAATGCATCAAAGCCATCTTCCGATCCGGGATCGGAAAACTTGGAAAACCGGGTGTCAAGTTCCTCCGGATATTCCACTTTCGTAATGATCAGTATAATGGAATCTGCGGACATAGGTACTGCTTCGATCATCAGCGGAATGTCGTCCGCCTCAAAGCCATATTGATATGCAGCCTGCTGCATCATTTCACGGAACAGGGCACGGGCGTTTTCAGTGCCGTAGGCCAGTTCGCTGATTTTAAGCTTACGGTCTGCGAGGTCTTCTTTGGTCAGGGTGCATCGAATCTGGTTTTCACTTATTTTTTCAATCTTCATAATATCACTTCCAAATAACCTGATTTTTGTAATGACAAGTATATATAATATAGTATGCGAAGTCAAGTTGTGTATTTCGAAATTTATAAAAAAATTATAAAATTTATAAAGAAATCTGAAAATTCTTGAAAAAGCAAAAACAATATGGTATAAAGGATTCAGAGATGTTTTTCCGATTCCCGAAAGGGAGGGAAAAGAATTCAAAATACAATCTGGTTCGGCAAGTACCGTATCTTAGAGTGCATCGGTATCGGTGGATTCGGTAGCGTGTATCTTGCGGAACATCAAAAACTTGGGGCTTTGCGTGCGATCAAGCAGATTCCGCGGAAAGAAGCGGATGCAGCCTCGGTTCTCTCAGAAGCATTGCTTCTGAAAAATCTGAAACATCCCGGTATTCCCATAATATATGACTTGGAAGAAGATGAAAAGAACATTTATGTCATCGAGGAATACATTGCGGGTGAATCACTCGAAGCCTTTGCGCTTCATCAATCCAAAATTTCTGAGAAAAAGATCATACAGATCGGCATTCAGCTATGCGATATTTTAAGTTATCTGCACGGGCAGAAACCATCACCGCTTCTATATCTGGATATGAAACCGGAGCATGTATTTTTATGTGCGGGGCAGGTTCGGCTTGTGGATTTCGGTATTTCGGCATATCTGGATGGACAAAAAAATGCGTATCCATCATATGGGACGAAGGAGTTTGCTGCACCGGAGCAGTGGACAAAAGACCAGATTGGTGTGTGGACTGATATTTTCGGGGCAGGGCGCATACTTTCGTTTCTTTCAAAACTTGCTAGCCGCCCATTGTCCGCAGGACTTAAGGGTGTCATAAGAAGGGCAGCACAGACGGATATGCGAAGCCGCTACGCGACTGCGGAAGAAATGAAGCAGGAACTGCTTCTTGTAGAACGGCGGCAGATCTTAAAAAGAAAATTACGGACGGGAGAACATCTCTTAAAAAAAATAGCAGTATGCGGAAGTGGAGTCCGGATCGGAACTACGCATTTTTCCATTGCCTTAAACAGTTTTTTAAACGAGGAAGGTTGGCGCAGCTTCTACATGGAAGCAAATGACAGTGGGGCATTGTGGAAAATCGGAAAAATGAGACGCGGGGTTGTGGAAAAAGACGGTTTTTTGTATAGCGGTTATTTTTGCGGAAAGACCAGGCTGGCAGATGAAAGGCATATAAAGACTGCATTTGATTTTGAGATTGCAGACTACGGCTGTCAGGTGGAGGATCTTGCACAGATCGCGTATGCAGATGTCACAATCCTTATGCTCGGTGCAAGAGACTGGGAGAAACAGGAAGCATGGAATGCGATCGAGCGTTGGCGTTATTGTGAAAGGCTTGTGCTCGTATGCAATTACGGAGATGAAAAAAGAGCCAGAGAATATGCGAAAAGAGCAGGCAGGCGCGTGTATTGTTTTCCGTTGGATGCAGATGCGTTTTGCGTGGATCAAAAGAAGGATGCTTTTTTCCGTGGATTACTGCAAAAAGAAAGGTGGTGAACCGGTGGGGATTTGCGGGGGAAGAGAGCCGGCAAAAAGAACGATCGGGGTGCTCGGCAGTGAGCGCGGTGTTGGCGTGACACAGCTTTGTATCGCTCTTGCCAATTTTATTTCGTTGGAATCGGGTGGTGAGGTACAGCTTTTGGATGTGAGCAAAACCGGGCAGTTAGCCCATGTGCCTACAACTGCGGACGGGAAGCTGTTTGGCGTTGAGTATTTCGTGGATGTGCAAAAAAAGCAGATTCCTTCCCTGATGAGCCGGGATCATGACTATATGATCCTTGATCTCGGAAGCAGCAGGGAGGACAATTATGCGGAGTTTTTACGCTGTACAAAAAAGATCGTGGTCGGCTCCTTTTGTCTGTGGAAGCGGCAGGCGTATGATGATTTGATGCAGTTTGTAAAAAACGAAGCAAGTTACACGGATTGGGAATTCTGTGAATTATTTGGGAAAAAAGAAGATAAAAAAGAGTTTAAGAAAAAATATGGTGTGCCGCTTCGGACAATTCCCTTTTTGAGAGATCCCTATCATCTGAGACAAGAAGATTTTTTGTTCCTGAAGGAATTTACAAGGGGCTTATAGCCCGGTATCGCGAAAAAACTTTTGGTCGGGAATGGAGAAAAGGAATGACAGATTATAATGAGAGGGAGAACCTTTTTATGGAACTGCAATCCATAGAGAACAGGGGAATCACGATATTTTTTGAAGGAGATCCCTGTGATTCTGCCACGGCAGCGGAGCGCATGACCGTCAACGAGGACGAAGTCTATATGCGTGACTATGTGTTTGAAAAGGGGGTGTTAAAAGAGTTACGGTTTGATAAAGTAAAGAGCTGATAGATCCGAAGGAGTATCCTCAATGTCTGATTCGGATAAAGCCGTGAAAGATACCTGCGTCTGTGAAACATATTTCCGGCCGCAGGTATTTTTTTACAGAGATGGCATTGGCAGAGTGCAGCCGTTTTAGCCATAAAATATAAAGGAATTCTTAAATTTTGGATTTGTGCCAATTTGGAAACAGGAAAATCTTTGCTTCTGATTTGGGGTATGCTATAATAGGAACGTTTAGAAAGAATACATGAGGAGGAAGGACGTTTGAAGAATAAGAAAATTGCTCCGGTGCTTGCTGTTTTTTTGTTAATTGCGGTGATCGTAGTGTTTATGGTATGCAGCAGCATCTTAAAAAGATATATGCCGACCAAAGAGGTCGAGGATCTGAATGAATACTATGCACTGACCAGCGAGGAACAGATGGCAGTCGTCTGCGATAACGTGGTGTTGGATGCGAAGGGTATCTATGTGGATGGAAAAGCGTATCTGGATTACAACACCATCCACGATGCATTGAACGAGCGTTTTTATTGGGATGCGAATGAAAATGTCCTGCTGTATGTGACACCAACAGATCTGGTGACGGTCAATGCGGGTGAGAATCGTTATTTTGTGACGAAAGCAGAGAATGCAACGGACTATACGGTTACGCGGCTGGATGGTACTACACTTTATGTAGCGCTTGATTTCGTGCAGCAGTATACGAATATGGCATATACTTATTTTGATGCTCCGAACCGTGTGGTCATCACGACTGTAAACGGGGATAAAGAAGTGACGGCGGCAAAGAAAAGCACAGAGCTTCGGGAAAAAGGCGGTATCAAAAGCCCGATCTTAAAGCAGGTAGAAAAGGGCGAAAACCTTGCGGTGCTTGAAAAAGGAGATACATGGAGTAAGGTTGCCTCTGAAGATGGAGTTGTTGGCTATGTGAAGACGAAATTCGTCGGGGATACCGAGACGGTGGCGGCATCTTCCGTGACGAATGGTTATACAGAGGAATTTACACATATTAGAAAGGATACGGCGATCAACCTCGGCTGGCATCAGGTGACCAATATGGATGCGAATGCGAAGATCGCAGGTGTGCTTGCCGGAACAAAGGGACTGAATGTCATCTCACCGACGTGGTTTTATTTGAATGACAGTGAAGGAGATGTGGCATCTCTGGCGAGTCTTGATTATGTAAATTACTGTCATCAGAATGGTGTGGAAGTCTGGGGGCTGGTCAGCAATCTGGAAAATCCGGATGCCAGTTCGACCGAAGTGCTGACGCATACTTCCAAGCGTCAGAATCTGGTCAACCAGATCATAGCACTGGCGATCCAGTATGATCTGGACGGTGTAAATGTGGATTTTGAAGCACTGGAAGGAGCGAGTGGAGATGGATTTATCCAGTTTATCCGTGAACTGTCCTTAAAATGTGCGAATAACGGACTTGTGTTGTCGGTGGACAACTATGTGCCTACCGAAAGCAGCAGATTCTATAATCGGGCGGAGCAGGCGAAATTTGCGGATTATATTGTGATCATGGGTTATGATGAGCATTATGCAGGATCTGATGCGGGTTCTGTTGCATCGATCGGTTATGTAAAAAATGGTATTGCCGATACAATTTCGGAGGGTGTGCCGGCAGAACAGATCGTACTCGGAATGCCGTTTTATACCAGAGTATGGGCACTTACACCAAAGGATACGGCAGGAGACAGCGTGGAGGCGGCTTCGGACGATTATGTTTCCTATGATACGACCAGCCAGGCACTTGGTATGGATGATGTGCAAAAGCTTCTTACCACGAACGGAGCGGCTGCAAGCTGGTTGGATGCGGACGGACAGAACTATGCAGAGTACGTCAATTCCGGTGTTGCCTATAAAGTGTGGATCGAAGATGCGTCATCTCTGGAACTGAAGCTTCAGGCAATGAAGGAAAACAACCTTGCAGGTGCGGCGTTCTGGAAACTCGGATTGGAAAACGCAGGTGTGTGGGATACGATCATCAAGTATGTAAACTAAGAGGAAAGTAAATTTCATAAAACGTCCTATGCATGAATAATTTATATTAAGTAAGTGTTCTGGATTTTTTATGAAAAAGAAGATTGAACTTATCATGGCAGTCATCCTGCTTGCATCGGCATTTTTTCTTGCAAGAAAAGGGAGCGTTCTGGTTAATAACAGTAAGGCAGAGGAAAAAGCGGTCTGCATTGCGATCGATGCGGGGCATGGAGGGGATGATCCGGGAAAAATCGGGATCAATGATGCGAAGGAAAAGGATATCAATCTGGAGATCGCATTAAAGCTGAAAAAGCTGTTGGAAAAAGAGGACATTGAGATCGTATTGACCAGAAAAGATAAAAACGGCTTGTATTCCGCGGGAACATCCAATAAAAAGGTTGAGGATATGCGCAAGCGCTGCGATATCATCACGGACGCAATGCCGGTGTTTACAGTGAGTATTCATCAGAACAGCTACACGGAAGAATATGTAAAGGGCGCACAGGTCTTTTATTTCGGCCAGTCCGCAGAAGGAAAAGAATTGGCAGAAACATTGCAGGAGAGCCTGCGCACCAATTTGGATCCGGAAAATAACCGGATGGCAAAAGCGAATGAGAGTTATTATCTGCTCAAAAAAACACCGACACCGACCGTGATCGTCGAGTGTGGTTTCCTCAGTAATACAGAGGAAGCGGATCTTTTGATTACGGAGGAGTATCAGGATAAAGTGGCAGAAGCGATTTGTGATGGGATTCTTACTTATTTAGATGGAGGTGAAGAAGATACGGAAGTTGTGAGTGATATGGAGGAGACAGGAAGCACAGAGACTGTTAAAAGATAGAAAAGAATACAGAAAAATGAATAAAAAAGTCATTCGGTTGAAAAGGGATTTTGACCGGATGATTTTTATTTATAGGAAATTCCTGTTATGCCATAGTGCGAAATATGTCGAAAAAAACAAGTCGAGATAGTACAAATAAATATAAAAACAGGGCTATCTTGCAAATCACCTAGATTTCGTTATAATCAAAAATAGAGAGTATTAGATTGAAGTCTGTTGATTTGAAGATTTTGGGGGGAGAAAAATGGAAAATTATATTCTCTTACTTTTGACCAGTGCGATAGATGCATATATCTGGCTTTTAGTTTCAAAGATATTTTTAAGAGAAAAGTATCATTTCAAAGTCTGTTTGGGTGGCTGGAGGAATGGTCATGGCGTTTTTGACGGTTCAGCTGTTTGAAGGAACAATTCTGCATAAGATATTGAGTATTGCAGTTTATTTAATTGGAACTGGAATTTCTGATTTACTCATTATTTTAGGTCTCATGGCTTTATTTCCCAGAATTTCTATAGGGGATTTTACAAATGTTACGTATCACGGTGTAGTGTACAGTTTTATAGGAAAAGTTACGGTATTGTTTTTGCTTTTTTTAATCAAAAATAAATTGCATCCGAATTTGGAACTGACCAGACAATATGGGAGCATTCTGATTAGTATGGTAGCGTTTGACGTTATTATGATTGCATTGCTTTACGTTACCTTTATGAGTAAAAAGATCGAATTTACAGAGAAAATGGGGATTAGTTTTTGTGTGCTGAATCTTGTCCTGATTACAGGTTTTAGTGCCTGTGTGCTGAGACAGATGAAAATATCTTCCAAACTGTTGCTGGAGGATCGTTTGAAGATGCAGAACATGGAAATGCGTCTGGAACAGAATGCGGATATGGGAATGATTGTAAAGAGTGTGCGCAGCCTTCGGCATGACATGAACAATCATTTGAATGTCATACAGGGATTGGTTAATGCAAAGCGGTACGAAAGATTAAAGGAGTATGTAGCGGAGCTTTCCGGTTCTATGGAATATATCAATGAATACATTATTACGGAAAATGATGTCCTTTCCATGGTTCTCAACAATAAAAATGCAATCGCCCATGAAAAAAAGGTGGATTTTACGGCAAATGTTTGGGACAGTAAAATTGGGCTGGGGGATATGGAAATATGTTCCCTGTTTGGAAATATTCTGGATAATGCAGTTCGGGCAGCGGAAGAATGCGAGGAAGGATATGTGGAGCTGACAATCCAGAAAGTAGAACAGGGACATAAGATTACCTGTATCAATAACTATAAAACTGATCCGGTACAAAAAAATGGCAGACTGGTGACAACAAAAGGGGATGCAGAGAGCCATGGTATAGGGATTTGCAGTGTTTCCGATATTGTGAGGAACGCGGGAGGCATATTAAATTATGGAACGGAAAATGAAGAGTTTCATGTGGAGATTTATCTGCCGCAAAGGGAAGGGGGAAGTATGTGATTCATATTGGGCTTTGTGATGATGATAAAGCATCACTTAAAATTATTAGTACATATCTTCAAAAATTTATGAATGAGTTTGAAAAAGAAGTCCGGATTACACTTTTTGCAAACGGAGAAGAAATAATCAGATATTTGGATGAAGAGAAACGTTTGGATATTGCGTTTTTGGATATTGATATGGCTGGAAAAAATGGAATACAGACAGCGTATGAGTTAAAGAAGCGTAACAGGCAGCTTATCATTGCATTTTTGACCGGGCATGCCGAGTATGCATTAGAAGCCTTTGAGGTGGAGGCGGCAGGATATCTTGTAAAACCGGTAAATGAAAGAAAATTGAAAAGGCTGCTGGTGAAGTCTTTAAAAGAGGCAGCGGCAGAGCAGAGCCGTATGAAGCTATCCTCGCTTACGGTCACAGACGAGAATATCAAGAAGAAAATTCAGCAGAATAAGATTCTTTACATTGAAAAAAATCGAAATCAGAGTTTGATTTATACTACAGAACATATTTATTGCGTTTATGAGTCGATGAAAAGTCTGGCGGAGAAGGTGGACGAGTTCTTGTGGCAGATTAATCAGGGACTAATCGTAAATTGCAGCTATATCATAAAGATAGAGAAGGGGAAAGTCTGGTTGAAAAATGGATTGGATTACACCATTGGGAGGAGATATCTGAAAGAAGTGAAAGGAAAATATTTTGATATGACGAAAACACAGGACTAGATAATGACGGAAATAAGAGCAGATGTACCGAAAGGGCATCTGCTTTTTTGATACAAGCTAAGTTCTTTATGCATATTTATCGAATAATTGGTAGAATTTCACAGATTCATAGGCAAGAAAAGAGGTTAGTCCTAAAATTAGAAAGAAAGGAGGGGAACAGATGGAATGGAAATTCTTTTGAACAGTTTGTTGAAAAAGAAGGAGGAGCTTAGAATGAAAAAGAAAATAATTGGATTTGTAATAGTTATGATGTGTGCAGTGTGTATGGGATGCAGCCAGAAAACGGCAAAAGCAGAGCGTGAGACAGGAAGCATTTTCGATATGCAAAAAAGTCAGGAGGTAGTGATTTGCGATGCAGAGGGAAACCAGCTTGCAGACATTACGGATGCCAGGCAGATTGATGATTTTACAGATAAATTAAATATCGATGAATGGAAGATCAGTGAGGTCAGCGAGGATGCGGTTCTTTTGTATCAGATCCAGATGTATTATGACAAAGCGCAGGATAAAAAAGCAGAGTTGAAGCTTTATGAGAACCAGTATGCAGAATTTTCGATGGGGAAACAAAGCTTTGAGTTTAAAATACCGCAGGAGGTGCAGGAGGCAGTTGAAAACCTGCAGCAGTAAGTCTTTTTGAAAAAAGCCCGGGATTACGAAAAAGTAATCTCAGGCTTCTTTTTTTAGAGATTTTCATTTGATCACATCACAGAAAAGTGATACATAGTCTGTGACTTAAAGGTTTCTCCTGCATTTAATACAACCGATGGAAAATGATCGATATTGATACCATTCGGAAAATGCTGTGTTTCCAGACATATACTGGAAAATGGAGCATAGTCAATGCCGCCCTTACCCTTTTGGTGAAGTGTGTAGCAGGCACTGTAAAGCTGAAGCCCCGGCTGATCAGTAAAGCAGGTCAGGCGGATGCCGCTTTCTTTGGACTGTAAAACAGCAGCTTCGCGCAGTCCGGTTCCGTTTAATACAAAGTTGTGGTCGTAGGTTCCGCCGATCTTAAGCTGTTCGTGTTCTGCTTCGATGTCTTTTCCGATCTCTTTCAATTCACGGAAATCAAACGGTGTTCCGTCTACCGGGATATAGTTTCCGGTAGGCACCTGATTTTCATTCAGCTCAGTAATACTGTCTGCGTCAATGCGCAGTTCATGATTGAGCACGGTGCCGCTGTTATGTCCGTTCAAATTGAAATAAGCATGGTTAGTCAGATTTAAGATCGTATCGGCATCTGTGGTTGCTTCATAGGAAATAGACAGTTCATTGTCCTCAGACCATCCGTAAGTGATCGTAAGGTTGAGCGCTCCGGGATAACCTTCCTCACCGGCAGGTGAAGTTCTTGTAAAGATCAGTTTGTTGTCGGAAAATTTACCATTCCATACACGCTGACCATAGCCGGTCGGACCTCCATGTAAATGATTAGGCCCATTGTTAATTGCAAGCTGGTAGTTTTTTCCATTCAGGGAAAAACGACCATTAGCAATGCGGTTGGCAAAACGCCCCACAATAGCGCCGAGACTCGCATCATCTTGCAGATAAGTATCAAAATCTTCCAGTCCAAGCGCAACGTCCGTTAGACGTCCGTTTTTATCCGGTACACAAATACTCATGATACGGCAGCCGTAATCCATGATCTCCACGTATGCGCCGGAAGCGTTTTCCAGGCGGAAAAGAGAGACAGTCTGGTTCTCCGGAGTAGTACCAAATGCAGTTTTTGTTGTTTTCATGTTTTATCCTCCAAATTGGATATGCCAAAAAGACATAATATCACTAATGAACTTATTATGGCACAATTACAAAAACATAGCAAGTAGGTTGTCTTATTTTTAGAAAGTGTTATAATAGAAAATAAACTATTTTCCATGCTTTACGGCAAAAAGATCAGGAAAACGAGGCAGATACATGAAGACAGAAATCGTGAAAATAGACAGTGAACATATAGAGGAAGATAAGATAAAACGTGCCGGAGACATCATAAAGGCAGGCGGACTGGTAGCGTTTCCGACAGAAACGGTGTATGGACTTGGTGGAGATGCGCTGGATGCAGAGTCTTCGAAAAAAATCTATGCGGCAAAAGGGCGTCCGTCTGACAATCCGCTGATCGTGCACATTGCAGATTTTGCGGCTCTTGCACAGATCGTTACGGAGATACCGCAGGAAGCGGTGCTGCTTGCGGATGCATTCTGGCCAGGACCGCTTACGATGATCTTAAACAAAAATGAGAAAGTTCCGTATGAAACGACCGGAGGCATGGACACGGTTGCAGTCCGTATGCCGTCACATCCTGCAGCACTTGCATTTATCCGTGCGGGCGGCGGGTATATCGCGGGACCGAGTGCGAATACATCAGGAAAGCCAAGTCCTACACTTGCGGAGCATGTGGCGTTGGATCTTGACGGGAAGATACCGATGATCATAGACGGAGGAGAAGTCGGCATTGGAATTGAGTCCACGATCGTTGATCTTACGGAGGATGTGCCGATGATCCTGCGGCCGGGTTATATCACGCCTGAGATGATAGAAAAAGTGATCGGCACGGTAAAGATCGATCCGGGGCTTATTGCATCGGATTCTGCGAAGAGACCGAAAGCACCGGGAATGAAGTATAAGCATTATGCACCGAAGGCAGATCTTGTACTGGTCGATGGGAATCCGGATGCGGTGATCGAAAAGATCAGTGCACTTGCAGAAGAAATGACAGCGCAGGGAAAAAAGGTCGGCATTATTGCAACGGATGAAACAAAGCGATGCTATAAGGCAGGGGAGGTCTTGAGTATTGGGGCGCGGGATGATGAAGATGCGATCGCGCGGCATCTGTATCGGATTCTTCGGGAATTTGATGATATGGATGTGGAACAGATCTATTCGGAGAGTTTTCAGACACCGAGGATCGGACAGGCGATCATGAACCGCCTGTTAAAAGCGGCGGGACATCAGGTCATCCATGTATAAAAGGAGGGTTTTATGAAGATATACCGACGCATTGTGTTTGTGGGGGAGGCAGGAACCTGCCGGGAACCGATGGCGGCAGCGATACTGAAAGAATATACGTTAAAGCATCCGGTGGAGATTTTGGCGCGCGGGCTGGTGGTCTTGTTTCAGGAACCGCTTAATCAGAAAGCGGAAGCAGTGATGATCAGCAATGGTGTTGCCACGGAAGGGTATGTGTCCACACAGCTTTCAGATGAGGATGTGGATGAGGACACACTGGTGCTTACGATGGAGAGGGCACAGTGTCAGAAAGTGCGTGACATATGCGGCAGCGCAAAAGAAGAAAATGTCTGCGTTCTGACGGAGTTAGTCGGAGAAGAATTAGAGATCATGAATCCGTATGGCGGGACATTGCAGTCTTATGGACTGTGTTTTGAGACATTGCGCCAGACAATAAAAAAACTGGTTAAATTATTAAATGAGAACGAAGGAGAATAACAAATGGCAAAGACTATGGTTATGGATCATCCGCTGATCCAGCATAAGATCGGAGTGATCCGCAGAAAAGAAACCGGAACAAAGGATTTCAGAGTTTTGGTCAGCGAGGTCGCGATGCTGATGTGCTATGAGGCAACCAGAGATCTGGAGCTTGCGGATATTGAGATCGAAACACCGATCTGTAAAGCGAACGTAAAAGAATTAAAAGGAAAGAAACTGGCGGTCGTTCCGATCCTGCGTGCGGGACTTGGCATGGTAGACGGAATGCTTACGATGATCCCGGCTGCAAAGGTGGGACATATCGGACTTTACCGTGATCCGGAGACATTAAAGCCGGTAGAATATTACTGTAAACTGCCGGAGGACTGCGCAAGCCGTGAGGTATTTGTGGTAGATCCGATGCTTGCGACCGGAGGATCTTCGATCGCGGCGATCCAGATGTTAAAGGACAAGGGCGTGAAAAATATCCGTTTTATGTGTCTCCTTGCTGCACCGGAAGGATTAAAAGCCATGCAGGAAGCACATCCGGATGTAGATATCTATGTCGGAGCACTGGATGAAAAATTAGACGAGCATGGATATATCGTTCCGGGACTCGGAGATGCAGGAGACCGTATTTTCGGTACAAAATAAGGAGATCGGAGGATTGCCATGAGTGATAAAAGAAGTGATTATATTAGCTGGGACGAGTATTTTATGGGAGTTGCCGTTCTTTCCGGTATGCGTTCCAAAGATCCGCATACACAGGTGGGGGCCTGCATCGTGAGCGAAGACAATAAAATCTTATCTATGGGCTATAACGGCTTTCCAAAAGGCTGTTCGGATGATGAATTTCCGTGGGTAAGAGAGGGTGAGCCGTATGATAACAAGTATTTTTATACGACGCACAGTGAGCTGAATGCTATTCTTAACTACCGCGGTGGGAGTCTGGAAGGTGCGAAGCTCTATGTCACGCTGTTTCCGTGCAATGAGTGTGCCAAGGCGATCATTCAGGCGGGAATCAGCACGATCGTTTATGACGAGGACAAATATGAGACAACGCCTGCGGTTATGGCATCCAAGCGTATGCTTGATGCGGCGGGAGTCCGGTATTACCGATATAAACGAACCGGACGCGGGATACAGATAAAATTGTAACATGATATAAAAGACAAGAGCCGGATGTGGGAAATGAGATGTTTCCAACATCCGGCTCTTTCATATACAAAATAGACAAAAACAAGAGGGCGTTGTCATGAATCATGCACATTGACAGAAAAACGGCAATCTTTTACACTTAAAAATTGAACAATCGGTTGCGCAAAACATGTAAGTAAGAAGGGGGCGGGCATACGTGGGCGCAATCGAAGGAAGGGAAGGAGATTACAAAAATGAAACGAAAAAGCATGAAATGGGTGGCGCTGTGTCTAAGTGCCGGCTTATGCGTACCGCTGTTGTTTGGATGCGGAGCAAAGAGCAGTGAAACAGCAGCGGCCGGTACGGAGCGGCAACCGGAAACCGAGGAGGAAACCACAGAAGTGGTGCAGGAGGCAGAAACGGCAGAGCAGCCGGCACAGGATGAATGGAGTGACGTTTATGTGCAACCGATTGCGGGCATTTCGGATGATTTTATACGCGGCATGGACGCATCCGCAGTGCTTTCCGTGGAAAAAAGCGGTGCAAAATATTACGGTTACGATGGAAAAGAGCAGGATGTGTTTGAGACGTTAGCAGAGTCCGGTGTGAATTACATCCGTCTGCGTGTCTGGAATGATCCGTATGACGAAAACGGAAATGGTTACGGAGGCGGAAATAATGATGTGGAAACGGCGGTCGAACTCGGAAAACGCGCAACTGAGTACGGAATGAAAGTAAGCATTGATTTCCATTATTCTGATTTCTGGGCAGATCCGAAACGGCAGAATGCACCAAAAGCATGGGAAGGAATGTCTGTGGATGAGAAAGCGGATGCGCTTTATGATTTTACCAAAGACAGCCTTGCGCAGATTCTGGATGCAGGTGTGGATGTCGGCATGGTGCAGGTTGGTAATGAGATCAACAATGGAATGTCCGGTGAAACAGATGTTCCGGCAGTGATGGAGCTTTTGAGTGCCGGGAGCAGAGCGGTGCGGGAAACCTCTGAGTCTTATGAAAAAGACATCCAGATTGTTTTGCATTATACCAATATCGAGAACAATGAGGAAGTAGATACAAAGGCATCGGATTTGAAAGAATATGGTGTGGATTATGATATTTTCGGTCTGTCCTATTATCCGTTCTGGGATGGTGATAATGAAAATATGCAGAATGTAGCCAAAAATATTATGGACAATTACGGAAAGAAAGTCGTGATCGCGGAAACATCCTACTGTTATACTTCGGAAGATGGCGATGGTTTTGCAAACAGCTTTGACGGGATAGAAGACGCAGTTGACGGATATGCGCCGACTGTGCAGAGTCAGGCAACGATCATACGTGATATTTGTGCGGCGGCAAACGATGTGGGAGTGATCGGCATGTTTTACTGGGAAGGCACATGGATTCCGGTCGGCAGTGCGGAGGAGGACAATTCTGCGTTATGGGAAAAATACGGAAGCGGCTGGGCAAGCAGTTATTCTGCTGATTACGATCCGGATGATGCGGGCTTATACTACGGCGGTTGTTCCTGGGACAATCAGGCAATGTTTGATTTCACCGGACATCCGCTTCCGTCTTTAAATGTATTCGGGTATTTAATAGACGGACATAGCGTGCCTCTGGCAGTGGATTTTATTCCGCAGACGACAGTATCATGTGATGTGGGAGCTGAAGTTGTTCTTCCGGAAACGGTCGAAGTGGTCTACAATGACCGTTCGGCAAATAGGCAGATTCCGGTTACGTGGGATGAGTCACAGATCACGGCGATCGACACTGCAAAGGCAGGCAGTTATACCGTGGACGGAACGCTGGAAGACGGTACGGCGGTCACGGCAGATGTTAAGGTAGAAATGGTAAATTATGCAAAAAATCCGAGTTTTGAGGATACGGACAGATCTATGTGGCAGGTTTTCTATGAAGGAGGCACGAACCCGGCTGATTATCAGGAAAAGGAAGATGATGCGCACAGCGGTGATTTCTCGCTTCATTTCTGGTCTGCTGATTCGGATATGGATTTCGTGGTGGAACAGACCTTAGACGACCTGCAGGCAGGAACCTATCAGCTTTTTGCATTTGCGCAGGGCGGTGATGTGGAAGATGATGCAGATATGGAGTTGTACGCAGTTGTAAACGGAGAAGAAGTCGGGGCAGATTCCTTTATGCTTACATCGTGGGCAGATTGGAAAAATCCGAAAGTAGATGGGATCAAGCTCGCGGAAGGTGATACGCTGACGATCGGAGTGCGCATAAAAAGCAATGCCGGAAGCTGGGGAACCGTGGATGATTTTATACTAAACCGTATCTCAGATTAATGGCAAATAATAGAAAAGCATGAAATAAATGGGTTTAGCGGTTGCACAGATATCTGCCAATAGAAAAGAATGGTAAAAAAATAACAATATAAATTGGTAAAACTACACAAAAAACAACAAGACTTATTATAAATCATGTACATTGACACAAAAATTCCCAGGTATTATACTTTAACCATAGAACAACCGATTGCGCAAGAAGAAAAGCAACTGGTAAGGCAGTTGAATGACGCAGTCGAAATCAAAAGAAATATAAGGGAGGATTTTTTCTATGAAGAAAAAAGTATTAAGCGCATTACTTGCAGCAAGCATGGTGATTTCTTTAACAGCATGCGGCGGCAGTAAAGATGCAGCAAGCACAACGGCAGACAACAGCAGTAATGATACTGCAGCAGCAACAGAAGCAAAGGAAGAAGATACCAAAGCAGCAGATGATGCGATCCAGAATTTGATCGCGGCTACAGAAGGAACCGTAGATATCCAGCTTTGGTGTTCAGAACTGGAAGCGTATCAGACTGTTGTAAAAGAACTGACCGATCAGTTTAAATCAGAATATTCTGATGTAGATTTCAATATTACGATCGGAGCAGTATCTGAGGCAGATGCAAAGGATAAGATTCTTGAAGATATTGATGCGGCAGCAGACGTATTCGTATTCGCAGACGATCAGGTAAATGACCTTGTAAATGCAGGCGCACTTCAGGAAGTGGCAGCTACTTATACATATGATCCGGCAGAAACAAACTCTGCGGCAACTGTTGAGGCAGCTTCCAAAGACGGAAAACTTTACGCTTATCCGCTTACCGCTTCTAACGGATATTTCCTTTATTATGACAAGAACATCTTTTCCGATGAAGATGTAGCTTCATGGGAAGCTCTTACCGCAAAAGCGGAAGAAGTTGGAACAACAGTAGGTATGGATGTTGCAAACGGTTGGTATCTGTATGGATTCTTTGCTGGTGCAGGCTGTGAACTTTCCATGAATGATGATAACTCAAATAACTGTGACTGGAATTCAGAAGCAGGTCTTGCAGCAGCACAGAGCATTGAAAACATTACCGCTTCCTCTGCTTTTGTAAGTGTGGCAGATCAAGATGCGATTACAATGTTAAACGATGGAACACTCGGCGCATATGTTTCCGGTACATGGAATACAGGTTCCTTTGAAGAAAAATACGGCGATGGATACGCAGCATGCAAACTGCCGACCTTCGATGTAAATGGAACAGCTACACAGATGAGATCCTATGCAGGATACAAATTTGTCGGTGTAAACTCACATGCAAAGAATGTAGGATGGTCTATGCTTCTTGCTGAATACCTTACCAATGAAGAAAGCCAGCTTGCGATCGGAAATGCTACCGCAGAAGGTCCGGCTAACACAAAAGCGGCTGAGCAGATCTCTTCTCCGGCACTGGCAGCACTTTCTGCACAGTCTGAATTTGCTGATCAGCAGGTTGTAGGTCAGAATTACTGGGATCCGGCAAAAGCACTTGGTCAAAACTTAGTTGACGGTGCAGCTGATGTTCAGGCAGTTCTGGATGATGCAGTAGCAGGTATTACACAGCCGGTAGTTGAATAATACAGGATTAGGATAAAAACATGCTTCCAC
Organism: uncultured Roseburia sp.; assembly: GCA_964388945.1. Classification (GTDB taxonomy): domain Bacteria; phylum Bacillota; class Clostridia; order Lachnospirales; family Lachnospiraceae; genus Roseburia_D. The sequence continues at coordinate 37,667 of CAYMCM010000016.1, forward strand.
ATGCCTTGCGTAAGGCAGGCATGTGGGAGATTTTATAAGAAGAGAAAAAATCTCATTCACGCGCATAGGGAGTGAATCTATGAAGACCTTTTTAAATGCAGTCAAAAAATACTTTGCTGATTTCGGAAGAGCCGTGGCAAAGGGCGATATCTGGTGCAAGCTTTCCTTGCTGGTCATGGGAGCCGGATACTGGGGCCGGAAACAAATCGCAAAAGGAATCATCATGACAGTCCTTGAGGTTATTGTCATTCTGTTTACCGGACTTTTTTCAATCAATTATATTAAGGATCTGGGTACGCTTGGTACGACACAGTACGAAGCCGTATTTGATCCGCTGACTATGAAAAACACTGTTAATGATTACGATAATTCATTGCTGATTCTTTTGTACGGCATTATTGGTATCTTAGTAATCGTGGCATTCATATTTTTATACATAAGTAACATGAAGGCTGTATACCGCCTTCAGCTTATGAAAGAAGAGGGCGAACACATCAATACATTTAAGGAAGATGTAAAATCCCTTTTCAATGGCAAGTTTTACATTACATTACTTACTCTGCCGAGTATCGGCGTTATCATGATGAATATCATCCCGATTTTGTTTATGTCCTGCGTGGCATTTACAAACTATGATATCAATCATATGCCTCCGAACTATCTGTTTACATGGGTTGGACTTTCAAACTTTAAGGATATGTTCAGCGGCGGCGCGACCATCACGTTCTCATATGCATTTATCAGAATCCTTGCATGGACGCTGATCTGGGCGGTATCGGCAACCTTTACCACTTTCATTGGCGGAATCCTGCTGGCAAAGCTGATCAATCATGAACATACCTATTTCAAAAAAGTGTGGAGATCACTTTTCGTAGTGACGATCGCGATCCCGCAGTTTGTTACCTTACTGCTCGTCAGCAAGATGTTCAGTGACCACGGTATTGTAAATACACTTTGTGCAAACATCGGTCTGACAGGATGGCTTCAGGACATAGGACTTGTTTCCGGAAACTTTATTCCGTTTCTGTCAAAGCCGGGCTGGTCACACGTTATGATCATCCTGATCAACATCTGGGTCGGTGTACCATATCAGATGTTGTCGGCAACCGGAATCCTTATGAATATTCCGAATGACCAGTTGGAGAGTGCACGTATTGACGGTGCAAACAAATGGCAGATCTTCTGGAAGATCACAATGCCGTATGTATTGTTTATCTGCGGACCGTCTCTGATCCAGAGTGTGATCGCAAATATCAATAACTTTAATGTTATTTACCTGCTCACAAGTACAACTGCCACGTCAAACATGGCGTTTGCAAATTCAAATGCCAAGGAGACGGATCTTCTTATCACATGGCTGTTTACTTTGACTAACGATAATTCAAACTACAAGATGGCGTCAGTAATCGGTATTGTTTCATTTGCCATCTGTGCCCTTCTTACACTGCTTAGCTACACCAGAATGATCAGTGGCGATAAAGAGGAGGTATATCAATAATGAGAACAAAAAAATGGAAAATAGTTGTAAGACATCTGGTACTTGCTTTTCTGGCATTTATCTGGCTGATCCCGATCGTGTGGCTGGTGGTTACCTCTCTTTCAACAACAAAGGGTATAAGCAATAAGCATTTCTTCCCGTCACACTGGACACTGGCAAATTATCACCAGTTGTTCTTTGAAACAGATACTGCGGCAAATTTCCCTGCGTGGTTTAAAAATACCTTTATCGTAGCGTTATTTACCTGTATTATCTCTTCGCTTTTTGTACTGATGGTTTCTTATGCATTTAGCTGTATGAGATTTAAAGCGCGAAAACCGCTGATGAGTTTTTCGATCATTCTCGGAATGTTTCCGGGTGTGCTTTCCATGATCGCGGTTTACTTCGTATTAAAGATGCTTGGACTGACCGATTCACTTGCGGGTCTGGTCATTGTATACTCGGCAGGCTCCGGACTCGGATTTCTGGTATTAAAAGGATTTTTTGATACCATTCCTGTTTCCTTGCGTGAGGCGGCGCGCCTTGAAGGAGCGTCAGAGGCAACGATCTTTAGCAAGATCATCATTCCGCTGTCAAAGCCGATGATCGTGTACACCATCATCAACGCGTTTTTAAGTCCGTGGATGGATTTCGTTATGGCACGTATCATGATCAAGTCCAAGGAGTCGGCAGACTGGACGGTAGCGATCGGACTTTACAACCTGCTTCAGAAGACACTGATCGGTGATTACTTCGCACTCTTCTGTGCCGGCGGTGTTATGATCGCAATACCGATCTCGATCCTTTTCGTAGTAATGCAGAAGTTCTATGTAGAAGGTGTTACAGGTGGAGCAGTAAAAGGCTAACTATTTTTATAACAAGGAGAAAAGAAAAATGGATAAATTCGTATTAAATCTTATTCATCGTCCGGAGATGGTTCCAGAGTATTCTGCAACCGTTACAGGACAGGGAAAAGAAGAAGATATCGGAGATAAAGCGCTGCTTACAGAATCTTTGGATATCTTTAAAACACAGCAGAGACTTGCACATGAAAATGGATTAAAAGTAACGATCCAGATGACCTATGCTTCTCTTTTTAATGACGAAGCAGTAGAACTCGCAAAGCATGACCATGAAGTATACGGAGATGAGATCGCATTATCTTTACTGGGACTGCCTTGTGAAGAATTCCGTGAAAAATATAAGACAAAAGATTTCTGTATCTGGATGTTCTCTATGGAAGACAAAAAAGCTATCGTAAATGATGTGTTTGAAAAATTCCATGACAGATTCGGCTTCTATCCGGAATCTACCGGTTCCTACTATATGGATGCGGATTTAACCAACTACATCAAAGAAACTTATCCGACTGTAAAATGTGCGGTTGCTACCTGTTGGGAGGAAGGACCGAAGGCTTATCACACCTGCAACAATTCTTGGTATACTTTATTTGACGGCGGTCCATGGGCACCGTGGATTCCGTCCAAGCAGAATACACACGCACCGGCAGCAAATGCAGAAGAGGACAGCGGTATTGTAGCAATCCCGCACCTTTCCCGTGACCTGATCGCCTGCTACGATGGAAACGGTTCAAACTTCGGAACACATCCGCAGAACGTACTTCGTGGTATGATCTATGACACAAAAACATGGGAATATCCATATCTTTACAACCTGATCGACCAGTATCGTTCACTGGAGAAATATAACAACGGATATGCATACAACATGATGTTCGTTGGGCCGGGCTGGATGAACAAGATGGGACGCTGGGAACAGCCGTATGAACTGCTTTACAAATCCTACAGCGACGGATGTGCTTACTATGGCAAGCTGAAAAAAGAAGGTCAGTTGATCGATATGACAATGTCTGAGTTCGCAGATTACTATCGTGAGAAGAAGGGTGTGAACCAGAACAATTATAATGAGCCGGAATGTGCATTGTGGAGAGATATTTTATATGGTTCTGATAAACAGTTATTCTGGTACTGCGACCCGTATATGAGAGCATGCGTCAATATGGATCAGGGTGGAGCGATCGTCGATCTTCGTCCATACGCTGCAAAATTAGAGTGGCCGGTTGGTATCGGAACCAAACATGTTCAGGATGCGTCCTACCCATTCCTGATTCAGGAAAAATATCGTGCCGGTTACTTTACTCACTATGCCGGAGAAGGAACCGTAAGAAGTGCAAAGCTGTCTTATAAGGGAGAAGAAGTAGATCTTTGTCTCTGCCCGACACACGCACACTTCTCACAGGAAGGAAAGACCAGAATCCTTACCCTTGATCCGGTTACGATCGAATTCCGTGATCTGACCATCAAACTTCAGACGAAGGAATATTTTGAGGAAGGTTCTTCTAATATCAAGATTGAAAGAAATATCCTTGAAATGAGCAATCCGGATGCAGAAGTAACATTAAATGAGTACATGGTTGCATGTTATGGTACAACCGAGTATTC
>CAYMCM010000017.1:0-41047 GCA_964388945.1 uncultured Roseburia sp.
ATTATATATAAAAATAAAAAATAATGCAATGTTTTTTTGAAAAAAGTTGTTCTTTTTTTTAGAAGTTGCTATAATGCAATCATGTGACACAGGTGTTTGCAAAAGGAGAAAGGGAAATATGAGTCAGAATACAGGGAAAGAAGAGATAAAAGAGTTCACGATGAGAAAAGGAAACAGGAGCCGGAAGAGAGGGAGAGAGTCGGAACAGTATACGGTAGCTGTTGCTGGTCTCATCCTCATGGCAGTGATATTTCTGGCGGTTGGGATTTTTGCATACAGAATGCCGATCGTTTTGGTAGGTGTTCTGGCATTGTTGGAAGTGATCCTGGCAAGGTGCTTTTATGATCTGCCAATCTTCGTACATCTTTTGGTCGTTGCAGCACAGATCATTGCCGGCGTGATCGGAGGCGGCGCATTGTTCGCACTGGTTGCGGCTCTGCTTTATTTTGTGGCGGTTATCGTGCGCTGCTATATATACCGTACTTAAATAGCAGAAGAAAAATGGACACATGTAAAAGATTCCTGCATGTGTCCATTTTTTAATAAATGCAAGTGAAATGTCAGAAAATTATCAAATGAACAAAAGGTTCCGTGGGTTTGTGCGATGTGGTATAATAAAAATAGAAAAAACAGCAGGAGGTGTGACATGAAAAAAGTATATTTTTCGCTGATATATCTGGTAGTTAGCATGGTGCTTCTGTTTGGTTCCACACAGGATGCATTTTTATATGAAGAGACTGCTGCGAAGATAAAAGAGGTAAAGACAGATGTAACAGCACAGGAAAACGGACAGATGTATGTACAGACGTTAGAGGCACAGATCTTAAATGGGGAACACAAGGGACGGCAGATTACCCTGCGGAATCTTTATTCCAGTTCACTCACAGTAGATGAAAAATACAAAAAAGGGAATCAGGTGTTTATAGCACTGACTGAAAAAGACGGTGCACTGGATGGAAAGATCATCGGATTAAAAAGGGATACCTATGTGCTTGCGGTGATGCTTTTATTTGTCTATGTGCTTTGCATAATAGCTGGGAAAAAAGGGGCAGCAACTGCTTTTTCGGTCGGGCTGAATATCTTACTGTTTTATCTGGCGTTGTGCCTGTATGAAAAAGGAACATACATACTTCCGGTCACAATCCTCCTTATGATCTTATTTACGGTGCTTTCGCTTTTGGTCGTTTCCGGCGTGAACCAGGTGACGAAAGTGGCGGTTCTTGCGACACTTTCTACGGTCGCGGCGGCAGGAGTGATCTATTTTGTGGTATTAAAACTTGCAGGAGATCCGGAGTATTTTATGATGGAATATACGGAATATCTGAATAAGACCAGTCAGTTTGGAATGCTGTTTTTTGCCCAGATACTGATCGGCGGACTCGGTGCAGTCATGGATGTTGCAATATCGATCGCCACGACAGCCGGAGAGCTGGTGTATGTCAATCCGGGTATCACGAAGGAAAGTCTGTATGACGGTATCCGTCATGTGGCGGACGATATCATGGGAACGATGATCAATGTCTTGTTTTTGTCGTATTTTTGCGGCACAGTTCCGTTCATTTTAATCAAGATGATCAATCATTACGGGTTTACTGAAATTTTTAAATTCCATATTCCGTTTGAACTGATCCAGTTTCTGATGGGATCAATCAGTATCCTGATCGCGATTCCGATCAGTCTTGCGGTCGCAGTCCGTGTCTTAAAAGGAAAGGAGGAGATGGCATGATCTTAATTCTTGCGGCGGTATTTATCATTCTTTTTATTCTCCTCGGCGGAGACCGCGGGCTTCGCTCGCTTGGTGCGTTGACTGTCAATGCGATCCTGTTTATTCTTGATATGAAAGTGTTGGAGTATGGATTCCCTCCATATCTTGTGACGCTGATCACTGTTTGTCTTATGAGCATGAACATTTTGTTTTTGCAGAATGGCTGCAATTTAAAAACAAGAGCGACACTCCTGTCATTGGCAGTTGTGACGGTGTTTGTTTTTTTGCTTGCACTTGTGGTCGCACACGGTGCGAAGATCAGCGGTTATAATGAACTGAATATGTACGAAGATGAGACTGCGATGCTGGCAGGTCATGTGAGTATCAATATGACGGCGGCAGCGGTGGCAATGGTGATCGTTGGGATCGTCGGGGCAGTGATCGATGTGGCGATCGCGGTTTCGAGTGCGGTTTATGAAGTGCAGCGTAAAAATCCGGAATTAGCAGAGCAGGAACTTTTTGCGTCGGGACTGCGTATGGGCGGAAATATTCTTGGTACTACGGTAAATACGCTTTTGTTTGCGGGGGTTGGTGAATCGCTATTGATGTATCTGGAAATGAAGGAACTTCATTACAGCTTCGGACAGTTTTTGAACTCAAAGGCGTTTTTTCAGATGTTGTTTCCGGTTGTGATGAGTGCGGTTGGTTGTGTCTGCATTGTTCCGGTGGCGGCGTGGATCATGGGGAATTTTGTGAAAAAATATCAGTAGCGGAAAAGACGGAGGAATACATGCAGAAAGAAGAAAAAGAAAAAGAACTTTCCTATCTGGGACGGACGGAGCAAAAGATCAAAGAACAGATAAAAACGCTTCGAAAAGTGATCGGGGATGGCAATAAAAAGATTAAAGAGCAAAAACAGTTTGTATGGGACAATACCTCGGATATGGATGAGGAGGAGCTGCTCGAAAATAAAAATTCGCTGGAGCAGGATGTGCTTTTGCTGGAATTTTATGAAAAAAATCTGACAGCTTTGGAACGGCTGCAGGAAACACCTTATTTCGGTAAGGTGGGATTTACCTATGATGAGAGCGGAGAACATCTTAAAATCTACATAGGGATAAACGGATTTCGCCCGAAGGAGCAGGAACTGCCGCTCGTTTATGACTGGAGAGCCCCGGTATCATCACTTTATTATGCGTATGAGAAGGGACCTGCAAAGTACCAGGCACCGGAGGGAACATTTTCGGGGAACGTAGATGAGAAGAAGCAGTTTCAGATCCGGCAGGGAAAGATGCAGTATATGCTGGATACCGATCTTCGCATAGATGACGATGTGCTTCAAAGAGAGCTAGGCGAGAATCATGGCAGTAAGATGAAACAGATCGCGGCGACGATCCAGAAGGAACAGAATGAGATTATAAGAAATGCGGCGGAGGAAACACTGGTCATTGATGGCTGTGCGGGAAGCGGAAAGACGGTGATCGCTCTGCACCGGATCGCGTGGCTTTTGTACAATCACAGGGAAAAACTAAATACGCAGAATGTGATGATCCTTTCGCCAAACGCATTTTTTTCCGATTATATCGCAGAGGTGCTGCCGGAACTTGGTGAGGATAACTGTATCGAGAGGGAATTTGATGATCTGATGGCAGATATGCTGTTCGTGGAGGAACCTTATGAATTTAAAGCCGATCAGATTCACGCGGTGCTTGATGCAAAGGATATGGAAGAAGAACGTGTCCGGCGGATTCGTTATAAATCCTCGATTAATTATTTTAAACGGCTTGGGGCATATTTAAAGGCTAGACCGAAGATCAGTATGGGTGAGGAACGGCCGCTTCTGGTATATCGTTGTTTTTTAAGGGAACTGGAAAAAGATATGCCGCAGATGGCAGTATATCAAAATGCGGACGGAGAGATCTGTTACGAGGACATTCTTGCAGTCTTTTACATACAGGTGCGCTGCTTTGGCGGAAGTTTTCCGCAGATCCGGCATCTGGTCATTGATGAGATGCAGGATTATAATGTATTTCAGTTTGCGGTTTTAAAGAAACTGTTTACCTGTCCCAAGACGATCCTCGGGGATAAAAACCAGGTGTTGCTGAGTGAAAAGCCGACGTTTTTAAGTTACATGTTAAGCCATGTATTCCCGGAAGCAAAACTGCTTTCCCTGACAAAAAGCTATCGTTCCACGAAGGAGATCACAGAGTTTTGCAGCCGGATCATTGGGGATACAAGGATCGCACCGTTCCATAGGGAGGGACGGGAGCCTGTTGTAAAAAAGGAGCGCAGTAAAGCAGCAGTTCTTTCCGATGTACAAAGCAAAGCGGCAGAGCTTGACATGACAAAGTACCGGACGGCGGCAGTTCTCTGCCGGAATGAAGAGGAAGCACTTTTTGTTTATGACAATTTAAGGAAAGAACTTCCGGTCACATTAATCAAGGAAACTACGACAGTCTACTGTGAGGGACTGCTTGTGATGCCGGCGTATTTCGCCAAAGGGCTGGAATTTGATGCGGTGATCGTTTGTGATATGGGACATGAAAAAGAAAATCCGATCACAAGACAGGAATTTTACATTGCATGTACCAGAGCATTGCATGAATTGTGCGTATTTCACAAGGGCAGCTTTGACGCTTATATAAAATAGAATATTTGATAGGATTGTACCAGTCTAAAAGGCAAAATGATTAGAAAAATACCTTCTTTTTTCCTACAATACAAGAGAAAGATGCAGGAAGAACAGGAGGTATTTTTTATGGAATATGGAATGATTTCACATCGTGCGGCATTGAACGAATGCTATGCACTGGACGAGGATCATCTGGAAATAGAAATAAAGACAGGATATGATGTTACGGAGGTATATCTCTGTTATGGAGATCCGTTTTCTGCCGGTATTCTCGGTGGGGCGGAAAAATGGAGCGGGCAGACAGAGAAGATGAATCCGGGAGCAGAACTGGAATATCAGAGGATATGGGAGCTTTCTGTGATACCGGACTATAAGCGCTGTAAATATTATTTTGAGATTCATGTGGGAGAGGAATGTGTTTATCTGTTCGAAGATGGAATCTATACAAGAGAACGGATGGAAGTTCCGGGAAGAAAAGAGCAGTGTTTTATTTTTCCATGGATGAATCCGGCGGATATCAATGAAGTGCCGGACTGGGTGGCAGATACTGTCTGGTATCAGATCTTTCCGGATCGCTTCTGTAATGGAGATGCATCCAGAGATCCCTGGTACGTCAAAGAATGGAAATGTGAGAAGACAGAGTATCTGGATGTTTACGGCGGAGATCTGCGTGGTATCCGCCAAAAGCTTTCGTATCTCAGAGAATTAGGGATCACAGGGATTTATCTGACCCCGGTCTTTGCTTCGGATTCCAATCATAAGTATAACACCACGGATTATAAAAAGATCGATGCGGCATTTGGAGATGAGGAAGAATTAAAAGCATTGGTAAAAGAAGCACACGAGATGGGAATACGGATCATGTTAGACGCAGTGTTCAATCACTGTGGGGAGCAGTTCGCTCCGTGGCAGGATGTTGTGAAAAATGGACCGGAATCGGAATATTATGACTGGTTCTTTATCCGACAGTGGCCGTTTGATACAAAAAGGCATGACACGAGGGATGGCAGATATTATTCCTTTGCATTTGCGGGCGGAATGCCGAAATTGAACACCAATCACCCGGGCGTGATCGCTTATTTTAAAGAACTCTGCAGTTACTGGCTGAGAGAATGGAAAATTGACGGTATCCGCTTTGACGTTGGAAATGAAGTGTCGCACCTGTTTTTAAAAGAGATGCGCAGAGAGTTAAAAAAGGTCAATCCGGAAGTATTCCTTTTGGGAGAGATCTGGCATGATGCGATTACCTGGTTAAATGGCGATGAATATGATTCCGTCATGAATTATCCGTTTGTAGAGAGTATTCACGATTTCTTTAATGATAAAAACCGTACCGCGAAGCAGTTCGCGTACAGTGTGAACCGCTGTTATTCGCTGTATATGAAGCAGACGAACCGTGTGCTGTTTAATCTGCTGGATTCCCACGATACGGAACGGCTTTTTACACGGGTCGGTTCGCTTGGCAGATTTTATGGGCAGCTCGCACTATTATTTACCATGGAGGGAAGTCCGTGCATTTATTATGGAACGGAGATTGCACTGGAAGGCGGTTTTGATCCGGATTGCAGACGCTGTATGCCGTGGAATGAGATTGAAAATGGAACTTATGATGACAGGATTCGTGCGGTAAAAACCCTGATCACACTGCGCAGACAATACAAAGCGTGTGGAAGCGCAGATATAAAATGGCAGGATACACCAGGCAATGACCGTGTCATTGGTTATCGAAAGGAGTGTGCTGGAGCATCGGCAGTTGAAGTGAGGATCAATGGATCGCAGGAAAAAGTAAAAATACCGGAAAACAAAGAAATCCTCTTTTCGTATGGTGTTGAGGATGGTTGGATTTTGCCGGATGGAGTATGTATTTTTTCCGAATAGACGAACACCGAAATGCGCATATTAAGTACAAAATGAAAAAATGCGGCATGGAGGAAAATGGATGATGGAAGAGGAAAAAAAGCCTTGTACTGCAGCAAAAACCGGGCAGAAGGAACTTACGGGGACAGCGGTCGTGCTTGGAGTGCTGCTGGCTGTGATCTTTGGCGGAGCGAATGCCTATCTGGGACTGCGGGTCGGAATGACTGTGTCTGCGTCTATTCCGGCAGCAGTAGTCTCTATGGGCATGATCCGTGTTATTTTGAGGCGGGATTCCATTTTGGAGAACAATATAGTACAGACGATCGGTTCCGCCGGAGAATCCGTGGCTGCCGGTGCAATCTTTACGCTGCCTGCACTTTTTATGTGGGCAGATGAGCATGGAAGCGAAACGCCTTCCTTTTTTGAAATCGCGCTGATCGCATTGGTCGGTGGAGTCATCGGTGTACTTTTTATGATACCGCTCCGCTCGGCGCTGATCGTAAAGGAACACAAAACATTGCCGTATCCGGAGGGGAAAGCGTGTGCGGAGGTTTTGATGGCAGGAGAAGAAGGCGGGTCAAAAGCCGGAACGGTATTTGGCGGTCTTGGCATTTCAGCGGCATACAAATTCATAGCGGATGGACTGAAAGTGTTTCCGAGTGAAGTGGATTTTTCGCTGAAAAAGTATAAGGGAGCGGGCATCGGGATGGATGTGCTGCCGGCGCTTCTCGGTGTGGGGTATATCTGTGGTCCGAAAGTGACCTCTTATCTGCTGGCAGGCGGCAGTCTGGCATGGCTCGTTCTGATGCCGCTCATCGTGCTGTTTGGCGGAAATATGATTCTTTATCCGGCGGATATCTCTGTGGAACAGCTCTTTTTCACACAGGGCACCTGGGGAATCTGGAAAAATTACATCCGCTATATCGGTGCCGGGGCAGTTGCTGCGGGCGGTATCATCAGTCTTTTGAAATCTCTTCCACTTATTATAAAAACCTTTGGTGAAGCAGTCCGGATGTATGGAAAAAAGGAAACAGAAGAAAGTGACCGTCGTAATCAGGATCTTCCGATGACAGTTGTGTTTGGCGGGATACTTTTAATGGTACTTTTCATGTGGGCAGTTCCGGTGATCCCGGTTACGCTGCCCGGGGCACTTTTGATCGTGATATTTGGTTTTTTCTTTGCAACGGTGTCTTCCCGTATGGTGGGACTGGTCGGAAGCTCGAATAATCCGGTTTCGGGAATGGCGATCGCGACACTGCTGTTTTCAACGATGCTCTTAAAAGCGTTTGGAAAAACAGGGATGGCAGGAATGACGGCGGCAATCACGATCGGCTCTGTAATCTGTATCATTGCTGCGCTTGCAGGAGATACGTCTCAGGATTTAAAGACCGGATTTTTGGTTGGTGCAACGCCGAAAAAACAGCAGATCGGTGAACTGATCGGTATTTTTGCGGCGGCGCTTGCGACGGGAGGGGTACTTTATCTGCTCAATGCAGCATGGGGATACGGTTCGGCAGAGCTTCCGGCACCGCAGGCAACGTTGATGAAAATGGTGGTAGAGGGAGTCATGGAGGGAAATCTTCCGTGGACATTAGTGATTTGCGGTGTGTGTTTAGCAGTTGTTGTGGAGATTTTGGAGATTCCCGTACTGCCGTTTGCGGTAGGTCTGTATCTTCCGGTTCACTTAAGTACCCCGATGATGGCAGGCGGACTGATCCGCTGGTATGTGGAGCGGAAAAAAAGACAAACGGGGAAAGGGATTCTTTATGCTTCCGGTCTGATTGCAGGAGAGGGACTTGTTGGAATCCTGCTTGCGGTGTTTGCAATTATTCCGGCGGGAAATGGAACGGTTGCCGATCGGTTTAACCTGTCTGGAAAGCTGGCATTGGGAAACTGGGGAGCGCTCATTGTGTTTGTTTTGTTTTCTGTATTATTCTTGTACGTGGCGGCGGGAAAAAAAGAAAGAAGAAAATGAAAAATAACTGGACAAACAGAAAAATGGATGTTATACTATATGCATAGTATGTTACTGGTCAGCAGGCATTAACTATACATAAATTATTTAGGTGTTTATGTATGTTAGTGCCTTTTTTGTTGTAAATTAAACGAAAAATGCACACACTAGAAGCATGGGCATACATAAATGCCGAGAAGGAGTGTGTATAGAACTATGAAAGACAAAATTTTTGGAGTGCTTCAAAGAGTCGGAAGATCATTTATGCTTCCGATCGCAATTCTGCCGGTAGCGGGTCTGCTGCTCGGCATCGGCGGCTCGTTTACCAATGAAACGATGCTGCAGACTTATGGACTGTTAGAGGCCATGGGTCCTGGAACTATCCCGTACATGATCTTTACGGTTATGAATGATGCGGGAAATATCGTATTTGCCAATTTGCCGATCCTGTTTGCGATGGGTGTTGCGATTGGTATGGCGAAAAAAGAAAAAGAGGTTGCAGCATTATCTGCGGTAATCGCATTTTTCATCATGCATGCAGCAATCAGTGCCATGATCACGATCAATGGCGGAACAGAAAACATGTTAAACGGTGCAACAACGGATGTCTGCGGTATCACCTCGTTACAGATGGGTGTATTCGGCGGTATCATTGTAGGACTTGGTGTTGCTGCACTGCACAACCGGTTCTATAAGATCGAACTGCCGCAGGTGCTTTCGTTCTTCGGTGGAACCAGATTTGTGCCGATTATTTCAGCACTGACCTATACTCTGGTCGGAATTGTAATGTATTTCGCATGGCCGCCAATTCAGAGCGGTATTTACAGTATCGGAAATCTCGTACTGCAGTCTGATTATCCGGGAACCTGGGTATACGGATTCATTGAAAGAGCATTGATCCCATTCGGACTTCATCATGTATTTTATCTTCCGTTCTGGCAGACTGGTGTCGGCGGAACAATGGAAGTTGGCGGAAAAATGATCGAGGGTGCGCAGAATATCTTCTTCGCACAGCTTGCAGATCCGAGTGTAGAACATTTTGCAGTTGAAGCTACCAGATTCATGTCTGGTAAATTCCCGCTCATGATCTTCGGTCTTCCGGGAGCAGCACTTGCAATGTATCGCACTGCAAAACCGGAAAAGAGAAAAGCAGTTTCCGGTCTGTTACTTTCCGCAGCACTTACTTCCATGCTTACCGGTATCACAGAACCAATCGAATTTACATTCTTATTTGTAGCTCCGGTATTATATGTCATCCACTGTGTATTCGCAGGTCTTGCATATATGCTGATGCATGTATTTAACGTAGGTGTTGGTATGACATTTTCCGGCGGACTTATTGATATGTTCTTGTTTGGTATCCTGCAGGGAAATAAAAAAACAAGTTGGATCTGGATTGTGATTGTCGGAATTGGGTATTTTGTGGTATACTATTTCCTGTTCTCATTCCTGATCAAGAAATTTGATTTCAAGACACCTGGACGTGAGGATGCCGAAGAGGTAAAATTATATACGAGAAAAGACGTAGAAGCAAAGAAAAAAGGTGAAAAAGCCGCAGGTGGAGTAAGTGCGGAAGATGCACTTTCAGCACAGATCTGTGCAGGACTTGGCGGAAAGAAAAATATTTCTGATGTAGACTGTTGTGCGACACGTCTGCGTTGTACCGTATTTGAAGCTGCAAAGGTAAATGACGGACTGTTAAAGGCAACTGGAGCAAGCGGTGTTATTCATAAGGGACAGGGTGTTCAGATTATTTACGGACCGAAAGTTACCGTGATCAAATCAAACCTGGAAGATTATCTGGAACATGCACCGGAAGAAGAAATCGTGTTTGATACACAGGAAGTAGAAGAACCGAAAGAAACAAAGAAAGCTGACAGTGGAAAACTGGTCAGATCCTATGTGATCGCAAGCCCGTTTGACGGTGTTGCAGATGATATCACAACTGCTCCGGACGAAGGCTTTGCCGGAAAGATGATGGGAGACGGAGCAGCAGTTGAACCAACTGATTCTGTAGTCAAGGCACCGGCAGACGGAGAGATCAGCTTCATTTTCCCAACACATCATGCGATCGGTTTTGTAACAGCCGATGGTATGGAAATGCTTTTGCATATCGGTATTGATACGGTAAAACTGAACGGAGAAGGCTTCGAGATGCTGGTAGAAGAAGGCGCTAAAGTGAAAAAGGGTGATGTACTCATGAAGATCGATCTGGATTATGTAAAAGCGCATGCACCATCATTGGTTTCACCAATTCTTTGTACAGATTTAAAAGAGAATGAAAAGATCAGATTATTAAAAACAGGGGCGGTAAAAGCTGGAGAGGATCTTTTTGCAGTAGATATCTACGAATAAAAGATAAGCCGCCCGGAGGGGGAAGATATGTACCGAGTGACCAAAGCGCTTAATCATAACGCAGTGCTGGCAATTAAGGATAAGGGCAGCAGGGAATACCTGCTGCTCGGAAAGGGAATTGGATTCGGCAGAAAAGTAAGTGAATACATTGAGCCGACCGAGGACTGCAGGATTTATTCATTAAGCAGTGATTCTGAGCGTGGAAACGCAAGAGAACTGCTGCGTGATATCAATCCGAAATATCTGGAGATTGCCGATGCGATCTTAGATGGCGCGAAACAGGAGTTTGGAAAGGTTGACCGGGGCATATTGTTCCCGCTTGCAGATCATATTGGATTTGCGGCAAAGAGGATTCGTGATGGAGAAAAGATCAGTAATCCGCTGAAACAGGATATACAGGTTCTGTTTTATAAAGAGTATAAGGTAGCTGCGCTGGCGAAACAGCTTCTGTTGGAGTCAGACGGGCTTGCGCTGGATGAGGATGAGATTGGCTATATCGCACTGCATGTGCATTCATCCATCTGTGATGAGAAGGTGTCCGGTGCGATGCAGATCGCGGCGGCGGTGCGGGAATGCATTTCCCTGATCGAAGCAGATGTCGGAAAAAATATTGATGTGCAGACCATTTCTTACAACCGTATGATGAACCATATCAAATATATGGCTGCAAGAGCAATGACAGGGGAAGTACTAAAGCTCGATATGAATGAATATATGGAGCAGAAATTTCCGGCGTCCTTCCGGATTGCGGCAACGGTATGCCGTCATTTGGAACAGCATTTAGAAATAAAACTGGCAGACAGCGAGATCGGTTATCTTGCCATGCATATTGAGCGTGTTTATGCGGATGAAAGTCCGGATAATGCCGTAGAAGCGTAAAAAAATCGCCCAGACCGTGAAAAGGTCTGAGCGATTTTTTGATATCATGAATTATGCTTCCAGAAATCCCAGAATGTCTTCTAAAAGATCATCTGCGTCCAGTCCGTGGACATCTGCTGCCTGTTCGAGCGTTTCCATCTGCGAGGACGGGCATCCAATGCAGTGCATGCCGATTCCGGTCAGAACATTGGCAATATCCGGATCAAGCTGTAATAATTCACCAATCGTGGTGTTTTTGGTTACACGTTTCATATTTGCTGCCTCCTGTCTGTGTTAGATAGTATACAACAATTTTGAAGGGAGTGCAACGCGCATCAGCGCCTTTTCAGACAGAATTTTTCGAGCCCGCTGATCGCACCGTAAAGTGTGGTTGCGATCACACATAGGATCAGAATGGATAGGATCACCCAGTCAAGCTTAAAAACCTGACTGCCATAAATGATCAGATAACCGAGTCCGCATCTGGCGGCTATGAATTCGCCAATGATCACGCCGACCAGACAAAGCCCGATGTTTACCTTTAGTATCCCTAAAAGCCCAGGAATATTGTATGGAAGTACGACTTTAAACAAGATATGGGCGCGGTTTCCGCCCAAAGTGCGTACCAGTTTAATCTTCTCCGGGTCGGTGTGTGTAAAACCAGTATACAGGCTTAAGACTGAGCCAAAGATCGCAACGGACATACCGGTTAAGATGATCGTTTTGTTATTTGCGCCGAGCCATACAATGAGCAGAGGAGCAAGCGCAGATTTCGGCAGGCTGTTTAAGACTACCAGATATGGTTCTAAGATTTTTGCAGCATTTTCACTTTGCCAAAGAAGGATTGTGATAAGCAGTGTGAAAAAGATCACAAGCAGGAAACTAAACAGTGTTTCGAACAGCGTAATACCGATATGATAAAGCAGATCTTGATTTTTTAACATAGAAAAAAAGCTCTCAAGCAGCCGGCTCGGACTGCTGAAAATAAAAGAATCGATCCATCCGGTATCTGCACTGATCTCCCATAACAGGAAAAATGCAACAAGGATCAGAACACGGATAAAAAAAATCAGTGTTTTTTTTCGCTTTTCGCGGTTAATATATGCAATTTGATTTGCGGAAAGTTCATGCATGTTCATTTAACTCCTTCCAGATCAGATTAAAATAAGTTTTAAATTCCGGCGCATTCCGTCGCTCTAAAGGGGTGAGATCCTCGGAAAAATGAATCGGGATAATACGTTTTACAGTTGCCGGGCGGTTAGTAAGAATGATGACTCTGCTGCCGAGACTGACTGCTTCTGAAATGTCGTGTGTGACTAAGATGGCAGTTTTTTTCTCCTGCTTTATAATATTTCCGATGTCATTTGCGGTATTTAAACGTGTCTGATAATCCAAAGCAGAAAACGGCTCATCTAAAAGCAGAAGCTCCGGTTTTAAGACCAGTGTGCGGATTAAGGCGGCACGCTGCCGCATTCCGCCGGAAAGCTCCGAAGGCTTGGCATCCCGGAAGTCCCAAAGACCGTAGGTGTTTAAAAGTGTTTTTGCGTATGCAATGCTTTCCGGGGTTTGCTTTTTTTGAATCTCAAGTCCCAGAAAAATATTCTTTTCAATTGTACGCCATTCGAATAACTGGTCTTTTTGCGGCATATAGCCGATGGACTGGCGGCTTTTTTTGGAAATGGGTGCTCCGTCAAGCGTGATGGTGCCCCGTTCGGGAACAAGCAAACCAGAGAGCATAGAAAGCAGTGTGGATTTTCCGCAGCCGCTTGGTCCGACGATTGCCACAAAATCATTCCGGTTTACGGAAAAATTGATGTGATGCAGAGCCGGAGTCTCGCCATTTATGGTATGATAAGAAAAATAGACATCATTAAATTCAATGAAAGTATTCATAGTAATCCCCCATTTAAAAAAGAAAATAGTATCGGGTTATATTTTTAAAATATGCGAAAGAAGAGAGATTGCTATTTCTTTTTAGATAAGGTAGAATATAAAGAATCGTATGTGATACAAAAGGTGAACTATGAATCAGAGAAATTATCAAAGGGAAATGGAAGGCGTACTTAAGGAAAATAGAGAGAAACAGCGGATACCGAAACTGCTTTTACATAGCTGTTGTGCGCCCTGCTCGAGTTATGTGCTTGAGTATCTTTCGGAATACTTTTTCATTACGGTTTATTACTATAATCCGAACATTTATCCGGAGGAAGAATATAGGAAACGCGTGAAGGAACAGCAGGAGTTTATCCGCCGTTTTCCGATGAAGCACGAAGTAAAATTCGTAGAAGGAAAATTTGAAAAAGAGCGTTTTTACGCGACGGTAAAAGGTTTGGAGCAGGAGAAGGAGGGCGGCGCGCGGTGCGCAAAGTGCTATGAACTCAGGCTTGAAAGTGCGGCAGAATTTGCTAAGGAGCATGGATTTGATTATTTTGCAACGACACTGTCTATCAGTCCGTTAAAAAATGCCGAAAAGTTAAATGAGATCGGGGAAAGACTGGGCAGGGAATATGGTATTCCTTATCTGGTGTCGGATTTCAAAAAGAAGAACGGATATAAGCGTTCCGTGGAGATTTCAAAGGAATATGACATGTACCGCCAGTATTACTGCGGCTGTGTGTTTTCAAAAAAACAGCGCGATGATGAGATCGCGGATAAAAAAATAAGCGAAAGAGAGGAAGATTAGTATGGCACAGTTATGGGGAGGACGTTTCACAAAGGAGACGGATCAGTTGGTCTACAATTTCAATGCGTCCATTACATTTGATCAGAAATTTTACAAACAGGATATCGAGGGCAGCATGGCACATGTCTGCATGCTGGAGAAGCAGGGAATCTTAACGGTACAGGAAAAATCAGATATTTTAAAGACCTTAAAGGAGATCCTTTCGGAAGTGGAGAGCGGAAAGCTTGAGATCTCATCCAAATATGAGGATATTCACAGCTTTGTGGAAGCAAATCTGATCGATCGTCTTGGCGATACCGGAAAAAAACTGCATACCGGACGGAGCAGAAACGATCAGGTTGCATTGGATATGCGTCTCTATACCAGAAAAGAACTTTTGGAGACAGACGAACTTTTAAAAGAACTCTTAGAAGTGATCTTGAAGATCATGGAGGAAAACTTGGATACGATCATGCCGGGATTTACGCATTTGCAGAAGGCACAGCCGATTACGCTGGCACATCATATGGCAGCTTATTTTGAAATGTTTAAACGCGACAGACAACGCCTGCATGATATTTATGAGCGTATGAATTATTGTCCGCTCGGAAGTGGTGCGCTTGCTGGAACAACGTATCCGTTAGACCGTGAATATACTGCGGAACTCCTTGGATTTTACGGTCCGACATTAAACAGTATGGACGGCGTTTCTGACCGTGATTATCTAATCGAATTTTTATCAGCACTTTCCACGGTTATGATGCATTTAAGCCGTTTTTCTGAGGAGATCATCATCTGGAACTCCAATGAATATAAGTTTGTGGAGATAGACGATGCGTACAGTACAGGAAGCAGTATCATGCCGCAGAAAAAGAATCCGGATATTGCGGAACTCGTAAGGGGAAAAACAGGGCGTGTCTATGGCGCATATGTTTCTTTGCTTACCACAATGAAGGGAATCCCGCTTGCATATAACAAAGATATGCAGGAGGATAAGGAACTTTCATTTGATGCAATGGATACGGCAAAGGGATGTCTTGCATTATTCCGCGGCATGCTCTCTACGATGAAATTTAATAAAGACAGAATGCGTGAGAGTGCGAACCACGGATTTACCAATGCGACCGATGCAGCAGATTATCTGGTAAAACATGGAGTGCCGTTCCGCGATGCACACGGTATTGTCGGACGTATTGTGTTATACTGCCTGGACAAAAAAATACCGATTGATGCAATGAGCCTTGATGAATTAAAAGCGATCAGCCCGGTGTTCGAAGAAGACATTTATGATGCGATCTCGATGGAAACCTGTGTCAATACCAGACTGACAATCGGTGCGCCTGGTGTGGAGGCAATGAAGCAGACGATCGAAAAAGAAAAGGCATTTCTCGCAGATGACTGGCAGAATGCGGTGAAAAAAGACTGGGAAACAGAACTTTTTGCTAAGTAAATACGGAATTCTTATGCAGAATTAACAAATATTTTCAGGAAAAAGATATAAATTTCGACTTGTTTTTTTGTTCAATATGTATTAGTATTACTTTAACGCAGACAAGTGTCCGCAACACAAAGACACTTCAAAACGAAATACATAAAAGAAAATAGAGGAGATTAGTAGTAATGAGCGAGAAGTTAAAAGTAGGCATCCTTGGTGGAACTGGTATGGTCGGACAGAGATTTATTTCTCTTTTGGAGAATCATCCGTGGTTTGAAGTGACAACGATCGCAGCCAGTCCGAGAAGTGCAGGCAAGACATATGAGGAAGCAGTCGGCGGAAGATGGAAAATGGATACTCCGATGCCGGAAGCAGTAAAGAACATCGTTGTCATGAATGTAAATGAAGTAGAAAAGGTTGCTTCACAGGTAGACTTCGTATTCTCCGCTGTTGATATGACAAAAGAAGAGATCAAAAAGATCGAGGAAGATTATGCAAAGACCGAGACACCGGTTGTTTCCAATAACAGTGCACACAGATGGACACCGGATGTTCCGATGGTAGTACCGGAAATCAATCCGGAGCATATGGATGTTATAAAATATCAGAGAGAAAGACTTGGCACGAAGCGCGGTTTCGTGGCAGTAAAACCAAACTGCTCTATTCAGAGTTATGCACCAGTCCTTACTGCATGGAAGGAATTTGAACCGTATGAAGTGGTAGCTACCACATATCAGGCAATCTCCGGAGCAGGAAAGACATTTAAGGACTGGCCGGAAATGCTTGGAAATATCATCCCATATATCGGTGGGGAGGAAGAAAAATCCGAAAAAGAGCCGCTTCGTATCTGGGGACACATCGATCATGAGAAAAAAGAGATCGTTCCGGCAGAATCTCCGGTCATCACCTGTCAGTGTATCCGTGTTCCGGTATTAAACGGACATACCGCAGCGGTATTCGTAAAATTCAAAAAGAATCCGACTAAAGAACAGCTTATCGCAGCATTGGAAAATTACAGCGGTGTTCCGCAGGAACTTGGACTTCCGAGTGCACCGAAGCAGTTCATCCGCTATATCGAAGAAGACAACCGTCCTCAGGTTGCATTAGATGTTGACTATGAGAATGGTATGGGAATCAACGTTGGACGTCTGAGAGAAGATACTGTTTATGACTGGAAATTCGTTGGACTTTCCCATAACACTGTCCGCGGAGCAGCAGGTGGAGCAGTCCTTTGTGCAGAACTCTTGAAGGCACAGGGTTACATTACAAAGAAATAGGTCTTGCGCAATCAGTGATTGCCCGGTAACGGGCAGTTCCCGATTGATTTATATAAGATATGCCCTTTCCCGAGCAGACAAGAAAAATGGCTTGTCGTTTGGGAGAGGGCATATCTTTTTGTGATGGAGAAGGTCATGGCAAAAGGTTTGCGGGAAAAGTGGAATTGTGATATGATTTCGTTATTGAATTTCAGGAAAAGACTAAGGGAGAAATTTTGTGGGTAAAAAACTGATCATAACCGAGAAACCATCCGTGGCACAGGATTTTGCGAGAGTGCTCGGCGTGTCCGGAAGGAAGAACGGCTATATTGAAAATAACGAATTTGTCATTACCTGGTGCGTGGGACATTTGGTTGAAATGGTGTATCCGGAGGAATATGACGAGAAATATAAAAAATGGAAACTGGAGGATCTTCCGTTTTTGCCGCGTGAGTATAAGTACGGCGTGATCGAGAATGTCAAAAAACAGTACGAGATCGTAAACGGTATGCTGCACCGCGAGGATATTGAGACAGTCTATTGGGCAGGCGACTCAGGAAAAGAAGGACAGACCATTGAAGAAAATATAAGAAATTACGGCGGCGTGCGCGATGGAATGACGGAACTGCGCGTCTGGATTGATTCGCAGACAGATGAAGAGATTAAACGCGGCATCGTGGAAGCAAAAAGCATGGATGCTTACCAGAATCTCGGAAAATCAGGTATTATGCGTTCCATTGAGGACTATGCGATGGGGATCAATTTTTCGCGTGCCATGTCCGTAAAATACGGCAAGTTGTTAAATGATGCGGTCGGAACAGGACATTATGTGCCGATTGCGGTTGGCCGTGTCATGACTTGTGTGCTTGGGATGGTCGTTATCCGTGAGCGTGAGATACGCAATTTTAAAGAAACACCTTTTTACCGTGTGATTGGAAATTTTACAGAGGCAGAGGTCGAAGCGGAGTGGAAGAGCATTTCGGGTTCCCGTTATTTTGAGACACCGCTTCTTTATAAGGAAAACGGATTCAAAAAAGAAGAGGACGCAAAAAAGCTGATCGGGGAATTGGAAGGAAAAGAAGCAGTTGTAAAAGCAATCGAATCTATGACCAGCAGGAAGAGGGCGCCGCTGTTATTTAATCTGGCGGAGCTTCAGGCAGAGTGCGCAAAGCTTTTTAAGATCAGTCCGGATGAGACGTTAAAGGCGGCACAGGAGCTTTATGAAAAGAAGCTCACCACTTATCCGAGAACCGATGCGAGGGTGCTAACGACAGCGGTAGCAAAAGAGATTACAAAAAATCTGAACCGTCTTAAAACCTATGAGCCAACGAAGAAATACACCGAGCGGATATTGAATGAGGGGCTGTACCGGAATCTGGTTAAGAGCCAGTATACCAACGATAGCAAAGTAACCGACCACTATGCGATCATTCCGACCGGACAGACCGGGAATCTCTCATCTATGACGGAACTGCAGAAAAGTGTATACGATCTGATCGTCCGTCGTTTTCTCTCGGTGTTTTATCCGCCGGCGGAATATCAGAATGTCAAATTAGAGGTTTCTGTGGATACTGAGACACTGTTTGCATCTGCAAAGACATTAAAAATGCAGGGCTATTTAGAGATTGCCGGACGAAAGAAAGAGGATGAAGAAAATGGAGGGTTGATCGAACTTGCGGGGACGCTGCAGAAAGGCGATGTACTTTCCGTCAATGGCTATTCTATAAAAGAAGGAAAAACATCACCGCCAAAGCGCTATACGTCAGGCTCTATGGTGCTTGCAATGGAAAATGCCGGACAGTTGATCGAAGACGAGGAATTAAGAGAACAGATCAAAGGCTCTGGGATCGGAACTTCTGCGACACGTGCGGAGATTATAAAAAAGCTGGTACATATTGGGTATCTGAATCTGAATAAAAAGACGCAGGTGCTGACACCAGAGCGTTTCGGCGAGATGGTTTTTGAGGTGGTGAACCTGACAGTTCCAGCACTTTTAAATCCTAAGATGACGGCTTCCTGGGAAAAAGGATTGGACGGCATCACAAATGGAACCGTTGCGGTGGAGGATTACCGTGAAAAGCTGGAGGAATTTATCCGAAAGGAAACGGTCGCAATTATAGACCGGGATCTTGTTACGCAGATCGCCGGACGGATCAGCTCGTTTGCCGGGAAAAACGGCAGAGGCATCGGTGCAAGAAAAAAACTTGGTGTCTTTTGTCCAATCTGCGGCGGCGAGATCGAAACGACACCATTTGGTTATGGCTGTGGAAATTATAAAAAAGACGGAAGCGGCTGTAAATTTGCAATCGGTCAGATCGCCGGGCGTGATCTAAAGGAAGAGGAGGTAAAAGAATTGCTGAAAGAAGGGCATACCGGTGTCCTTTCCGGGTTCGTATCCCAGAAGAAAAAGAAATTTTCGGCGGCGCTTCTTTTACAGAAAGGGGAAAATGGGAATATCGGCATCCGGTTCGATTTTTCCAAGAATGAGCCGACTGTCGTAGACGGGGTAAAGTGTCCAATCTGCGGGGGCGCTATCTTGGAGCGCGGATATGGATTTTCCTGCGAACATCATGGAAATGGAGCGGAGAATAACTGCAGTTTTTCGGTCGGTCAGATCGCGGGAAAGGATTTAAACAAAGCGCAGCTTACAGAGTTGCTTACGGATGGCGTGACGAAAACGATTCGTGGTTTTAAGGGCAAGAGTGGAAAGAAATTTGATGCATGTTTAAAACTTGAAAAAGATGAAAACGGAGTTACGCAGGTCAGATTTGATTTTGAACATGTGGAGGCGAAAAAAATAAAGGACGCGGTCTGTCCGCTCTGTGGGGGAGATATTGTAAAGACTCCGTTTGGATATGGCTGTGCCAATTATTCTTCTGCAGATGAAAATAGCTGCCGCTTTTCAATCGGAAAGATGGCGGGAAAAAATCTGACCGAAGCGCAGGTGCGTGAACTCTTAAAGGACGGGCGGACATCCACGATCCGCGGCTTTAAATCAAAGAGTGGAAGCAGTTTTGATGCCCGTATCACATTTGCAAAGGATGAGACTGGAAAGATCACGGGGTTAAAATTCGACTTTCAGGATGTGGAGCCCAAAAAGGTAGAAGGTGTTTCCTGTCCGGTCTGCGGCGGTGATATTGTGCATACCAAATTTGGATTTGGCTGTGCAAACTACAGTAAGGAAGAGAAAACAGGCTGTCGGTTTTCTATCGGTCAGATCGCCAGCGTCAAGCTGACTGAGAGTCAGGTGAAAGAATTACTGCTGCGCAAAAAGACCGGAGTGATCGAGGGATTTGTCGCAAAGACCGGAATGAAATTTGATGCACCGCTAAAGCTGACAGAGGACGGCAGGATTGCTTTTGATTTTCCCGAAAAACCACAACCGGTCGAGACAATGCTGGAATGTCCGGACTGCAAAAAGCATTTAATGCGCTCGCAGTGGTATTATGAGTGTGAATGCGGCTTTAAGCTGCCTTATCATGTGGCGCAGGTTGAATTGCAGGAGGAGATCATAACAGAACTTTTGACAACAGGAAAGACGAAAGCAAAGCTAACGGGATTTGTATCAAGAAATGGAAATACCTTTGACGCATGTTTGAAATATGAAGAGGGAAAGATCCAGTTTGATTTTGAAAATCCGGGAGAACCGGTACTTGTAAAAGAACCGGTGCAGGAGTAGAATGGGAACGAAAAATAACAAATATACATAAGTATTACGAGGTGGAATATGGAAAAAGCAAAAATTACCAGTTTATATGATCTGACGGAGACAATCGTGGGTGAATACCTGGCGCGCTATACTTATCCGTGGGAAGCGCTGGGAGGGATCGCAGATTTTATACGTGAGATCGGACCGACACTGGATACAGATAAATTTGAACAAAGAGGCGAAGACATCTGGGTGGCAAAGAGCGCAAAGGTGGCTCCGACTGCGTCTTTAAACGGTCCGCTCATCATTGATGAAGAAGCGGAAATCCGCCACTGCGCGTTTGTGCGCGGCAGTGCCATTGTGGGAAAAGGCTCTGTGGTCGGAAATTCAACGGAGTTAAAGAATGTCATTATCTTTAACTCCGTGCAGGTGCCTCATTACAATTATGTCGGAGATTCTATTTTGGGTTATAAGTCACATATGGGGGCAGGTTCGATCACTTCGAATGTGAAATCTGACAAGACGCTTGTTGTGGTAAAAGATGGCAGTGAGCAGATCGCAACTGGTCTGAAAAAATTCGGAGCCATGCTGGGCGATCATGTGGAAGTAGGATGTAATTCTGTCTTAAATCCGGGAACAGTGATCGGAAGAAACACGAATGTCTATCCGCTTTCTATGGTGCGCGGTGTGATCCCGGCGGATTCAATTTATAAAAAGCAGGGAGAAATAGCGGAGAAGAAGCATTGAGACCGCAGTCTGCATAAGCAGTGCAGATATCGTGGCCATGCACCGGGAAAAAAACATGAAATACCACTTGATGAATTGCAGAAAATGTGCGAAAATAAGTGCGGTATGTTAAATGTCTAACAAAGTTTAACAAAATACATCATTTTATATCATTGAAAGGAGTCTTATAATGATTTACACTCAGGAAGTTGAAAACATGTGTCCAGTAGCTAAGGGCGCAAAACATGAACCAGCTCCAATCCCGGAAGAGGGAAAATGGGTTCATTCCAAAAAAATTGAAGATATTTCAGGTTTTACACATGGTGTTGGCTGGTGTGCACCACAGCAGGGTGCCTGCAAGCTTTCCTTAAATGTAAAGAACGGTGTGATCGAAGAAGCATTGGTTGAGACCATTGGCTGCTCCGGTATGACACATTCTGCAGCTATGGCAGCAGAAATTTTACAGGGTAAGACCATTCTTGAAGCATTAAATACAGACCTTGTATGTGATGCAATCAATACAGCAATGAGAGAGTTATTCTTACAGATCGTTTACGGACGTACACAGAGTGCATTCTCTGATGACGGACTTGCAGTAGGTGCAGGACTGGAAGATCTTGGTAAGGGACTTCGTTCTCAGGTTGGTACTATGTACGCAACCAAAGAAAAAGGTGTTCGTTATCTGGAAATGGCAGAAGGCTATGTAACAGGTATCGCACTTGACGCAGACAATGAAGTAATCGGATATCAGTTCGTTTCTCTTGGAAAAATGACTGACTTCATCAAAAAAGGTGATGACCCTAACACTGCATGGGAAAAAGCTAAGGGACAGTATGGCCGTGTAGATGATGCAGTTAAGATCATCGACCCGAGACAAGAGTAGGAAAGGAGAGAAACGATAATGGCTTTATTTGAATCATATGAAAGAAGAATTGACCAGATCAATTCTGTATTAAACAGTTATGGAATCAGCTCTATTGAAGAAGCTGAAAAGATTACAAAGGATGCTGGACTTGACGTATATGAGCAGGTTAAGAAGATCCAGCCGATCTGTTTTGAAAACGCATGTTGGGCTTACACAGTAGGTGCTGCTATCGCAATCAAAAAAGGATGTAAAAGAGCAGCAGACGCAGCTGCAGCAATCGGTGAAGGACTTCAGGCTTTCTGTATTCCGGGTTCTGTTGCAGACCACAGAAAAGTAGGTCTTGGACATGGTAACCTTGGTAAGATGTTACTGGAAGAAGAGACAGAATGCTTCTGCTTCTTAGCAGGACATGAATCTTTCGCAGCAGCAGAAGGTGCGATCGGTATTGCTGAAAAAGCAAACAAGGTTCGTCAGAAACCGCTTCGCGTTATCTTAAACGGTCTTGGAAAAGATGCGGCTCAGATCATTTCCCGTATCAACGGATTTACTTTTGTAGAAACAAAGTATGACTACAAAGAAGCAAAATTAAATGTTGTATACGAAAAAGCATATTCTAACGGACTTCGTGCGACTGTAAAATGTTATGGTGCAGATGACGTTCAGGAAGGTGTTGCTATCATGCATCATGAAAATGTTGGTGTTTCCATTACTGGTAACTCCACCAACCCGACACGTTTCCAGCATCCGGTTGCAGGTACATACAAAAAAGAATGTATCGAACAGGGTAAGAAATACTTCTCCGTTGCTTCCGGCGGTGGTACAGGACGTACACTTCACCCGGACAACATGGCAGCAGGTCCTGCTTCCTACGGTATGACAGATACTATGGGACGTATGCACTCTGATGCTCAGTTCGCAGGTTCTTCTTCTGTTCCGGCTCATGTAGAAATGATGGGTCTGATCGGAATGGGTAATAACCCGATGGTAGGTGCTACTGTTGCAGTTGCGGTTTCGATTGAGGAAGCAGCAAAGGCTGGTAAGTTCTAAGGAATTTTGAATAATTATTTTCAAAGTGTATAAAATAAAACAAAAAATGCCGTATTTCTAATAGAATACGGCATTTTTTTGTACAGATGACACGCAGTCTGCAAGCAAGAAACGGCAGAGGTATGATGATATTACTTTCGATGACACCAGAAGAATGGAGCCCCCAGTTTTTCTGTAAATGTGTCAAACGTCATAGCGCATGTTGTGTAGATGCTGTCCCAGGTGTTGGCGGATCTGTCTGGCAAGCTCTATGCCGTCTTTTGTGTCTGTGCAGTCACATGGATTCAGTTCCACATCCAGAAGAAAAAGAGAGATATTATTTTTAGAAAGACAGCTAAGACCTTCGCAGTAGCTACCTGCGCATTCTTGCAGTTCGGAAGAAAAGAGACGAGAATGCTTGCGGGAAAAGACAGAAAATGATATATAGTAGCTGAGGGAAATGTATCGTCAGGGAAACTGACCGGATACAGAATGTGAGAATATGAAAAATTGAATTGGCGTTTCGGAATAGATAAAAGATATCATAGTGGGGCTGTGGTATCTTTTGTTGTATAAAGTAGTGAAAAAATTTAAGAAATAATTCATATATTCTTCATGCCTGCTTCAGGAAATACACACAGGATTTTAATATATTTCCGGTAAAATGATCATCGGGTGATAATGATGAAAAGAATTTACGGATGGATAACAAATCTGTTCCGATATATTTATATCCTGCTTGTTGCGGTATGGCTTTTTTCGAGACTTTATGTCATGCGGCAGAGTCTTTTTGGTAAAACGGTGCTGATCCAGGTGGCATTGGGCTTGATCGTACCATTTTTGTATGTCATTTTGACCGGGCTGTTTTTAAAGGGAAAACGTATAGGAGAGCTCAGACCGGCGGGGGCGCAGAAAAATGGACGGGTGACGTTGATCTTTGGGATCCTGGCGTGTGTGCTGGTGCTTTTTAGCGGGATTATGATACACAGACAGCCGGTTTTTCTGCCACGGACGACCGGAGAAATTTTAAACTGGATGAATGGACGGATGATGGCGCTTGGAATGCATGCGGGAACATTTGTTATATTTGCGATCCTGCTTGCCGCCTGTCTTACGCAGAGAAAACTGAGAAAAGTCAGTGATCTGCGCGCGTTATGCCTTCTTATTTCAGCAGATGCGTTCGGAGTGGCGGCGCTGCTTAGCGGCTATACCAAAGTGTGTTCGTATGGATTTTTTGCGTTTTCGCTTTTGCTTGCACTCCAGTACATTCGGATCTGTTACCGAGAGACATATGGAGATGCCATATTCCGGGCGCCAAAAAAGAAAGAAAAACCACAATGGATCAGGGCAGGAAAAAAGAAAAAAGGAAGATTAGGAGCAACAAAGGCAAAGAAGCAGCCGGATCGAAGAAAAAAGAGCGGGCGGAAGATAAGCGCACCGCAGCCATTGCGGGAATTTGGAAATAAAAAGAATCAAAGAGACATCGGGACGGAAAGCAAAAAGAACATGCGGGTGGAGAAACAAAAGACATCGGATCAGACAACCGGAATGGAGGATGAACTGATAAACATTGGGCAGATGCTGGAACTGGAAGCGGAAAAGACGAGGGAGGAGATCCTTCTTGATTATGACAGGAAAATTTCCGAAAAAAAGAAATGATTTCCTTTTACTATTGCAGATGGTTTGTATTATAATAGACAAAGAATGAAAAATAAAAAACGGGTATGGACATATAAATGAGTAACACGAACGGATATCAGAGCACAAAACTAAATAAAAACAGGAATGTGCGGAAACGATCCGGATTAAAGACGGATCTGACCGATATGCAGCATCCGGGAGCGGTGGGGCAGCGTAACAGAACCGGCAGTTCGGATGCGGCACAAAGACAGAGAAGCAGAACCGGCAGTTCCAATGCGGCGCAAAGGCAGAGAAGCAGAACCGGCAGTTCCGATCTGGCACAGAGCAAAAGAAGAGCCGGTGAGGTCAAAATGCAGACAGAACGCAGACAATATGAGAATAGGAATGGAAAGCATATACAGACACCGAGAGACAGCAGACGGGCGCGCGAGCGTTATCGAAAAAGACGTAGAAAAGTGCTGTTCATGCAGCTTTCATTTCTTCTTATTTCAGTTGCAATCCTGACGGCACTTGCACTTTTGATCAAACATACAATAGAAAAGAAGGATGTCATGGAACCGGATGCTGCTAAGGTAGAAGAAGAGATAAAAAATGTACTGGCGGATGTGACAGATGACAGCGTGAGCGTGTCAAAGTATTATGTATATGGTACACATCTGAATCTGGAAGGCACTCTGCAGGCAGAGCGTGAAATCCGGAATCTGGAACTGCTTCTTGTCGATGATGCGAAAGGCATTTCGGATGCGGAGACTTCTGCGCCTGCGGTGGATGAGGCAGAACATATTTATGTACTGAACAAAACGATCAATCAGGACGGCAGTTATGCGTTCCAGACATCTGCAAACATCAATGACGGCATTAATCTGGAAAATATTCCGGATGGCAATTACTGTATGCTGCTGCGGATCGCTTATACAGATGGTACACATGCTTATTATTCGCTTACGGATGCGTCAGGTGAGCAGGCGATCACCTACTATACGCTGACAAAGGATAACAGTAATCAGAAGATAGAGATTTCCTTTGCACAGGACACGGATGAGACAAACTTAAATTATTTGGAGCTAAATGTGGCGAAATCCGCGCTTCCGAATGATGTGTATGATATTGTGATCGATGCGGGGCATGGCGGAAAAGATACGGGAGCAAGCGGAAACGGCTATACTGAGTCAGAACTGACACTTCAATATGCAAAAGCATTAAAGAGCGCACTGGAGGATAAGGGATATAAGATCAAGCTGACCAGAGATGGATCGGAGCCGGCAGATGAAAATATGGCATATACTATGTACGATGAAAACGGCAGAGTGAGCGTGGCCTGTCGTTCCGGTGCAAAGTATTGTTTGTGCATTCATCTGAACAGCAATGCAGAGAAGCTGGCACACGGAGGTGTGCAGATCTACTGTTCGATTCGCGGAAACGGTGATTTTGCGAAGCTGGTCGCAGATAGTATTGTAAATGAAGCCGGAGCAACATATTCCAATATGAAATCTGATCGGGTGACGGATGGCGTTTATGCGGCACCGTACAGTGAAAAGGGGATCAGCAAGAATGTGGCAACGGCGGAAAAATACGGTTATACCCCGTACGACTATTCCGGAGTGGATTCACTTTTTATGATCCGTGAGCTTGGTGGAATCGCAACCGGTGCGTTTGTGGACGGAAGAGATACCAGATATGGCAGCAATGAATACCGCGATTCCAATACCGGAGTGGAAACACTTCTGATCGAACTGGGTTATATCAGTGTTGATGAAGATCTGAAAAATATTGTTTCCAATCAGAAAGGTTATGTTAAAGGTATCGTGGAAGCGGTGGAGATGCAGATCGGTGATTTAAAAATAGCCGGATCTTATGAAAAAAGCGAAGACTGATATAAATTTTTTGTCCTATAAACATAACTGAATGTTATAGGACAAAAATTTTGTATTACTTTAATGCATTTTAGTGTTGACAATTAAAGGAGATATGTTAGAATAATTTTAACGTGAGCAAGCGTAAAAAGTAAAGGATGGTTTTCGATGAGAAGACAGGTATTATCCATTTTGGTTGAGAACACTTCCGGTGTTTTGAGCCGTGTGTCCGGGCTGTTCAGCCGCAGAGGATACAATGTAGACAGCATTACCGCAGGCGTGACGACAGATCCTCGTTATACCAGGATGACGATCGTTGCATCGGGCGATGAGCTTATTTTGGAACAGATAGAAAAACAACTGGCGAAGCTGGAAGATGTGATCGATATCAAACAGTTGCGTGACGGAGAATCGGTGTGCCGTGAACTTATTCTGGTAAAAGTGCATGCAACAGAGGCAGACCGTCAGGCGATCGTATCGATTGCGAATATTTTCCGGGCAAAGGTTGTGGATGTGAGTCAGGATTCCATGGTGATCGAACTGACCGGAGGTCAGGGAAAGCTGGATGCGTTTTTGGAGCTGATGGCAGGCTATGAGATTTTGGAACTGGCAAGGACAGGTATTACCGGACTGACCAGAGGATCAGCCGATGTTACTTATTTAGATTAACTTTTTTAGGAGGAATAAAAAAATGGCAGCAAAGATTTTTTATCAGCAGGATTGCAACCTTTCCTTATTAGATGGAAAGACAATCGCTATCATTGGATATGGTAGCCAGGGACATGCACATGCACTGAATTTAAAGGATTCCGGATGCAATGTCATTATTGGACTTTATGAAGGAAGCAAGTCATGGGCAAAGGCAGAAGCACAGGGATTTAAAGTATACACTGCTGCAGAAGCAGCAAAACAGGCTGACATCATCATGATTCTGATCAATGATGAAAAACAGGCAGATCTCTACAAGAATGAAATTGAACCGAACTTAGAAGAAGGTAATATGTTAATGTTCGCTCATGGTTTCAACATTCATTTCGGAACGATCGTACCGCCTAAGAACGTAGACGTTACGATGATCGCACCGAAGGGACCGGGACATACCGTTCGTTCTGAATATCAGGCAGGAAAAGGTGTTCCATGTCTTATCGCAGTAGAGCAGGATGCAACTGGAAAAGCACAGGACATGGCACTTGCATATGCACTTGGTATCGGCGGAGCAAGAGCAGGTGTTCTTGAGACTACATTCCGTACCGAAACAGAGACAGACCTTTTCGGCGAACAGGCAGTTCTCTGCGGCGGCGTTTGCGCTTTGATGCAGGCAGGTTTTGAAACTTTATGTGAAGCAGGTTATGACCCGAGAAATGCATACTTCGAATGTATCCATGAAATGAAACTGATCGTAGATCTGATCTATCAGTCTGGTTTCGAAGGAATGAGATATTCTATCTCCAACACTGCAGAATATGGTGATTACATTACAGGACCGAAGCTTATCACAGAAGAAACGAAGAAGACCATGAAGAAGATCCTTACAGATATTCAGGATGGTACTTTTGCAAAAAATTTCTTAGTAGATATGTCTCCGGCAGGACGTCAGGTTCACTTCAAAGCTATGAGAAAGAGAGCAGCAGAGCATCCGTCTGAAGCAGTTGGTAAAGAAATCCGCAAGTTATATAGCTGGAACAATGAAGAAGATAAGCTGATCAACAACTAAAAAGTACATACAGCCATATGGCAAAAAAGAAATCCCTGATCGGTCTGATGCTGATCGGGGATTTCGTGTTTGTGAAAAGTGTGAAAAAGATTTAAGAATGCAGTAATTCGTGGGTTTTATAAAAATCAACAAAAAGCTCCAGAGATTTGGAAGGTTTGACAGATTTTTTGTAGGCGAAGCCGACTTCGCGCTTGTGGATCGGAAAGCCAAGTGGGATTTCGACCAGAGAGCCGTCCGCAAGTTCCTGTTTTACAAATTCACGGATGACACAGGCGACACCAACGCTGATTTTGGCAAACTCAATCAGAAGATCCATGGAAGAAATATCGATTGAATCCTGAACGACAATATGATTTTCCTGAAGATAATCGTCGATATATTGTCTGGTCATGTTGTTCTTATCGAGCAGCATGATCGTGGAATTTTGCAGAATGCGATCTTCGCGGATGCCTCTTGCTTTCAGATTGCGGATATAATCCTTAGTTGCTACAAAAATATCTTTGATCTCGGTAAGATAATAGAAATCAATATTTTTCAGGCTTTCAGGCTTTCCGATCAGACCGACATCAATCTTGTTTTCTTCTAACAGCTTTAAGGTGTCATTGGTGGACTGACAGGTGATGGAGATATTGATGTGCGGATACAGCTTGATGAATTCTTTCAGATAAGGAAGCAGCATATATTTGCACAATGTGGAGCTGACACCGATCTTTAAATGTCCGACACCAAGTTCGATGGAATTGCGCAGGCGGTCTTCGCCGAGTGCAAGTGTTTCGAATGCGACTTTGACATGGGAATAGAGCAGCTCGCCTTCTTCAGTCAGACTGACACCGCGGGAACTCCGCCGGAAAAGCTCACAGTTCATGCTTTCTTCTAATTTCTGGATCGATTTGCTGATCGCAGGCTGGCTGATATAAAGCTCTTTGGCTGCCTTTGAAATATTTCCTGTTTTGGCGACCGTGTAAAAGATACGGTAGCAGGATAGACTTTGGATCATAAAAAACACCCTTTCCTAAAAACAATTTTGTCATATGAGATATGGCAGTGGGCCATAACTGGTAATCATGATAAACATATTTATTATGTATTACTATTATATCACTACTTATGTTAGAATAGCAATAAAAGATAAAATATTCTTGATTGCTCACGTAATATTTTAAGTGTAGGAGGAAAAATAAATGGGAATGACGATGACACAGAAAATTCTTGCAGCACATGCAGGACTTGACTCGGTCTGTGCGGGACAACTGATCGAGGCGGATCTGGATCTGGTGCTTGGAAATGATATCACATCTCCGGTGGCGATCCATGAAATGGATAAGATGAAGGTGGATGGAGTATTTCACAAGGATAAGATCGCACTGGTGCTGGATCATTTTGTGCCGAATAAAGATATTAAATCGGCAGAACACTGCAAATGTGTGCGGGAATTTGCCTGTAAACATGATATTACAAACTATTTCGATGTCGGAGAAATGGGTATTGAGCATGCACTGCTTCCGGAAAAGGGACTTACGGTTGCGGGAGATGTGATCATTGGAGCGGATTCACATACCTGTACCTACGGTGCACTCGGTGCATTTTCCACCGGTGTAGGAAGTACGGATATGGCGGCAGGAATGGCAACCGGAAAGGCTTGGTTTAAAGTTCCGTCTGCGATCCGTGTAAATATCACCGGAAAACCGAAAAAGTGGGTGAGCGGAAAAGACGTGATCTTACATCTGATCGGTCTGATCGGCGTGGATGGCGCATTGTATCGTTCTCTGGAATTTGTCGGTGACGGAATTAAAAACTTAAATATGGATGACCGTTTTACGATCGCGAACATGGCAATCGAAGCGGGAGCAAAAAACGGTATCTTCCCGGTGGATGCGATTGCGGAAGAATATATGAAAGAGCACAGCAAACGTCCGTATAAGGTTTATGAACCAGACGCGGATGCGGAGTATGATGAGGAATATACTATTGATCTTAGCACCTTAAAATCGACAGTATCTTTCCCACATCTTCCGGAAAATACGCATACGATCGATGAAGTGGGAGAGATTAAGATCGATCAGGTAGTGATCGGTTCCTGTACCAATGGACGCTTGGAAGACTTAAAAACAGCGGCTGAGATCTTAAAAGGAAAAAAAGTGGCAAAAGGACTTCGCGTGATCGTGATCCCTGCTACACAGCAGATTTATCTGGATGCAATGGAAGCCGGATATATCCGTACCTTCATTGAGGCGGGAGCAGTAGTGAGCACACCAACCTGCGGACCATGCCTTGGAGGATACATGGGAATCCTTGCGGCAGGAGAACGCTGTGTATCCACAACAAACCGCAATTTTGTCGGAAGAATGGGACATGTTGACTCAGAAGTTTACCTTGCAAGTCCTGCGGTAGCGGCTGCAAGCGCACTGACCGGAAAAATTTCCGCACCAGTTGATTGATAAGGAGGCAGTACATAGATGAAAGCACATGGAGACGTATTTAAATTCGGTGATAATGTTGATACAGATGTTATTATTCCGGCACGTTATTTAAATTCTTCTGAGCCGAAAGAACTTGCGGCTCATTGTATGGAAGATATTGATAAGGATTTTGTAAAAAAAGTAAAAAGAGGAGATCTGATCGTGGCGAACAAGAATTTTGGCTGCGGTTCTTCGAGAGAGCATGCACCGATCGCGATCAAGGCAGCAGGCGTGAGCTGCGTGATCGCAGAAACCTTTGCCCGTATTTTTTACCGGAATGCAATCAATATCGGTTTGCCGATCATTGAATGTAAGGAAGCAGCAGAAAATATCGATGCAGGTGATGAAGTCGAAGTTGATTTTGACAGCGGTATGATCTATGACAAAACAAAGGGAACGTCTTATCAGGGCCAGGCGTTTCCGGAGTTCATGCAAAAGATCATTAAAGCGGAAGGACTTATCAATTATATCAATCAGAAAAATTAAAAAGAAAAGCTGCCAAAAAGGAAAAATCCTTTTGACAGCTTTTTAACTGTTTTTTGAGAGGGATGTGAGGTAAGTGAGGTATTTTTCCGGCAGAGCAAGATCGGAATAAAGTTCAGCATACTGGCGCGGAGAGAGAAAATCAATGTAGTTGACTGGGAAATCCTTTGCGATACCCATGTTTTTTGCGAGGTCACAGCCTTTGTTATAGGCAATGGCGGCCAGATAGTCGCTCTCATAAGTGCCGAGTGAGAAATAGCCATTGATATGGATTTTTGCCTGATAGGTCATTTTTCCTCCGGTCTGCTGCATGGTCACGCCTGCGTAGGGATTGATGATCTCGATGTTAGAATAGCGGTAATCGGAAAAATCCTCGTTTACAAACCGGTAATCTTTTCCGGGAACGCCGTGGCTTTTGATGCCGTAGCGCGCAAGGATGTTATACTGCATACCATAATCGTTCACAAAAAGATGTCCGCCGCGTTTTTGAATGCGATGACTGGAATAATAAAACAGATCATCGATATCGAATTTCAGGATCAAGGTGGGAGCCATAAAATATTCAAAGTAATTTTTTCTCAGGTAGATCGGAGTTTTAATGTAAACGCCGTTATCCCGAAAATTTAAGAGTGTGACCACCTTGTCAAAGGGCAGGATATTTTGGCAGATCAGGGCAGATTCCAGAGTGACGGACAGATCACGCAAAAGGCGGTCGGCTTCTTCGTATGCCTGACCGGCGGATTGTTCGGATGCGTAACTGCCGAGACTGATATGCTTGTTTCGGTAAGTGATACTGGAACGGTAGTAAACGGTGCCGTCCTTTTTTACTGCGGTGTAAACGCCTGGGAGCATGGATTTTAATTTCCTCCTTGGTATAATGGCGGCACATACGATGATATGCCTTCTTACATTATTATAACACACATTTTGGGTTTTTGGATTGACAGAAGAAAAGCCTTTATTTATAATGAAAAACAGTACAATGTTTAGAATAATACTAAGAAAGAAGAGGATGAGAGAATGGATTTAATTTATTCAAGTACACGAAATGCAAAAGAAAAGGTAACTGCTTCCCAAGCTATCTTAAAGGGACTTGCAGATGACGGCGGATTATTCGTGCCGGATAGTATCCCTTCTTTGGATGTGACGATAGATGAACTTGCTGATATGAGCTATCAGGAGACTGCATATGCAGTCATGAAACAGTTCCTCACTGATTTTACCGAGGAAGAATTAAAAAAATGTATCGAGAAAGCATATGACAGCAAATTTGATACAAATGAGATTGCTCCGCTCGTAGAATCTGATGGTGCGTTTTATCTGGAACTGTTCCACGGACCGACGATCGCGTTCAAGGATATGGCATTATCCATTCTGCCTCATCTGCTGATCACAGCGGCACGCAAGAATCAGGTGAAGAATGACATCGTGATTTTGACTGCAACGTCCGGAGATACCGGAAAAGCAGCGCTTGCCGGTTTTGCGGATGTAAAGGGAACAAAGATCATCGTATTCTATCCGAAAAACGGTGTCAGCCCGATTCAGGAGAAACAGATGGTAACTCAGAAGGGTGACAATGCATTCGTAGTCGGCATCAATGGAAACTTTGATCAGGCGCAGACCGGTGTCAAGAAAATGTTTCAGGATAAGGAACTTGCCGCACAGATGGACGCAGCAGGATATCAGTTCTCATCTGCAAACTCGATCAATATCGGACGTCTGGTGCCGCAGATCGCTTATTATGTCTACGCATATGCAAAGTTATATAAAAAAGGAGAGATCGCAAAGGATGAGAAGATCAATGTAGTAGTGCCGACTGGAAATTTCGGTAATATTCTTGCGGCTTTCTATGCAAAAAATATGGGACTTCCGATCGGAAAGCTGATCTGTGCTTCCAATGAAAATAAAGTGCTGTTTGATTTCTTCCGCACTGGAACCTATGATAAGAACCGTGAATTTATGCTGACTTCTTCTCCGTCTATGGATATTCTGATTTCAAGCAACCTGGAACGTCTGATCTACCGTATTGCGGGAAACAATGCGGCAAAGAATAAAGAATTGATGACAGCATTGACATCCGATGGCCTTTATGCGATCACAGAGGATATGAAAGAGCAGCTTGCTGATTTTTATGGAAATTATACCAGTGAAGCGGAGACAGCAAAAGTGATTCGTGATCTGTATGACAAGACAGGTTATGTCATTGATACACATACTGCAGTGGCAGCCGGTGTTTATAACAAATACAAAGAGGAAACAAAGGATACCGATACCAAAACGGTAATTGCGTCTACCGCAAGTCCGTTCAAGTTTACCAGAAGTGTTATGGATGCGATTGATAAAGAAAAATATGATTCTATGACAGATTTTGAACTGGTAGATGAACTCAGCCGTATCGGTCATGTGGCAGTGCCGAGAGCAATCGAGGAGATCCGTACTGCAGCCGTATTGCATGATACGGTATGTGAAGTGGCAGAGATGCCGGATGTTGTAAAGAAATTCCTTGCGATCTAATTAATCCGAAGCGGACAGATAAAAGAAAAGCCCCTGTTATTCCGATGAAGTGGAAGAACAGGGGCTTTTCTTTATATAAGAACTAAAAATATAAATCAAAAGATCAAATCTAGAAAGAAATCAGGAAGTTGATCGTGCCGAATGGATAAATGACCGGAAACAGGTAAGCGTTCTGACTGAGAGTGAGAACATCATAGTGGTGAACTTCCGGTGGATCCAAAGTCAGCTCGATTGAAAAATCATTGGAAAGATTTACGTTATAGAGTCCGTTATGTAAGTTTAAGAAATCTTCCAAAGATGCCTTTACATATTCATCAAAATCTTCAAACTGCTCATCGACATAACGGGACGCAAAAGCGACCGCTGTGTTTGGATCGATATCAAGCGCAGATGTGACAAAAAGTGTATCATTGTGTGTCTGCTGGGTGATGCAGTAATTGGTCGGATACTCCGGACATGGGATCGGATTCAGCGTAGTGAAATCTTCGCCGATGAACCGGACTAAGTTGTTGAACAGGAGATAGAGGTAGTGGATCGCCTTTTCTGCCTGTGGATGATTTGAAAAATTACAGTAGTTTTTCAACATATTGGTGACAACGTCTTTTTTCTCAGTTACCATGTCAAGATCGTAGATCTCATATTCGGACTGATAATCTACGATCAGGTTTTCAAAATCTGTATTGGTCAGAATGCCCTGTTCAATTAGAATCTGTCCTAAAAGAAGATAGTCTGGTTTTTGCATTCGAAGCAGGCTGTTTACCTGTTCTTCGGTCATATAACCGCCTTGTATGGCAAGCTCACCGAAACGTTTGTCTTCGTGAGTCTGCATAATGACGATATTGTCAGCCTCGCTGGCAGTCATATAGCCAGCGTGAATGGCAAGTGTTCCTAATTTTATGTGCGTGGTAGATTCTTCTTGGATTGCCTTGATGAGCTGTTCGGAAGTGACAACCCCGCGGCTGAGAAGAAAATTACCGAAAAATTGTGTATACATAACTTATCTCCCTTCAAATTTAACGGAAAGAATCGATTTTATCTGATCCGTATTCAGAGGCTTTTGGATGAAATCCCGTGCACCTGCCTCAATGGCGTTTCGAAGCTGAGTCTGAGTACCAACCGAAGATACAATGATGATATATGCATCAGGATCAATTCTGCAGATTTCAGAA
The DNA here is from genome assembly GCA_964388945.1 of uncultured Roseburia sp. Classification (GTDB taxonomy): domain Bacteria; phylum Bacillota; class Clostridia; order Lachnospirales; family Lachnospiraceae; genus Roseburia_D. The sequence continues at coordinate 34,814 of CAYMCM010000017.1, forward strand.
ACAGCGGAAATACCGTCTTTTTGCGGCATGACAATGTCCAAAAATACAATGTCCGGTTTTTCAGCCTTAAATTTTTCAATCGCTTCCTGCCCATTTGCAGCTTCGAAAAACTGCTTGCCGCCAAATGTAGTCAGAACATCCTTTAACTGTTTTCTCGCAAGAATAGAATCGTCTCCGATTAAAATTTTAGCATCTTCAAGTTTCATGTAGATATCTCCTTCAAATGTAGTCAAAATACTTTCTGATATGTAATTATTTTACAATAAAATCAGAAAAGTTTCAATCTTTATATGGAAATAAAAATAAGATTGCAACTGTTAGTGACAGAGCTTATAATAGAATCCGAAATAGTAAAAGGATCGGATCAGATGGAAAGGGATCAAAAAATGAACAAGGAAGAATTATACCGTTACGTAGATCATACCGCATTAAAGGCATTTACACCCTGGGACGAGATTGAAAAACTCTGTGACGAAGCAGTTTCTTATCATATGGCATCGGTGTGTATACCGAGCTGTTATGTAAAGCGTGTACATGATAAATACGGAGATGGACTGCCGGTGTGTACCGTAGTGGGATTTCCGCTCGGAAACTGCAGCACGGAAAGCAAGGTCGCAGAGACGAAGCAGGCACTTGCGGACGGAGCTTCTGAGATCGATATGGTCATTAACATCGGTGATGTGAAAAATAAGGAATATGATAAAGTGGAACAGGAGATCGCATTGTTGAAAAAGACGGTTGGAGATAAAGTTTTAAAGGTCATTATCGAGACCTGTTATCTGACTGAAAAGGAAAAAATCGCAATGTGTCATGCAGTGACAGGGGCGAAAGCAGATTTTATCAAGACATCGACCGGATTTGGAACGGGTGGGGCAACTTTTGAGGATGTTGCGCTGATGGCAGAGCATGTCGGCAAAGAGGTAAAGATCAAAGCGGCAGGCGGCGTGCGATCGAAAGAAGATATGGAGCGTTATATCGCACTGGGCTGCAGCCGGATCGGCACAAGTTCGGCAATCGATATGCTGGAAGGAAGTAATAGATAAATGGAAATATTAAAAATACCATATAAAACACTGATCGAGGAAGCATATGAGGCGAAGAAGAATGCCTACGTTCCGTATTCGGGTTTTTCGGTCGGAGCGGCGCTCCTTGCAGCAGACGGAGAGATTTACCGTGGCTGTAATATTGAAAATGCGGCGTATTCTCCGACAAACTGTGCTGAGCGTACGGCTTTTTTTAAAGCGGTGTCGGAAGGAAAACGCAAATTTCTTGCCATTGCAGTAGTCGGCGATACCGGAGACTATCTCTTTCCATGCGGAGTATGCAGACAGGTTATGATGGAATTTTGTGAAAGTGATTTTGAGATCATCGTCGTGAGGGGAAAAGATGATTATAAGGTTTTTCCGCTGGCAGATCTGTTTCCCGGAAGTTTTTCTTCGGAAGATTTGAAAAAAATATAAAAGCAAGCAGAAATTCCCACGAATTTCTGGTTGCGAAAATACACATATTAAAGTATAATAAGAGCAACAAAAGACAATGCCTGGGATGTTCGATATCCCTGCTATTTTGAACCTACATTTACTTTTATGGGACTCTCATATTACTGACCGGATGTCAGGCCGCCTCGTATCAGTGGAAGGCAGAACGTCAGCTGCGGATACCCACCTAGCATTCGCTAGGAGTCAAAATTGCAGGAAACGGCATTTTGGGTTTTGAAAAGCATAAGAGAAAGCAATTAAGAGAAACAAAAGATGGCATAAAGTACAAAAGAAATCATATAGATTACAAAAGAGGTTGTACAAAAGATAACTTACACAGGATAAAGGAAGCTGCTTGTCATAAAGCAGCTTCTTTTCATGTAATGTAGGTGTGAGGAGTTTTGATGGGAAGAATAGGAAATATGGGAAGGAATGCCGGATCTGATAAAAAGAGGTTCAAACTCTGCGTACTTCTGGCGGGATGCACATTTTTACTGTTTGCGGTTTTAAAGACAGAATACAAGACAAGAGATTTCAGTCAGTGGAGTGATGATTATCTTGGGGTGGAAGAGGCAATGCAGATGCTGTCCTTTTCCGGGTACGAAAAAAGTGAATGGGAAAAGCTTCTGGATGTGGAAGAAAACCGCGAACTGAAGTTCGTGGATGTAAAAATGATTTTAGAGCATCTCGGCGTGGCGGATTATGTTACATATCAAAAAGAAGGTGACGCAAAAGCGATCAGCAGAAATGCATGGTACGATATCTATGACCAGGTGTTGGAGCTTTTGGATACGAATGGAAAAGTGAGCCGGGTTCCGTGTCTGATTCTGCAAAAGAATGCGAAGGAGCAGCAGGTACAGACGCAGGATGGAAATTATGCTTATCAGGTGCAGGAAAGTTTTTTAGAGCAGGGAGAAGGATATCTCTGTTATCTGTATGAAAATGCGGTCATCGGTCTGAAGAAAGAGCAGGGACTGGAGATTGTTCTGTCGAATGTTTATTTAAAAGAAGTGACAGAGGAGAAGGCTTCGGTTCTGTTTGGCGGGCAGACGTTTGAATTTTCCCTGCAGGAAGCGCGCGGGGATCTTTCCGGTATGGTCTGCGATTTGCACTGGAAAGACGGAAAGATTTTTAAAGTTGACCGCAAACAGGAGACAATCACTGGGAATCTGCTGACAGTGGATGCAGAGAAAATTGAGATTGACGGTTACGGACAGTTAAAACGTGCAAAAATATTACCCGTATACAAAACGTATGGTACGGTGGAACAAAAAGACGTATCGGATATTGTGATCGGAAATATGAATGTCACTTATGTTGTAGCAGGAGATGAAGTGTGTGCGATTCTTTTAAACCAACCGGCGAATCTTTCCAATATCCGTGTGCTGCTTTTAGATAAGGACGGAGGAGTTTACCGGGAGGGGGCATGGATTACCTGTGATGGAGAATATCAGATCTCCTATGGTGAGACGGCGGCTGTCCAGGGAGCAGGAACCCTGTTTGATGCGGCATCCTGTCTTACCGAAGCGGGGGATGGCTATGTCCGTCTCGATGCAGTAAACGGAGATGAAATCTATCTTGCGAATGCAGATGGAACCCGGATCTCTTATGGGTATGAAGGAGGTTTTGAAATACGGCGTTATGCGCAGGGCTTTGTTATTATCAATGATGTTCCGATTGAAAATTATCTGTATCAGGTGGTCACAAGCGAGATGCCGGCAAGCTATCAGCCGGAGGCGTTAAAAGCGCAGGCTGTTTGTGCAAGAAGCTATGCATACCGTCAGCTTTTACAGGGGCAGTACGCGCAGTATGGAGCGCATGTGGACGATAGTACAAATTATCAGGTATACAATAAACAGGAGCATACAAAGATTGCGAAAACCGTGGTGGATGATACCTGTGGGGAAGTCATGACCTGCGGCGGAGAGATCATCGAAGCATTTTATTTTTCGACTTCCTGCGGCATGACGGAAGATGACTGCGTTTGGAACAACGCGATCGCGGATGATTATCCATTTCTTAAGGTGACGCGGGTGTCTGCCGATGCGGCATCACTTAATCTGGCAGACGAGGGGGCTTTTTTTCAATATATCACCAATATTGACGGTTCCTGCTTTGATTCAGAGAGTCGCTTTTTCCGATGGAGTACGACGGCGAAGCTCACAGATGAACGGATTGAGCAGGCGAGACAGGTCCTTGCAGTGCGCAAGGAGATAAAACCGGAAAATATTCTGATCTATGACAGCAACGGTAATCTGACTGATACTGCATCCGGGCTGGGAAACCTGCTTTCCATGCAGATAAAATCAAGGGGAACCGGAGGTGCGGTGCTTGATTTGGTGCTTTCCTATGAAAATGGAATGGCAGAGGTTTTTTCGGAGTATAATATACGAAAAGTCTTAGGATGCCTGGTGGATGAGATTCATCTTCTGGATGGAAACACGCAGGATATGACGATCCTGCCAAGTGCCTGTTTTACTTTTACCTATGATGAAACGACTGGGGTTTACACCATCTACGGCGGCGGTTACGGGCATGGTGTCGGCATGAGCCAGAACGGAGCTGAAGGGATGGCGAAACAGGGATGCGGCTATAAAGATATCCTGAATTTTTATTTTAAGAATATCACAATCGAACCGAAAGGATAAAGATATGATTTGGAGTATCATTAAGAATATACAGTATTTTCTGAAAAAAGCGAGAGATGACCATATCAATGCGTATGCCGCTCAGACAGCATTTTTTATCATGTTATCGTTTATACCGTTTATGATGGTGTTCAGTTCCATGCTGCGGTACACGCCGATCACTGAGGAAATGCTTTTAAAGGGAATTACACGTACGATGCCGGAATACATTGCACCGCTGATCATTACGGTGGTGGATGAAGTTTATGGAAATTCTATGGGACTTATCTCAGTGACTGCGGTGGCGGCGATCTGGTCTGCGGCAAAAGGAATCCAGTATCTTTCTGCAGGCTTAAATTCCGTAAATGGAGTAGATGAGACGAGAAACTGGCTGATCCTCCGCATACGAGCGGTGTTTTATACGTTTATCTTTCTGATACTCATTTTAGTTATGCTTTTGATCCTGGTATTTGGAACTTCAGTGAAACGGATGTTGGTGCAGTATGTTCCGGTGACGGAAGAAATCGCTAATCAGCTTTATCCGTTTCGGTTTTTGATCATCATTTTCACCTTGATTGCGATGTTTGCAGTGGTTTATAAGGCTTTGCCGAATAACAAGCCGGCCTTTTTCGTACAGTTGCCCGGAGCAGCACTAAGCGCTGTGGCATGGTATATGTTTTCGGCAGGACTTTCGATTTATGTGAAGTATTTTAACGGATTTTCGATGTATGGCAGTTTGACTACAATCGCGTTGCTGATGCTCTGGCTCTATTTTTGCATTTATATTTTTCTGCTGTGCGGGGAAGTGAATGCTATTTATGGCAGATATTTTTCGGCATGGCTTAGCGCGCGCAGAGAACGAAAAGAGAAAAAGGGTTGAAGTTTCTTTTTTCATGTGCTACACTAAACCGTGTATGAGAAAGGCTTGGAAGGAGATCAGTAGTCTGTTAAACATTCGTCAGAGAGGGAATATCACTGGCTGGAAGTATTCCCAGGATCAGGTGGCAGATGAATTTCACTCTGGAGCCGTGCCGCTGAAAGGAGTAGTAGGCGGTGCCGTGTCGTGCGCGTTAAGCATATGTTAAGAGCCTGATTTTTTCAGGAAACAGGGTGGTAACGCGGAGTATCTTCGTCCCTAGCGGGGTGAAGCGTACTCCGCTTTTTTGTCATAGTAATGAGGAAAAGGAGAACTATTATGAAAGAGAAACTTCAGAAGATCAAAGAAGAAGCAATCCGACAGATCGAAGGATCGGACGAACTTGGAAAATTGAACGATGTGCGTGTCGCTTTCCTTGGGAAAAAAGGAGAACTGACCGCAGTGTTAAAAGGAATGAAAGATGTAAATCCGGAAGATCGTCCGCTTGTCGGACAGCTTGTAAATGAGACAAGAGAGAGCATTGAAAAGAAGCTGGAAGAAACCAAGCGCAGACTGGAAGAAAAAGAACTTGAAGTACGTTTAAAGCATGAAGTGATCGATGTCACACTGCCGTCCAAAAAGAATTTGGTCGGACACAGACATCCGAACACGATCGCATTGGAAGAAGTGGAACGTATCTTTACCGGTATGGGATATGAAGTAGTAGAAGGACCGGAAGTGGAATACGACTATTATAATTTTGAGGCTCTTAATATTCCGGCAAATCATCCGGCAAAAGATGAACAGGATACCTTCTATATTAATGATAAGATCCTGCTGCGTACCCAGACTTCACCGGTTCAGGTGCGCATGATGGAACAGAAAAAACTGCCGATCCGTATGATTGCACCGGGCAGAGTGTTCCGTGCGGATGAAGTGGATGCGACACATTCTCCGTCTTTCCATCAGATCGAAGGTATGGTCATTGACAAACATATCACGTTTGCGGATTTAAAAGGGACTCTGCAGGAATTTGCAAGACAGCTTTTCGGGGCAGATACAAAAGTAAAATTCCGTCCGCATCATTTTCCATTTACCGAGCCTAGTGCCGAGATGGATGTGACCTGCTTTAAATGCGGCGGAAAAGGCTGCCGTTTCTGTAAAGGGGAAGGCTGGATCGAGATCCTCGGCTGCGGCATGGTACATCCGAAAGTGCTACGCATGAGTGGAATAGATCCGGAAGAATACTCCGGTTTTGCATTCGGTGTAGGTT
>CAYMCM010000018.1:0-39526 GCA_964388945.1 uncultured Roseburia sp.
TTTTATCATAGAAGACCTTCTATATCATTATTTACAGAAAAAGTTTCACACACTCAGTTATGGAACGACACTCCAATCTGTACATTTCTCCTCTACACCTCTATCTTTGAAAAGATCTCCCCGATACTGCCCTGCACCAAAAGATCTGCTCTCGCATCCATCGGTGTCGCTGACTTATTGACCAGTACCAGCTTATTTCCACGGTAATAATCAATAAGACCTGCTGCCGGATATACTGCAAGCGATGTACCACCTATGATGAGCACATCCGCTTCACTGATATAGCGTACCGCATCTTCAAGCGTTTTTTGATCGAGTCCTTCTTCATATAAAACCACATCCGGCTTGATCTGTCCGCCGCATGCATCACAAGACGGAATGCCCGCAGAGTGTAAGATGTACTCCGCATCAAACAGCTTTCTGCAGCGTCTGCAGTAATTCCGGTGTACGCTTCCATGCAGCTCTAACACAACTTTACTTCCTGCCGCCTGATGCAGTCCATCGATATTCTGCGTTACGACCGCCTTTAGTTTTCCTGCCTGCTCCAGTTCCGCCAGCTTCCTGTGTGCCGCATTCGGTTTTGCAGTAAGGCACAGCATTTTATCCCGGTAAAAGCGGTAAAATTCCTCTGTTTTACTCATATAAAAACTATGGCTTAGGATCGTCTCCGGCGGATAGTCGTATTTCTGATGATACAGTCCGTCCACACTGCGGAAATCCGGGATTCCGCTCTCAGTCGATACACCTGCTCCTCCAAAGAAAACAATATTGTCACTGTCTGCTATGATCTTTTGTAACTGCTCCAACTCTTCCATTTCAAACATCTCCTTTTTCAACTGCCGCCATCAATTATCATTACAAAAAAAACACCGCCGCAGACTCTGATGGTTCTGTAACGATGCTTTTAATTGCGGGGACAGGATTTGAACCTGTGACCTTCGGGTTATGAGCCCGACGAGCTTCCAGACTGCTCCACCCCGCGTCAACATTATTTATTATATCTCTTATGAAGCAAAATGTCAAATTTCTTTCGCTTCTTGTATATTATATGCAGTCTGGATCACTCTATGACAACTTTTTACAGTATCTTAAAACTGAAAACGGGATGTAATATCACGCAGCTTTTCTGCTGACTCTTTACAGCTTATCGTCCGGTCAAATGTCTCAGTAGTCAAGCCCACAACATCCGTTGTTTTTTCTGCAATATCCGCCACGCCTACTGCCGCTTCATTGACCGTGTTATTAATGCCTTCCATCGCATCTGCGATCTGAGAGATATTCTGCTTTAATCCGCGCACCTCATCATTTGCAAGATTCATAAATTCCTCGATCGACTGTGCCGCTCCACTGTATTCATTACTGGACTGCATGAAATCGTTATAATCGTTCATAACCCTGTTTTCCAGGAAATCCTGTACATCTAACAGACATTTTGTCAGGGTCTCCACCGAAGCATTGACCTGATTTACGATCGTTACAATATCTGCACTCGTATCGGTAGACTGGGATGCCAATTTTCCGATCTCTCCCGCCACAACTGCAAATCCCTTGCCCTGCTCGCCGGCGCGCGCCGCCTCGATCGATGCATTTAAGGAAAGCAGATTGGTCTGCTCTGCGATCTCCTTGATCGTAGAAGCCAGTCCGTTGATCTTCTCTACTTCTTTTGCCTTCCCGATCGCCTCCATGGATGTTGCGCGAATGGAGTCATATACTTCAAAGGTTGCGGTACTTGCTTCTTTCGTCCGGTCATGAATGGCATTTGTCTTATCCTTGACATCACGGACAAGTCTGGTTCCATCACTGATCTTATCGGCAACATTTGCCGCACTTTCATTCATATCACGGATATTTCTATTTACAGATTCTGTAGATACCGATGTTTCCTCCATACTTGCCGCCAGTTCTTCATTTGTGGCAGAGTTATCAGTGGATGCTCCGTTTACTTTTTCAGAATTAGTATAAAGCGTATTCGCATCGTTTACCAGTTTTTCAGAGATACTATTCAATTCTTTTACAATTCCGGTGAGACGTTCTTTCATTCGGCTGACCGCAATACCCATCTGCCCGATCTCATCATTGGTCTTCGGTATTTTGTGATTGTCTGCCATATCAAGATTGGAAATATCGTTGATCACATCCGTCAGTGCCGAGATCGGCTTGGTAAGTCTCGAAGTGATCAGATAACCAATGAACAGCGCAGCGATAAGCAGCACCGCTCCAACCAGCATACTGTACTTTGTAATGACCGTGACGGTATGAAGCACATCGGATTTATCCGCCTGTACATAGACTACCCAGTCATTTACCGTACACATAAATGCCACATATACCTCTTTACCGTCTACGGTACAGGTTTTTACATCTGCCGTCGTGATATACCCTTCATTCAGACGATCCAGTACCGCCCCAATGACCGGATTGCCTTCCAGACTGGTTCCTACCATATCGGAATCCTCATGATACAGGTACGTTCCGTCCTTATCCACCAGATATGCCTTACTGGAATCCATCGTATCAATACCAACATTATTTAAAATGTACTCCAGACGCACACTCATATCGTTTCGCTCGCTGTCGCCGTAAAAGCTCTCATAAAGTGTATCTGAGGCAGAAATACAGGTGTCATACAGATAGCTCTCACACAGATCTATGATATTTTTTCTTGTAATAATAAAGGAAACTGCTAAGATTCCTACGATCAGAAGAATTGCTGTGGAAGCCATAAGCAGTCCGATTTTGGTACGGATCGATCTTGTTTTATGTGCTGATTTTTGCTTCATCTCTTCTTCCTCCTATTTATCTTCTCCTGCTTTTTCGGATGCCCATTCCGTTTTGGTTTCCCGGATCACATCTTCCCATGACATCTCGCCCTTTGCATAACTTAACAGATCTGATCCAAAGTCATCCTTGAACTGCTGACTTGGAAATGCCGTAAAATTCCAGCTTACCGATACTGTGGCTTCGTTATTCATATCTGCAAGAACTTCCTGTGCAAGCGGATCACTCGGGCTTTCATCTTCGCTAAAAGTATTAAAGGGAGAAATAAATCCCAGTTCGTTTGTAACAAAATCCTTTCCTTCATCCGAACTGTATACCCATTCGATAAAATCAATCGATGCCTGCTGGTCTGCCTCCGATGCCAGATTGTTGACACAGATATAATTTTCTGTTCCGGTACAAAGTCCCTGACTCTCCTCGCCTTGTACGCCGGTATAGATCGGAAGGAATTTTACCTCATCCTCAGATACCTGATTTCCATCAATCGATGCTATCTGACTCCACGCCCAGTTTCCGTTCTGCACCATTGCCACCTGACCAAGCGCAAATTCCTGCATGGAATCATCTACGGTCTTATCAACAAGTGCTGTCCGGTCTGTACATGAATTATTAATATAAAGATCAAAAATATTTCTAAATTGATCTGAATAGGTGAAATCCAGCGTGTCACTGTCTGCAATCCCTTTATCCTCAAACTCATAACAGACCGGAAGATTCGCCAGATGCGTCTGCCAACGCCAGTCTTCTCCCGCCGCAAAAGACGTTGACGCAAATACTCCGTCAATACCGAGTTCATCCTTGTGTGCCGTCATGTCCTCCACAACTTCTTTTAACTTTTCAAAGTTATTGATCTCATCCATACCGGAATAAGAAGTTGTCTTTGACGGAAGGGAAAAATACTTCTCCATGATGGCATTGTTATAAATGATCCCATATCCCTCGACGACATACGGAATGCCATAAACCCCATCTTTGTCTGTAACCGCCATATCAGGATCGATCAGCCACGAATATAAATCTGTATCACTAAGATCCCTGCAATAATTTTTCCATGTCGCATAACCAACCGGTCCATTGATCTGAAACAGTGTCGGCGTGTCGCGCTTTGCAATCTCTGCCTTCAAGGTCTGCTCGTAATTGCCGCTGGATGCCGTAAGTATCTTTACCGGAACACCCGTCTCCATCGTATAAGTCTCTGCGATCTTCTCCCAGGTGTCCGCCGCTTCCGGCTTGAAATTCAGATAGTAAACCGAAGGCTCGTCCTTCTTTTCCCCACAGCCACACAAGAGCATGCCTGCCGCAAGCACTGCCAGTCCCACACGCACACGTTTCATCGTTTTTCCTCCTTGGTTTTTACCTTATTTTCGAAACTTTTCGAAATTTAATTTTCCCCATTATACAACGATATTTCCTATTTTTCAATGCAGAATATCGCTAAAAAATGTGTTTTTTCATTTAAAACTTCCCCGCAAGCCACACGGATGCCGCAATGCCTACCACCGTTGCCAGCAGTGCCCCCGCAAGTGTATATCTGGTCTTCTTAATTTTTGCAGTCATAAAGTACAACGACATCGTATAAAAAACATTTTCAGTTGCACTCATCATCAGGGATGCTGCCCTGCCCAGATAGGAATCTGCACCATATTCTTTATAGATATCGATCGTAAGCCCGTTTGCCGCCGAGGAGGAAAACATCTTTACCAGGGCAAGCGGCAGAAGCTCCGAGGGGAAATGGATCAGATCTGTAAAAAACGATAGCTGCTCTGCTAAAAAATCAAGAAAACCGGATGCGCGCAAGATTCCGACCGCCACCATAAGCCCGATCAACGTCGGCAGGATTCCGATAACCGTCTTAAATCCCTCCGTTGCTCCCTTAATGAACTGATCGTAAATATTCTGATGGTTCAAAAGTCCCATTCCCACAATATAAAAAATAAGAAGCGGTATCATCGCATCCGACAAAAAGAGCAGCAGCTTCATAGAAATTCACTCCTGGCTTACGCCATTTGTTACATTCTATTCCACTGCTGCTTTGGTTTATACGTGTGATATGTTTATTCGTTTAAAATGCACCGTATCTCTATATCTTTGCAACCGCAAGCGTTATTCCGCTTTTTGCCTGCTTTTTTAGGATCAGTGTTCCGCTTTCCGTTTTACCATTCCATTCAGACAGCTTGGCACAGCCCGCAAGTGCTGACCGCTCACAGACATTATCCACGCCAACCGTTTTCTCAACAAAATCAGAGCCTTCAAATTTTCCGGTCACTGCCTGTAACTCCTCCGCCGAAAAAGTGTGATATGGAATTTTGTGATATGCCGCCCAGTGGCAGATACCAATCTCATCTTTTTTGCGGTCAATGGAACATATGAGTGCGATTTCCTCTGTTCCGATGCCGGCTCCTTGTAAGTTTTCCCGAATGAATGCCGAGATTTCCTCTAGTGCTTTCCCTTTTTTACAGCCGATGCCAAGCACGTATTCTTTGGGTTTTAAAGGCAGTACCGCATGGGTAAGTGCCGCCCGCTCTCTGGATATCACAATATCTATACGGCTTTTCGGCGGATAATCCTTCCGCACAAACCCACCCGGAAGTGCTCTAAGTAGTGCTGCAAATTTCGGTTCCACAGACACCGTTACCGCCCAATCCTCTAAAATTTTTGCCGAAATCTCTGCAATCCCTCGGCGGTCTAGGATCGTAAGTGCATGTTCCCTTGCAAAAACATCCACCGCAAATTTTCCGTTCACATCCGTTGCCGTTGTGATAACAGCGATTGCACAAAGCCGTGATGCCAGATTTTCTGCGATCTCATTTGCACCTCCGACATGACCGGATAAGATCGGGATCACATACTGTCCCAGCTCATCCATGACAAGCACCGGACTGTCCTTTAACTTATCACTTACCACACCTGCGATCGCACGCACGGCAATCCCGCATGCACCGATAAAGATCAGCGTGTTTCCTCCTTCAAACTGCTCACGCGCCCATTCTGCCAGTGAGCCTTCCCAAAAACATATTTCATGTGCATCTAAATATTCCATTTCGCACGCTTTCGCCTTTTTTTGTTTCGTGTAAAGCAAGATCTCTCCGGTGTCGGCATACGCAGCCCGGATCTTCTCAGACAGTGCAAGCCCTTTGCTGGTAAAACTGATCACCGCGGTTTTCATGATCTTTTCCTCCTAAACTCCGTCTCAAAATCGGGATCATACAGTTTCGAACGCTCATAATGACGATGCGAAACCGCCTCACCGACAAGTACCAGCGCAGTCTTTGTGATATGATGTATACGCGCAGTCTCTGCAAGCTCTTTCACTGTACAAAGATACGCTTCTTCTTCCGGCCAGGTTGCCTTGTATACAAGCGCCGCAGGTGTATCTGCATGATAGCCTCCAGCTATAAGACGCTCCGTCAGCTCTCCCAGTCTTCCGCTACTTAAATAGACCGCCATAGAAGCCCCATGTGCCGCAAAACTTTCAATGCTCTCTTTTTCCGGAACCGGGGTCTTCCCCGCCATTCTCGTAATGATAAGCGACTGTGAGATGCCCGGCAGCGTGTATTCCAGATTTAAGGATGCCGCCGCGCCAAAACACGCACTGACACCGGGACAGCTCTCATAAGCAATCCCTTTTTCATCAAGAACATCCATCTGCTCCCGTACCGCTCCGTAAATGCTCGGTTCTCCCGTGTGCAGACGCACCGTCATTTTCTGTTCTTTTTCCGCCCGCTCCATCACAGCAGTGACTTCCTCTAACGTCATGACTGCGCTGTTAAATATTTCACAATCTGTTTTTGCATAGGAAAGAAGTTCCGGATTGACCAGCGAACCTGCATAAATGATCACGTCTGCCTGCTCCAAATAACGCATACCACGTACCGTGATAAGATCCGGTGCTCCGGTTCCCGCGCCCACAAAATATACCATATCAGCTCTCTCCCTTCGCTTCTTTCCATCCCTCACGCATGACTAGCGCAAGCATTTCATGCGCATATTCGCTTGCGGCAAGTTCTCCAAATTCATTGGAATACAAAATACATTCGATCTTTATTTTTCCTGCGGCACGCCTGTTTAAATAAAAACAGATTTTTTCCATGACACGCCGCATAACGGACTTTAGCTTTCCCGCTTCTTTTAAGAAAGAAAGGGCTTCCTCTGTCGTTACACAGACTAAAATTTTTTGCACCAGCTCCGGCTTCACCCCCTCCATAAGAGCAGCGGCGGCAAGCAGCTCCATCCGGCAGTCCCCCTCTTTTGAATGGGTATTCATGATCCCGCCTGAGACTTTGATCAGCTTTCCGATATGTCCTGTGAGCAGCATGCTCGTAAAATGGCATTCCACCGCCATATCGATCGTCTGCCCGATAAAATTACTGCATTTTACACTGCGATCCAGATCATAGCCATACGCCCGTTTCATAAAATCCAGTCCATAGTTCCCCGGCGAAACGGCAATAAGCTGTTCTCCGAGTGCCTGGTGCTGCCGCAGTTCAATCCGGATCGTATCAAGCAGTGCCTGCGCACTCATCGGCTCCACAATACCGCTCGTTCCAAGTATCGAAATGCCGCCCACGATCCCAAGTCTCGGATTGAAGGTGCTCTTTGCCAGTTCTTCACCGCCCGGAACCGAAATCTCCACCTCCAGCGTTCCATAAAAATCCACTGCTTCGCAGACCTCGCGCACTTCCTTTTTTATCATCTCGCGCGGCACATGATTGATCGCCGCGTTTCCGACCGGCTGATCCAGACCGGGGCGGGTGACACGCCCGACTCCGCTTCCGCCTTCGATCACGATCGTTGGCCCTCTCCCACACACACTCTCTTTTGCATCTGCCGGATCTTTCCCGTCTCCCAACCGGACAGCCGCACAGATAAGCGCTCCTGTTGTAATATCCGGATCATCTCCGCCGTCCTTTTGTACGGCACAGGATACCATTTTTTCCTCACGCACCCGGCCGCAGATCTTCGCAGTATAGGGAATTCCTTTCGGCGTCCCGATCGTAATCTCTTTTTTCTCTCTTCCCGTTAAAAGCATATAAGCCGCAGCCTTTGCCGCCGCAGCAGCACAGCTTCCCGTTGTAAATCCGTAACGCATCGTGCATCCGTTCCTCTCCACGATCTGCCGCAGCAGCGTTTTAGATATATTGCCCGATAAAATCAAAAATACTTTCCCAGTAAGTATCTCCTAACACATACATTGCCTCTCCATGTCCGGCACCTTCCGCCGTCAGACTGATTTTATTGTCTCCCGGCTTCGTCTGATACAGCGTGTCCATCATTTCATACGGAATAAAATCATCCGCCGTTCCATGAATGAACATCATCGGCTTTTCGCAGAAAGCAACCTGTTTCTGCGCAGATGCCTCTTTAAAGGAATAATCTGCTTTTACAGAAGACATCACACTTGCAGTATACAAGATTGGAAACTCCGGAAGGCCGAAACGAAGTTTCAGTTCATTGGAAAAAATATCCCATACGCTGGTGTAACCACAGTCCTCAATAAACACGCACACCTGCTCCGGCGTGTCTTCTCCTGCTGTCATCATGGTTGTTGCTGCACCCATTGAAACTCCGTATATCACGATTTTTGCCGACTCATCCTGCTCTATGATCCAGTTTGTCCAGTCTAACACATCCTTGCGGTCGAGCCAGCCCATGCCGACATAGCCTCCTTCACTTTCTCCGCAGGCACGCAGATCCGGGGAGAGCACCTGATACCCCGCATCATAAAAATGCTGTGCCGCCGCAACACCTGCGCGGTGGTCACTGCGGTAGCCATGCAGCGTGACCGCCCATAAATGGCTGTCCGCATTTTCATAATATGCTCCGCTTAAACTAAGCCCGTCCTCCGATGTAATGCCGACCGTTTCTGCCGGATGCTCCGTTAAAAATTCTTCACTTTTTGTTTTCTGCAATGCCTGATTATCCGCGATCGTCTTTTCGATACCCTCTTTTTGCGTCTCGACATCCAATGCTACCTCTCGGTCTCCGCCATCTCCGTTTCTTCCGATTGCATAATTGACCAGATAATTACTGACAAGCAGGATCACCGCTGCCAGAAAAACTGCTGCCGCAAACAGCACTTTAGGTAAAATCTTCTTTTTCATGATTTTCCTCCCCTTTGTAATTTTATATCGCAATTACCATTATATCATTACCTATTCCACTTTCAAATACAGTTCCACAACTGCCCCGCCTTCTTCATTTCTATATTCGAGACAGCCGCCCTGCGCCTGTGCAAATTTTCTTACAATGGCAAGTCCGAGTCCCTGATGCGCGCCGCCATGCCTGCTCTCATCTCCGCTGTAAAATTCCTGATCCGCATATAACAGATCTCTTTCCGAAAAGCCTCTGCCGAAATTAAAGACCGAAATTTTTAAAAATTCCTTCTTTTCCTTTCCACTTCCCTTCACGGCAACACGGATGCCTTTTTTACTGTCGCCATAAGCTAAGGCATTACTTAACATATTTTCAAAGGAACGGACGAGCAGTTCTCTGTCACAATTCACCACCGCATCTGTTTTTTCACCGGAAAACGTGACAAAACTGCCCTGTGCGGCTGTAATCTGCCGCGCGATGTCATATAATAACTCCTCCAGTTCCTCTGCCGAAAACTGCTTCTGCTTTTCCGGCAGACTGCTGCCGCCAAGCACCTGCCGCATGGACGCAAGATAGGACTCAATATGCTGCACATTCAACAGAATATAGGAAAGACTCTCCTGTTCTTCCTCTGAACGCTTTTCTTCGGACAAAAGCTCCGCATGTCCTCGGATAATAGTAAGCGGCGTTTTTATGTCATGCGCCAGTGCCGCCATCTGCTCGCTTTTCTGCGCTTCCAGCTTCCACTGCCGCTCCAGCGATTCTTTTAACGCCTGCTTCATTTTTTCAAACGAATCCATTACTGCGTCTATCTCACGGATATCCGATGCTTCAATCTCAAAATCCAGTTCACTGTCCGCTATTTTTTTTGTAACGGTTTCCAGCTTTTTCAATCTCCTCTTTAAGATTTCTGCAAACTTCCGCGACACGCACACCGCATTAAGGAGCAGAAGCAGCACAAACAAAAAGAAGGCTGCCACGATCATAACTCTCTCCGGATTCGGCAGAACTTCATTCAACCGTTCATCCGCAAACTTCATGCAAATCTCGTATTTTACAATACAGATCTCTCCGCTATCTCTTTCGATAAAACGGTAATATGCCGCTCCCCCGGCTTGTATATCATCCTTCTGATAGTGTTTCCACGCAGGTTCTTTTTCCTCATCAGTGAAATTTCCATAACCGTACCATCCGTCTGCGTCATAAATCCCATAGCCGCACTGCGTCGGTATCATGTCCGCAGTCACCACATCTGCCGAAGCGATCTCCTGCTGCCGCTCACTCAACTGGATTTCCGTATAATCTGCCGGAAGGAATATCCCACTCATGGGAAGCATGCTGATCACACAAAAAAGTACACACACAATGAGTATGATATTTGCGCAGAAGATCACCGTATATTTCGTAAACAGCCCCGCCAGTGTAGCTTTTTTCCGTCTCCATCTTATTTCCATTTATAACCGATCCCCCATACGGTTTCCACCGGGGAAACCTCCTGTTTTAGGAATTTTGCCCGGATATTTTTAATATGCTCGGTGATCGCAGAGCTGTCCGCTTCACCGTCATATCCGAATACATGCTCATAGATCTGTTCCTTAGAAAACACCTGACTGCGGTTTAATGCCAGATACTCACAGATGGCATACTCGCTTTTCGTAAGCGAAATCTCCTGCCCTCTGCAAAAAATCTGTTTTGCCTGCAATGAAATTTCCACCTCACCGATCGTAAGCAGATGCTTCTTTTCCCGCATTTCCCTGCGGAGATGTGCTTCTACACGCGCACGCAGTTCCCCGATGCCAAACGGCTTTATGATATAATCATCTCCGCCGATACCAAGCCCCATCATCAGATCTTTTTCCTCTGACTTTGCAGTCACAAACAAAATCGGAGCGTCTACTTTATCCCGGATGTTTTTACACAGGGTAAATCCGTCAATGCCGGGCATCATCACATCCAGCAAAATAAGCTGAAACTGATTTAAGTGTTCCACATCTAACTTCTGCGGATCTTCCACGGTCACAACTTCACAGCCGTCTTTCTGCAGTGCCCGCTCAATCAGACGCAAAATTCCTTTGTCATCATCAATCACAAGTATTCTAGTCACCATAATCTCTTCCCTCAAAAAAATGAAACCACACGATAATTATGGCACAAATCGCAAAACCAATCAATCCACACATGACTGCCATCTGACGTAGCTGCACCGCCGTATACCAGCCGCTGGTTCCATGACAGTAAATATCGGTAACATACATCATACTGCCCCTCGCACTAAAGGACGCCGGGAAAAACATCCAGATGCCGTCCCCAAGTTTCGATACAAACAATGCCGCAATTAACGTTTCCAATGCTGACACTCCCATAGAAACGGTTCCGGAAAATTTCAGACTCAAAAAAAGATGTTCCGCATACAGCGGAATGCTTCCCGCCCATAAAAAAAATGCCATGACCAGATATGCCGAAACGCTGATCTTTGTATTTTCCAAGAGCAGTATTTCCCCTGCGGCAAAGATGCCGACTGCCGAAAAAACCGCCGCAAACGCAAGGCTCTGTAAGGACATCCACTTTGCCAAAAAAGCATGTCCGCGCCAAACGGACACCCCGAAAAAGGTCTGAAAATGCCCGCTTTGTTCGAGTTCCACGCTCTTTGCGCATAGAATACCAGCCATCATCGAAAACGCGATACCGATTGTCTCGATAAATCCGGTGATCTGGGATCTCATTTCCCAGTGAGCAACTGTATAATACAAAAGAAATATTACGCTGGGAATAACCGCTCCAAATATATGGAGCAGATAAAATCCCATGTGACGCATTTTTATAAATTCCGCTTTCCACAGATTTACTGTCTCTCTCACTGCTTTTTCACCTGCCTCTGAAACCATCTCCGGCTTATGACCCACAACAACAGCAGCCAGAGCAATGCGGATACTGTTCCGATCAATACGGTAAGGACATTTCCTATTTTAGATGTCTGCAAGATCGGATCTTCCAAAGCAGAAAGTCCATTTGGCAGAACTTTTAACATAACGCACATTAAACGTGCTGTAATCCCCTGCGGCAGAAGCGCAAACCACGACTGTAAGGACACCTCGGATGCCAATGCGATATAGACTGCCGTATGGATCAAAAACATGACAAATGTACCAAACTTTTGGGAAAGCAGAAGGCAGAGCGGAATCTGCCACAGCGAAGTAAGCCAGATGAAAAACGCTGCAGCGATCTGCATTCCGACCGCCTGCCGATACAATAAAGTAACATGCAGTCCCTTTGTCAGCACCATATCCCCAATTAAAGTTCCTGCTAACAGAATACCGGTTGCCACTGCTGTTGCACACGCCGCAGTAAGGATCTTCGCATCCCATATTTTTCCCATATTTACCGGAAGTGAAAAAATCGTGCGGTTTTTTTGTTTCCGGTCCTTGCCGCCGATCATGGCACAGATGATCGCTGTCATGGCAGGAAACAGGATAATATACCACCAGTTAAAGCTGTCCATAACAAAATATGCTCCGGTTAAAACTGCCGAAAAGAAGCAGGACGCAAGCGGCATTGCCGCCAGAATAAAGAAAAGAAACGTATGCCGATATTTCATTTTTTCCGCAAGAAAATACTTTTTCATCTATTTCTCCCCCTTCTGCACAACATCCATGAACAGCTTCTCCAAATCCCCGCTCTGCTGCACACTGCCCTCATATTCCAGTTTTCCATTTGACAAAATACCGATGTAATCGACCGTATGCTGGATCTCACTTAAAATATGGCTCGACACGATAACGGTTATCCCCTGCTTCGGAAAACTCCGAATCAGTTCACGCAGTTCTTTTATTCCCACCGGATCAAGTCCGTTTGTCGGTTCATCCAAAATAAGAAGCTTCGGATTTCCAAGCAGTGCGATCGCGATCCCAAGCCGCTGCTTCATGCCAAGTGAAAACGCTCCTGCTTTCTTTTTTCCGGTATTCCGAAGATCCACGATCTGCAATACCTTTTCCATGCGCTTTTCCGACACACCAAGCATCAGCGCACGCACTTTTAAATTTTCCCAGGCTGTCAGGTTTTCATAGATAGGCGGTGTCTCGATCAAAGAGCCTATGTCCTTTAAGTCTTTTCTCGTCCACACATGACCGTTAAAATACAGTTTACCTGATGTCGGCGTAAGAAGTCCCGTCATCATTTTTAGCAGCGTGGATTTTCCTGCGCCGTTTGCGCCGAGCAGTCCGTATACGCAATGCTCCGGTATAGAAAGCGTCACATCCTTCAATACTTTCTGCTTTCCAAATTGTTTCGAGAGATGTTTGGTCTGAATCATAGTTTCACTCATAAAATTCCTCCTCTTTTTTTTACTGATATAACAATACCGCTCATTTCTAAGGATTTTATAAGGAAAACTTTTATTTTTCAGATATTGTTCCGCCCAAGCTCATACAAAAGAGCATTACAGATTGCGGCAGCCACATTGCTGCCTCCTTTTCTTCCCCGGTTTATGATATATGGGACGTCCGTTTTTAAAATAAGCTCCTTCGCCGCCTCCACATTGACAAAGCCAACCGGAACGCCGATGATAAATGCCGGATGAAACGCACCGCTTTGTATCATTTCATACAGACAAATCAGTGCAGTCGGCGCATTTCCCACCGCAAATATCACCGGTTTTTTAAGGCTTGCCGCAAATTCCATGCTGACCGCTGCTCTGGTCACTCCGCGCTCCTTCGCGCGTGCCGCAACTTCTTCATCCGCCATAAAGCAGTGTGCCGCTCCTCCATAATGCGCAAGCACACGCTTGTTGATTCCGGCAAGCGCCATATTTGTGTCCGTCACAATATCCGCACCTCTAAGGATCAGATCCTTTGCTGTTTTTACCGCATCCGGTGCATAAATCATGGTATTTACATAATCAAAATCTGCTGTCGTATGGATCACGCGCTTTGTCACTGGCTTTTGTTCCTCCGGGATCATAAGTCCGCGTTCTTTTAGTTCTTCCTCAATGATCGCAAAACTTCTTGCTTCAATTTCCCCCGGCTTTACATATTCGATCTCTTTCATATCACCGCACTCTCCTTTTTCTCTCGTTTACACAGATCTCCGCAACCGCCGCAAGAAGCCTGTCATTTTCCTCCCGCAGTTTTACCGCAACCCGATAATATCCCCCATTCAGCCCACGAAAATTACTGCAGTCACGGATCAGTATCCCGCGTTTTAACAGTTCCTCATACAGCGGCAGTCCGGTATGCAGCAGCAGAAAATTTGCCGCCGCTGGAAAGACCGTGATTCCCAATTTTTTTAATTTATCTGTCAGATACTCCCGTTCTTTCTTTAAAAAAATGACTGTCCGCCTGAGGTAGTCTGTCTCTTCTGCCGCTGCCGCTCCCGCTTTCTGCGCAAATACCGAAAGATTCCACTCTGGAAGCTGATCTTTGATCCTCTCTGTCAGCATTTCATTTTTACATACAAGATAGCCAAGCCGCACCCCCGGAATCGCAAAAATCTTGGTAAACGCCCGGACTACGATCAGATTAGAAAATGTATCTGTCCGTTTTAACAATGTCTGCGCTTTCCAGTCATCCGTAAATTCAATAAAACATTCATCCAGTACCACGGTTATTCCTTTTTCTTTGCAATAAGAAATGATTTTTACCAACTGCTCCGGCTGTATCCGACTTCCGGTCGGATTATTCGGATTTGCTAAAAAAAGCAGGTCTGCGCCTCCTTTTAATGCTTCCACTATCCCTTCATCCGGCATAAAACCGTTTTCTTCTTTCATCTGGTAATAACAAATCTCTGCACCTGATGTCTTTGCCGCTTTCTCGTAACCCCAAAAAGACGGCACCGGGATCAGTATTTTCTTCGGACAAAGCGCATGTACGATCGCAACAAACAGCTCCGATGCGCCATTGCCGCATACGATATAGTTACAGTCCTCACCCGTCATTCCTGCAATCGCTTTTCGCAATTTTTCCGCCTCCATATCCGGATAATGCATACATTCTTCCGCCGCTTTCACAAGTGCCGCCTGCACACGCTCCGGTATACCGAGCGGATTGATGTTGACCGAAAAATCAAGTGTCACCTGATTGCGGTAAATGTCTCCTCCATGCGCTCCCTGTTTCATATTTTTTGCCCCCTCTTTTTTCTCTTATTTCCTGTATGAAAGATACTGTAACCTGCTAAAGAGTATAGCCAACGAAAATGACCGCCTGCAAAATGAGTAAACCAAACTCACACAAAAATGCGGTTACATACAAAAGTCTGTTTGCCCGCTTAATATCGCAGATTTCCACCGGTCTTTCATCATCTCCGATATAAGGCTTTTTTACGAGCTTTCCGAAATAACTTGCATCTCCCGCAAGCCTTATTCCGAGCGCTCCTGCACAGACTGCTTCCGTATGGGCAGAATTCGGGCTTGCATGCTTTCTGCGGTCACGCCGGTAAATACGCAGTGCACGCTTTCCGTCAAATTCTTTTCCCGCAAGAAATGCCGCTAGTATCATGAAATATGCGCTGATGCGCGCCGGAAGATAATTTATGGCATCATCAAGTTTTGCGGCCGCGCGCCCAAATAACAGATAACGCTCATTCTTATAACCGATCATCGAGTCCATCGTATTGACCGCCTTATATAAAAAGCCAAGAAATGGCCCGCCAACCGCCAATGCGATCATTGGTGCGATCACACCGTCCGATGTGTTTTCCGCTACCGTCTCGACCGCTGCCCTCGTAACTCCCGCCTCATCCAGACACGCAGTATCCCGACCGACGATCATGGACACGGCATACCTTGCCTCCTCAATCGTCCCCGTCCATAACGTGTGATAGACCTTCATACTCTCCACCTTTAACGATCTTACCGCAAGGATCTGATAGGTCATGATACTCTCGGTAACACAGCCCGCCACCGGGTATATACTGTATACAATATACAGTATTCCTCCAGACACTGCTCCGGTCACAAGAAGTACCGCTCCGACTAAAAGCCTTCCCCGCAAAAGCAGGTTTTTCTTTTCATCATATAATTTTTTCTCCAAAAAAGTAATGAGCCGCCCGATCAGCCGGATCGGATGCGGCAGAAAATGCGGATCGCCAAACAAAAGATCCAGCAAAAAACCCGCAAAAAATGCGATCATGTGATACATTATCATAATTTTCTTATCTCCATCCCATGCTTCTGTACATATTCCACACCATCCGCCTGCACCGCCGGAAGAGAAAACCGGCACACATAACCACTGCCGTTTTCCACCTGAAAATCAAAATACGCACCACCTAAAAAGAAACTGCAAAGTGCCATAATCGTACCGCCATGCACTACTGCTGCCGCCTGAATCTCCAACACGTTTCCTAGGGTACTCTGTTTACGCAGATACTCCATCGCCCGCTCAAATCCCATCGTTGTGCGCCGGATAAAATCTTCCCTGCTCTCTCCACCCGGAAACGGAAGTGTTCCTCCGCTGTCAATCCATGCCTGATAGTCCGCATCACCGTTTAACTCCTTATAATTTTTTCCCTCAAACCTGCCGAAATCCATCTCCGTCCACTCCGGGATCAGCACCGGATCTTTTTCCGGAAACAGGATCTCTGCCGTCTGTCTGCACCGCAGCATCGGACTCGAAAAAAGCATCAAAGCAAAAGACGTTATTTCTTTCTTTTTTAAGATAAGTTCTGCCCGTCCCGCTTCTGAGAGCGGCTCATCCGTCCTGCCGAGATAGCGGTGCTCCCGGTTTGCCGCTGTCTCCCCATGCCGGATCAGAAAAAGCGTTACTTTAAGATCTGTCCGATTCCGCATATAACACGCTCCACCCTTTCTGCCTGCGCCGCAATGGAAATCAAGATCCTGCCAAGCCGGTCACGATACTCCCGATCTGCTTCTTTCATCGGCACGATCCCATTTCCGACCTCATCCGCAACGATGACACAATTTTTATGCATCTTTATCCATGCAGCCGCAATCGTTTCCGCATCCTGTCCCGCCGCAAGAAGCCGCTTGATCCACAGATGAAAATGAAAAAACAATACGATTTCATCCTGTTTTGACAAATCTTTTAAGCAAAGCTCTGTATCCGCACCGTCTATGACCGTACACGAATACCCCGCATATTTTCTTTTCACATAATCGGTCTTTCCCTGTGCGTAACCGCCTACATAAAGCTCCATCCTAGCATTTCCCTCCTATCGCTGCTGCAACCGCCGCCGCTGCTTCGCAGATCATCACAAAATAGCCCGCAGTATCTCCGGTGATCCCACCAAGCTCACGGTAACTCCGGTAACGGTAATAACAAAAACTGCCCGCCGCCGCCGCAAGCACAAACACACCGGTCTTTCCGCAGAAAAACAGCAAAAGCCACACACACAGTACAAGCTGTAAAACAAGCACGATAAAAACCACCCGCTTTGCCGCACGATCCGCAAACGTAAAAAGGAGTCCGTTATTTTTTGCAGACAGAAAGCTGACCACTCCAATCCCGCTTAAACACCGTGAGATCACATACCCAAAACAAAGTGCAAGCAGTGCACGCTTATCGGAAATCTCGGAAAATGCCGCAAGATAGATCAGATAGTAGCATACCAGCATGAGCACCGAAAACGCCCCGATATGAGAATCCTTTAAGATCAAAAGTTTCTTTTCCCGCTCTTTATAGGAATGAAACGCATCCATCGTATCCATAAATCCATCCGCATGAAATCCTCCGGTGACAAGAAGCGGAAGTACCGTTCCAATACAGGTAAACGCGAGACTGCCGATTGCAAACCTGTCACAGAGAATGCGCCAAAGCATCAAAAGTGCTCCGATCACCACGCCGATCCACGGAAAAAAGCAGAGGACATACTTCATGTCATCCTCCTCCCATGCAAACTGCGGCATCGGAATTTTAGAATACAGCGAAAATGAAATACAAAGTGATTTTAAGATCCGCATTCAGACTTTCTCCCTTCCTTTAATACGACCGGAAGCCCTGCCACGATCTCCGTGGCGGCATCCGCTTCTTTGATCAGACACGGATTGATCTCCCCTAGTGTTTTTAAATACATAAGCGTCTCTGCATCGTAGGGCACGCCGTCCTCAAACACATTATTGGTCACAACGACAAGCTGTGCTGCCGCCTCCTGCAGCAGACGCATTTCCGATAAAATCTTTGTTTTCACAACTTCCCCGCTTACTGCACCGTTTGCCTTAAACATCTCATTTGCCACAAGATTTGACATACATTCCAGTAAAACGACACTGCCCGGCATGATCCATTCTGCCGCCTTTTTGATGTCTCTCGGCTGTTCGATCGTAACAAATCCTTTTCCCTGTCTTGCCGCCCGATGTTTTTTCTTTCTTTTTTCTCCTTCTTGATCGAAAATCTGCATGGTCGCAAGGTAATATTTTTTTGTATCATCCCCAAAACGCTCCACAAGCTGCTCCGCATATGCGGATTTCCCGCTCCCGCTGCCGCCGATAATCAAATAAAACATAGTTTTCCCTCTTAAAAACGCACATACTGTTCCACGGAAATATCCGAAAACGTTGTCCTTGTCTCATACAATGCCATTACCGTATCAAGCAGTGCAAACAACATGACAGCCCCGGTTCCTTCCCCAAGTGCTAACGACGCATCGATGACCGGAGACAGTCCCAGTTCTTTTAACATATACTCCGCCGCAGGTTCTCTGCTCTTATGTGAGGGGATCATATACTCACGGGTACCGGGCACCAGCCGTTCTGCCGCAAGCGCCGCCACTGTGCTGATCACGCCGTCTAGAACCACCGGAATCTGACAGACTGCCCCGCCGATAAAAACTCCGGCAAGCCCTGCAATGTCCAGTCCGCCTACCGCGGACAGAATGTGAAGCGTGTCTTCCTTTTTTAAATCATACTTCTTTAACGCTTCCGTAATGATCTTGCGTTTCTTTTGCAAGCCCGCATCGCTTAGTCCTGCGCCTCGTCCGGTGATCTCCTCCACCGCACAGCCGGTCAGCGCCGCTGCCACCGCACTGCTCGTTGTGGTATTGCCGATTCCCATTTCTCCGGTCGCAAGCAGGGAAAATCCCATTCCCTTACATTGGCGCACAAGTTCCATTCCGACTTCGACTGCCGCTAAGACTTCTTTTTCTGTCATCGCAGGTTCTTCTAAGAAATCTCTGGTTCCCGGCATTATTTTTTTATCCAGTACACCTTCAATCTTTTCACTGCAGTTGATCCCAATATCCACCGGAAACACTTCTGCCCCAATGCTTTTTGCCATCTTTCCGACAGAAGACTTCTGTTTTCCCATAGATGCCGCAACTGCCGCCGTAACTTCCTGCCCAGACTGGCTTACGCCTTCTGCAACAATGCCATTGTCCGCACACATAACGATGACTGCCTTCTTTTTAAGATCAAACGATGCTGTCCCAAGCGCCGCACCGATCTTTGCAGTCAGTTCCTCAAATGCTCCAAGCCCGTCAAGCGGCTTTGCGACCGCATCCCAGTTTGCCCGGATCTGATTTTTAATCTCTTTGGAGGGACACAATATCTGTAACTGCTGTAATTCTTCTTTTGTCATGGTAACTCCGTAATCCTCGCTTCCCGCAAAATAGAATAAATATAATCCATATTCAGATATTCCCGCAGTGTTTCTGCCAGTTTGTCATACTGCGTTTCCTTAAACGCTGCATAGTCCATCATCTTACCGGTATCACATGTAATCCCTTTTCGCTTTGCCAGTGCCGCGATCACTTCTCCGGCAATACCATTTTCATCAAAAAAACCATGCAGATACGAACCATATACATTTCCCTCGGAAAGAACTGGCGGGAGTTGTTCCGTTTTTCCTACTCTCCACCCAGTCGTATCTCCCATATGGATCTCGTAACCGCCCGCCGTCCTGCCGGAAAGATGGGCAAGTGTGCCGGAAATTTGAGGAATTGTCACCTTTACCTGCATGCGCGTTTTTTCTTTTTTTAATACAGTCTGTGTTGGAAGCAGTTCCATGCCGCGCAGCTTTCCACCTTCCTCCACGCCGCAGGGGTCTGCAATACATTTTCCTAACATCTGATAGCCGCCGCAAATACCAAAGATCACGGTACTCTCCGCCTTCTTTTTGACCGCCGCTTCCAACCCGTTTTCACGCATCCATTTGAGATCTCCCATCGTATTCTTGCTGCCCGGAAGCAGGATCATATCCGGGTTTGCAAGCTCCGCCACCGAAGTCACATAACGCACCGATACGTCCGGATTCTGTTCAAATACATCAAAATCCGTGAAATTAGAGATACGCGGAAAGCGTATGACAGCAAGATCAATATTCCCTTTTCTTTTCTTGGAAAATCGGTCGGTCAGGCTGTCCTCATCCTCGAGAGAAAGCTGCATATACGGCACCACCCCTGCTACCGGCACCTGACCTTTTTCCTCTAACATACAAATACCCGGTTCTAAGATACTTATATCACCCCGGAATTTATTGATGACAAGCCCTTTCACCCGCGCTCTTTCTTTGTTCTCTAACAAAAGGAGTGTACCGAGAAGCTGGGCAAATACCCCGCCGCGGTCAATATCTCCCGCTAAAAGCACCGGAGCATCCACCAGTTCTGCCATTCCCATATTTACGATGTCATTTTTCTTCAAATTAATTTCCGCCGGACTTCCGGCTCCCTCAATGACAATAATATCCGCCTGTCCGGACAGCTTTAAAAACGCTTTTTTTATATCCGGGATCAGTTTTTTCTTGTAAGCAAAATATTCTTTTGCCGGCATATTTCCCAAAACCTCACCATTTACAATGACCTGCGAACCGATATCCGTCGTTGGTTTTAGTAGGATCGGGTTCATGCACACTGCTGGCTCGATTCCTGCCGCTTCCGCCTGCATGACCTGCGCACGCCCCATCTCAAGACCTTCCTTCGTAATAAAAGAATTGAGCGCCATGTTCTGCGACTTGAACGGTGCTGTCCGGTAGCCGTCCTGCGCAAAAATACGGCAAAGCCCTGCGCAGAGCAGACTCTTTCCGACCCCGGACATCGTTCCCTGTATCATGATCACTTTTGCCATGGCAATACTCCTTTTACTAATTTTCCCTGATCTTTTGCATAATCGCAGAGTTCTTTATTTGCCTGGTTTAACACACCAAACTCTGAAAACAGGCACACGACCTGCCTGCACCTGTCGATCTCCCGCTTTGCGCATACAAGCGTCTGCTCTTTGACCGGCATAAAAGCTTCTTCCTTTATCACCTTTGCCGCCAGTGCAAATGCCACCGGATAATCTACATCATTTTCCCACAAAATCCCGGTCGCAAACGGTATTTTTTCCCGCTGAAGCCTGCGGTAGACCCAGGCGCCATTTCCACCGCCCGCGATCACAAAAACTTCCGGCTCCCCCGTCACACGCGCCAGCTCTGTTCTTCCGGATGCTTCATCAAACGATCCCTCCTTGATCCCATAAAGTTCGCTCATATAGCCCGGTGTAAATACCTCCTCCGGTGTCCCGAAACGCCCGGCATATGCGCCTTTGACACACAACACCCGGTCAGAGACTCGCTCTGCAAGATCCAGCTCATGCAGTGACATGATGACCGTCTGCTTTTTCGTTTTTGCCATTTCCTGCAGAATGGATAAAAATTCCAGTTTATACCGGATATCCAGATAGGAAGTCGGCTCATCAAGTACCAGAATCTCCGGTTCCTGTGCAATTGCGCGCGCCAGCATGACACGCTGTCTCTCTCCGTCGCTGACCGCATAAAAATCTTTTTTTGCCAGCATTGCCGTATGCGTAAGTTCCATTGCCTCCCGCACGACTTTATGGTCTTTCCCAGAGAGCATACCAAGCCGCCCGGTGTATGGATACCGCCCGGTCTCCACCACATCCTCACAGGTCATAAGCTCGGTGCGCACCTGCTCGGTTAAGACGACTGACATCTTTTTTGCCAGCGTCTTCCTATCCATTTTTTCAATGCTTTCCCCATCTAAAAAAACTGTTCCTGCTATCAGCCCGAGCTGTCCAATCATACTTTTTAATATAGTAGATTTTCCTGCACCATTCGGACCTATCAGCGTCAGGATCTCTCCTTTTTCCACGCCAAATTCAATATCCCGTATAAGCGGATTTCCGTCATAGCCGACCGTCATCTGATGAACCGTAAAATAATAGGATTCCATCCTATACCTCCTTTTTCTGGCGTATCATGACAAAGATCACAACCGGAGCACCAAAGACCGCCGTCACGGTACTGATAGAAAGCTCCGTCGGCGCAAACAATGTGCGTGCGATCAGATCGCAGAACAGACAGCAGATACCGCCGCCAAGAAAACACGCCGGGATCATAAGGATCGGTTTTGCTGTCTGAAACAGATTTTTGACAAGCTGCGGAACTGCAATCCCGACAAAAGATACCGGACCTGCAAAGGCAGTCACACATGCAGATAAAATACTTGAAAGCAGTACCAAAAGAACACGGAAAAAACGGATATTCACTCCTACATTTTTTGCATAGGACTCTCCAAGCTGATAAGCTCCCATCGGTTTAGATAAAAATATGGTCACTGCCACAGTGATAAAAACGACTGCCGACATCACCCGGACATTTCCCCATGAAATCCCGGAAAAACTTCCCATCGACCAGTTGTGAAGATTTACAATATCTGAGTCATCCGCAAACGTCACAACAAAATCAGTAACTGCCGAACAGATATAACCGATCATGACACCGCTTACCACGAGCATTGACATCTGCCGCAGTTTTTTAGATATCAAAAGCACAAATCCCATGGAAACCATCGCGCCTATAAATGATGCAAAAACCAGAACTGCCGAACTGATCCTGACTGCATTTCCAAGAAAAAATACCATGACAAGCGCGACGACAAGCTTCGCTCCCGAAGAAATCCCAAGCACAAATGGTCCAGCCAGCGGATTGTGAAAAAAAGTCTGAAGCAGATAACCAGAGAGTGCAAGCGCACCGCCTAAGACGACTGCCGCAAGCACCCGCGGAAAACGGATCTGCAAGATGATATTCCTCACCGTCTCTCCCGCTTCTTTTCCGCCGAGGACGGAAATCACTTCCGAAAATGGGATATTTACACTGCCGATACAGATATTCAGTCCTATCAGAAAAACGAGCAAAAGGAGAAGTCCCACGTACAAAAACGCATACGTCCTTTTTTTACTGTAACCGGAATAAAAAGGTACAGGCTTCATCATTCTCCTCCTCTCCTGTAAGCATTGTATGGATATCCGCAGTCATCGTCCCAAGTTCCATAGAACTTTGATACAGATTCTGTGTCGTACAAAAGACATTTCCATCCTTTACTGCCTTAAAATCTGCCAGAAGTTCATTTTTTGTTAAAAGAGCCTCTAAAGACGGTATTTCGCCTTCAATCGTACTGTTATAGATCAGATAATCCGCATCTTTTGCGCGTGCATAAAATTCTTCCATCTGCATATTCATAGATGATGATGCATCCGTATCCTCTCCGAGATCGGAAAAAACATAGTTTCCCCCGGCAAGCTCAATCATCTTCGGTACATAGTCCCCGGATTTACGTACATTTACACTGCCATTTGAAGTAATATAGAAAAACGCCACACTCTTTTTTGTATTTTCACCGCCGGATGCCCCCTGAAACATCACTTTCTGCTCCGAAAATAACTGCTCTGCTTTCTCTTCTTTTCCTTCTAACACTCCGTATAATTTCACCCATTCCGTCCTTCCGAGCGGATGTGACTCATAACTGGAATGGTCGATAAGTACCGGGATCCCGAATTTTTCCAGATTCTCCTTGATCTCCGGCGAATGGTAGATCATAGTCGACTGAATCGACAGATGACATCCGGTGTCTAAGATCTGTTCGTAATCCGGCGCACTGTATTTTCCTGCGTAAAGTATCCTGCCTTCGTCCATTGCCTGCCTTGCCTCTTCAATATACCAGCCGTCATTCTTAGTCCCGGAAAGACTTATGGTATCCAATGCATCCAGTGCGCAGTACATATCCATCACTGCGGATGCCACAAGGTAAATCTGATCGACCGGCTGTTTTAGCACCACAATATCTGCTTTTAAGTCATCCGGCGCATCTTCCCCCTCCGGAACAACCAAAAAACGGCTGCCGTCTGATATAGTAATCAGCGCGAAGCCGCCGTTATAATAATCCACCGCAAATTCTTTGGCATAGTCAAGCTGCATTCTGTGGTCATAAGTCAGGGATGCACTGATGTTTTCATCTACGCCAAGCTTTCCGGCATCCTTCGCCTGTCCGCAGGATGTCAGAACTACTGCCGCCATTATGAAAATCAAAAAAAGTTTCCGCTTTTTTCCCGTCATCTTATTTCTTCTTTCTCTTAACGATCACATATCCAATACCGGTTCCCGCCAGAAAACAGACTACAAAAATACCTATGACACCCCCGGCACTTATCCCTGCCTTTTTTGCAGAAGCAGTATCAAATGTGAGTGTATAGGTGATCTCATGCGGCTCACTCATTGCTGTGGTATCCGCAACCACCGTCATTTCCGTATCCCATGCCGTAACTGGAATCTCAAATGTGGCGTTTCCATCCTGATTGACCGGATCATAAGTCATTGCACCGATTTTCATATAATCATAATTCGGACTGCTCCACTCGATCGTTGCCGTTGCCACATGATCCTTTACCACTACTTTTGCCGGAGAAATAACGGATGCCTTACCGCTTCCGCCTAAAAGTACAACGTCCATCTCATATGTTCCGTCCGACAGGTCTGTCTCTGCCGGTTCTGTCAAGATCCTCGCATCTGCCGGAAGGCTTGCTGCATCAAATACCAGTGTGCGGTCATACCATTTTTCCTTGCGCTTGCTGTAAGCGGCACAATCAATCTCCTGATCCAGTGCTTCGACCGGAACAGTGTAAATACGGGAACCATCTGCATCTTCTTCATATCCGATATACTGCGACTCATCCGCAGCCACCGCTTCCTCACCGGTTCCCATAAACAGCTTCAAATAACCGTTTCCGCTTAAAGTAAGAACCGCATTCATACTGCCGTCACAAACAGTAAGTTCTGCCTTTACAATGCGAAACATCGAAGATGATGACTCAACCTCAACCTCATATGTACCATCCTTAATCTCATCTGCTGTAACCGGCACCATATCATCCGTACCGACCTTTTCCACATGCGCCATCTCTTCCGGTGTTGCAACTTTTCCTTCTGTACTCTGGCTTGTATTTATTTCTTCTGCAAAAACAGCATTCGGGGAGGCGCAAAATGCGCTGCTCCCCAAGATTACTGCTGCAAAAAACATAGCTATTTTCTGCTTCAAAACTGATTACTCCTTATTTTTCCAGGCTATCGATCGCTGCCTGTGTATGTGATACATAGATATTGCAGACTGCTTCATCCTGTCCAAGACCTTCAATGATGCAGTTTACTTCATAACCTGCAGCCTCAAACTGGGTTTTCCATGAATCCTCTTCGTCTCCTGCCATATCGTTGTTCGCATGATCTCCGGCAACTACCATAAGCGGCTTTAATACAACCTTTTTATATTTACCGGATGCATTTAATTCCGCAAGCAGATCTTCTACGGACGGAGATGCCTCTACGGTTCCGATGTAATAATTTTCAAATCCGTCTGCGTTAAGCACTTCCTGTAATTTTGCGTAATCTGCATTGGAATCTGCTTCTGTACCATGACCCATAAAGCAGATCGCAGTTTCACCATCATCATAAGAAGCGGTTTCTGCCGTGATTGCCTGTGCAACTGCTTCATAATCCGCATCACTGCTTAAAAGCGGCTCTGCCAGTACAACCTGTTCAAACTTGTCCTGATAGGTATCAAGCGCATCTTTTAAATCTGTATATTCAAATCCGCTCATCAGATGTGTCGGCTGAACAACCAATGTCTTTACACCATCTGCCACAGCGCGGTCAAGTGCCTCTTCCACATTGTCGATCTCAAGTCCGTCACGATCCTTTAATTTGTCAATAATGATCTGGCTGGTAAATGCCCGGCGTACTTCATATTCCGGAAATGCTGCTGTAACTGCATTTTCGATCGCACCGATCGTAATGTCTCTGCTGTCGTTATAGCTTGTTCCGAAGCTTACTACTAAAATGACCTTATCACTTGCATTTTCTGTCTTCTGCTCTGTGGCAATTTCTTCTGCCACTGCCTCTTCTGTGCTCTCTTCCTCAGTCGCCTGCACAGTTTCCTTGGTATCTGCGGTCGCAGCAGAAGTATCTGCCTTGCTGCCGCATCCTGCGAACAGACATGCTCCTGTCAGGGCTGCTGTAAGTAATACTGCAATTTTCTTTTTCATAATATTGATCCTCCAATTTTTTTATGAACTGTATACGAAACCTAATCCCTGCCAAATAATAATTTTGCTCCTGCAAAAATTTTCTCATAAGAAAAAAACGTCCATTTACAAAAAAACTGTAAATGGACTGCAGATTTAACAATATACTTTTCATATATTTCTGTCGTACAACCAATTACTCGTGGCTTGGAACTTCGTTCCCGTACACCACAGCAGGCAGGTCTCCTGGCTCATAGATCCACACATAACGCCTGCCTTCCCGGTCTCCCAGTGACATATGCGGCGCATGCTCCCTAAATACAGTGACGAGTTCGTACAGGATTCTCACCTGTTTCCCTTTTCACCAGATCAAAAATAGCATTTTTATCTGACACCTGCTGTTCTTTGTTCAATTTGGTTTGTAATATAGCACATTAGCGCGAAAAATGCAATGTCTATTCCAGATTTTTCTTCGAACATATTTTCGTTTTTGCTTGCAATTTTCATTCTCTCATGCTATGATGGTTTCAGAACATTTGTTCTGTTTTGTATAAATAACCGCCAAAGACAGAACCAGACAGGAGATATCACTATGCAGATTCCAAAGCAAATGACCGTCATGGAAAAACTACAAATTCTATCCGATGCCGCCAAATATGATGTTGCCTGCACTTCAAGCGGCGTAGCCCGGAAGGGAAACGGCTCCGGCATGGGTAACTGCATTGCGCCCGGCATCTGTCATACTTTTTCCGGCGACGGACGCTGTGTCTCTCTGCTCAAGATCCTGTTTACCAACGAATGTGTGTTTAACTGTTCCTATTGTCAGAATCGCTGCACAAATGACATTCCGCGCGCTTCCTTTACCCCGGACGAGATCTGTTCCCTTACGCTGGAGTTCTACCGCAGGAATTATATTGAAGGACTTTTCTTAAGCTCCGGTATTTTGATCAGCCCGAATTACACAATGGAGCTGATCTATCAGGCACTGTATCAGCTTCGCGTAAAGCACCATTTTAACGGATATATCCATGTAAAGGCGATTCCCGGTGCCGATCCTGCCCTGATCGAACGCACTGGTTTCCTTGCCGATGCGGCGCACTCTGTGACAAATTCCGACGGCAATCCCGCTTCCAAAGCGTATCCTGCGGCAAGCTCCGGCGGTTTGCGCGGGAATCTGTCCGTTCCGTCCAAAAGATTTGTTCCCGCTGGGCAGAGCACACAGATGATCATTGGTGCCACACCGGAAAACGACTATCAGATCATGAGCGTGGCAGAAGGGCTTTACCAGAAGTTTGAGTTAAAGCGCGTCTTTTATTCCGCGTTTGTCAACGTCAACGAAGATTCCAGTCTGCCGGTTCTTCCCGGCGGTCCTCCGCTCCTTCGGGAACATCGGTTGTATCAGGCTGACTGGCTTTTACGCTACTATCATTTTTCGGTAAAGGAACTGCTCTCGGAGGATCATCCGAATTTCAACATTTACCTCGACCCGAAATGCGACTGGGCTCTGCGCCATTTGGAATATTTTCCGGTTGAAATCAACCGTGCGGGCTACCAGACACTGCTGCGTGTGCCCGGCATCGGCGCAAAATCTGCAAAGCGTATCTTGCAGGCAAGGCACACAGCAAGGCTTGATTTTGATGATTTAAAGAAAATGGGAGTTGTTTTAAAACGCGCACTTTACTTTATTACCTGCTCCGGCAGAATGATGTACCGCACAAAATTAGAAGAAAACTATATCTGCGAAAATCTGCTTCGGGACAAAACACAGATCCCGCGGGATATCCGTGAGAGCGGTTACAGGCAGATCTCCCTGTTTGATGTCGGTATGACCGAACCGCCGCAGCCGGTTCAGACGATCAACACGCTCTTTGACGCATAAAACTCCTGCTTTCGCAAACTATTAAAAACAAATGAGGGATTTTTCAATGTATGTATTTTTATGCAGCAATGACCTAGACAGTATCTTTACTGCCGTTTATGATGCCTGGGCAAGCCGGTTCGGGCATAAAAACATCCGGATTCTCGCAGGAGAACCGGAAAATTACGAATTGTTCTGTGAGTATATCCGTGTAACTGCCGACAGCCAAAAAAGCAGAAAAGTAGCTGACACGATCAAACGCCGGCTCGGTTTTCCGGTCTATTCCGTTCTTTGTGAAGCACTAATGGCTGATGAATCTTATGCCGCAAGATCCAGGTCAAAATCGCCCTCCTCTTTTTCTATCACAAAAGCAGATGCTCTCTACCGCACACTGCTCCTTGCTTTCTCAATGGAACACCCCAAGCGTGTCATGGAATGTCTCGGCAATCCGTATGTCCTTTATCTGTTTGAACTGTCGCGAAACGTAAATACGGAAGCTCATCATCTGCTTGGTTTTGTACGTTTTAAGGAACTGCACTCCGGTATCCTTTTCTCAGAGATCCATCCTAAAAACAATGTCCTGCCTATCCTGGGTAACCATTTTTGCGACCGTCTGCCGCAGGAAAATTTCATGATCTTTGATGCCAACCGCAGACTGGCACTGATCCACCGTGCTGCCATACCTGATTTTTTGATCGTTGATGCTTTAGAATTTGATTCTGACATGATCCAAAACTATTCTGATTCAGAACTCGAATATCAAAAGCTATGGTGCGTTTTTTTTGAGAGCATTACGATCGATGCACGCAAAAATAATGCACTTCAAAACCAGAATATTCCGAAACGCTTTCAAAAAGATGCGGTGGAATTTCAAAACTGAAACTCCACCGCATCCGGCTTCTTTACTTAACCCGCCAAAACAATTCTCTGGCATTTGTATTGGTTGTCTGTAAAACTTCTTCTGTTGAAATATTTCTGATTTCCGCAATTTTTTCTACAACATGCGGAATAAAAAGTGAACTGTTGCGCTCTCCACGATGCGGTTCCGGTGCCATATACGGACAATCCGTCTCCAGCAGAATCCGCTCTAACGGGATCTCCTCCACGACGGCTCTTAATTTCTTCGCATTTTTAAACGTAAGCACGCCGCCCACTCCGATGTAATAGCCCATTTTTATAAATTCACGCGCCATCTCCACCGAATAGGAATAGCAGTGGATCACTCCCGGATTTTCACGCATCGGCGTTTCTTTTAAGATCTGCATGGTATCCTCTGCCGCATCTCTCGAATGGATAATGACCGGAAGATCTTTCTCTTTCGCGAGCGCAAGCTGACGGCGAAACCAGTATCTTTGGTTTTCCTGTACCTGCGGTTCCTTATCCCAGTAATAATCCAGTCCGATCTCTCCGACCGCCACCGTCTTTTTTAAATCTGCCGCCGCTGACAATTCTTTAAAATTTTCATCATTTAATTCTGCCACATCACTCGGATGCACTCCTACTGCTACATAGATAAATTCATACTGCTCTGCAAGTACAATGCTCTTTTTTGTCGTCTCCAGACTTGATCCGACATTTATCACATATTCAATATCATGTTCCGGAAGGGAGGCTATCAAAGTCTCCCGATCCGTATCAAATTTTGCATCTTCATAATGTGCATGTGTTTCAAATATCTTACTACGCAATTTCCGCTCCTGACGGCATAGGCTTCTCTGAAGTCATTAAAGACAAATTACCATCCGCATCCTCTGCGCACAGCAGCATTCCTTCCGAGAGCACTCCTGCCAGTTTTGCCGGTTTTAAGTTTACCAGTACCATAACTTTTTTGCCGACCATTTCTTCCGGAGTATAATACTTATGAATACCGGAAACAATCTGCTTTACACTGCTACCAATCTTAACTTTTGAGCAGAGCAGCTTCTTGGATTTTGGAACTGCTTCACATGCGATAACCTCACCCATCTGGAACTGCAGTTTTTCAAAATCTTCAAAAGTAATCTCCGGTTTTGCCTCGATGTCAATAAAATCTTCTTCTCCTGCCGCTTCTGCTTTTTCTTCTTCCTTATTCTGATGAAGTTCTTCTACTTTCTTCATCACTTCCGCGATGTCGAGACGTGCAAATAAAATCTCCGGTGTTTCCGTCACCTTTGTACCACTCACATAATGTCCGAAGGTATTTAATTCATCAAACGGAATCTCTTTTGCATTTAACTGCGCAAAAATCTTTTCCACAGTATCCGGCATAAAGCTCTTTAAGAGCGTTGCACCGATGGTAATACCTTCTACCAGATTATATAAAACGGTTTCCAAACGCGGCTTCGTTTCCTCCTCCTTCGCCAGAATCCACGGTGTCGTTTCATCAATATACTTGTTGCAGCGTTTAAAGAGATTGAATACTTCCGTGATCGCATCTGCCACACGCAGATCTGCCATCTTTTTTTCAACCTTTCCGACTGTCTCTGTCGCAGCTTTCTTTAAGTCTTCATCTACCGGCTCTGTCACATTTGTATTCGTTACTACGCCGCCAAAATATTTATTGCTCATGGAGATAGTACGGTTTACAAGATTTCCGAGCGTATTTGCAAGATCAGAATTGATTCTTTCCACTAAAAGATCCCACGTGATCACACCATCATTTTCAAATGGCATCTCATGCAATACAAAATAACGCACCGCATCCACACCAAAGAAATCCACCAGTTCATCGGCATAAAGAACATTTCCCTTAGACTTACTCATCTTACCATCACCTAACAGCAGCCACGGATGCCCGAATACCTGCTTCGGCAGCGGCAGATCAAGTGCCATTAAAAAGATCGGCCAGTAAATCGTATGGAAGCGGATAATATCCTTTCCGATCAGATGCAGGTCTGCCGGCCAGTTCTTGTTAAACAGCTCGGAAGAATTTCCGTCCGCATCATATCCAATCTTTGTGATATAGTTTGTCAGCGCATCCAGCCACACATAAACTACATGTTTTGAATCAAAGTCTACCGGAATTCCCCACTTAAAAGAACTTCTCGATACACAAAGATCCTGCAAGCCCGGAAGCAGGAAATTGTTCATCATCTCATTTTTTCTGGAAACCGGCTGAATAAATTCCGGATGCGTGTTGATATGTTCGATCAAACGATCCGCGTACTTGCTCATCTTAAAGAAATATGCTTCTTCCTTTGCCGGCTTTACTTCACGTCCGCAGTCCGGACACTTTCCGTCCACAAGCTGTGATTCTGTCCAGAAAGATTCACACGGAGTACAGTAAAGTCCCTCGTAAGATCCCTTATAGATATCTCCCTTGTCATAAAGCTTCTTAAATATCTTCTGTACCTGTTTCTTATGATCTTCATCGGTAGTCCGGATAAAATTATCATAAGATGCGTTCATCAGATCCCAGATCTTCTTTACCTCTGACGCTACGTTATCAACATATTCTTTTGGTGAAATTCCGGCTTCTTCTGCCTTTAACTCAATCTTCTGACCATGCTCGTCTGTTCCGGTCTGGAAATAGACATCATAGCCCTCCTGTCTTTTGTATCGCGCGATCGCATCTGCCAGCACGATTTCGTAAGTATTCCCGATGTGCGGTTTTCCTGATGCGTATGCGATTGCAGTTGTCATATAAAATTTTCCCTTGTCTGCCATCTCTATTCTCCTTTTCCTCGTTGCTGCTACCGGGCAGGATTCGCAAAACATCTCCTACCCTGATAAGCAGTCGTCAGATGTCGGTTCATGCAGGCATGACCTCCACCTTCCTCGTTGCTGCTACAAAAAACCGTCTCCACTTCCGGATCAGCCGGAAATGAAGACGGAATCAGCCGTGTTACCACTTCACTTTTACTCTTTCCTCACGGTAAAGAGCCTCATTAAGTACAGCCTCCCTTCGGATGCGATACTTCCCGCTATAACAGGCGGTCCTGTCAGAACTTATCCGTCTCCGGTTCAGCCCTGCCACTCCAAAGCCATCTTCTATCTGCTTCCCTATCTCCCATTCTCAGCAATCCGGGATTCTCTGTCATATTTCTACAGATATACTCTCTTTTTCAATGTGTTTTCATTTGCTTTATTAAACTATCACAGTCTTTTTGAGTTGTCAACTTTCAGCCAACGCCAAACGCTTACTATTCTTCAAAAAAATCATCCAGTTTTGCTCCGCAGTTTGCGCAAAAACTTGCATCCTCAGCAACTTCTTCTCCGCAGCTTAAACATTTTTTCGCTCCTTTTATGTCCATAAGCTGTGCCTTCATATCTGCTATGGAATCCAATGCCTCCTCTATGACATTGCACTCCTCATAATCTAAAATATCATCATCCTTATGTGCTTCGTAATACTTCTTTCCGATCAGCGCATACTGTTTTTCCACAAATTCTTCTTTTGTGCGGATATCCATTTTTAACTTTGCCACACTTGAAAGCTCTTTTGCCTTCTCTGTAACATCTTTTCCGGCACCTACGATCGTGTCACCGATTTTTTCAAAAATTGCCATCAGACATCTCTCCTTTACCAGTTCTTCTATGCTTTTCCGATTTCTATATTATATGCTCTTTTCTAATGATTTTCAATCGTTTTGCACCACTAACGCTTACAGATATAGACCATGTAGACTACATAGACCAAAAGCATCACAATGCCCTCTCCGCGCGTGAGCTTCTTTTTACTCTGCGCAAAGAACCACACTTCAAGGCTCATAAATATCAACAGCACAATGTCTATGATATTTTCCTGGATAAACTGGATCGGGCTTAATGCCGCCGCAATTCCCAGTACAAACAAAATATTAAAAATATTTGATCCGATCACATTTCCAAGCGCCATGTCTACTTCATTTTTGCGGGCAGCCACGATCGATGTCACAAGTTCCGGCAGTGATGTTCCGAGTGCCACGATCGTAAGTCCGATCAACGTCTGACTCAGTCCAAACTTTGCCGCTACCACGGATGCACCATCTACAACCGCATCTCCGCCGACTGCAATACCGATCATACCTACCACGATAAATACGATACATTTCCAGACCGGCAGGATCTCTACTTCATCCCCGCTGTCTGCATTCTCCTGCTCTGTGCCTTCCCGTCTTGCCTTTAATGCTGATCTTACCATAACCACCAAAAATACAGCAAACACAACAAGCAGAATGAGTCCGTCAAGTCTGCCCAGCGTCATTCCAAAATAACCGAGTACAAGCAGCAGCCCTGCAACCACGATAGAAAACGGAAGATCCCGTTTCAAAGTCTCTTTTTGTACAGCAAGCGGCGTAAACAGTGTACAAATTCCGCATACGACCATCAGGTTAAAAATATTAGAACCTACCGCATTGCTGACAGCAAGCGAATTGTTATTGGTGAGTGATGCCGTAACACTGACCGAACACTCCGGCAGACTGGTTCCCATTGCCACAACTGTCATACCAATGATGATAGACGGTACACGCAGGCGCTTTGCCACACTTGCACTTCCGTCTACAAAAAGGTCGGCCCCTTTTATCAGAAAAATAAAACCAACGACCAATGTAATGACCGCCACAATCAATTCTCTCATTCTTTTTCTCCTTTTTATCTTTTGATCTGCTAAAATATCAGAATTCCGAGATGCTCCAGTAAAATCTTAAGTCCAAGCAGTACAAGGATCAATCCGCCTGCAAATTCTGCCCGGTTTTTGTATTTGCTTCCGAAAAAATTTCCAATATAAACGCCCCCGATAGAGATCACAAGTGTCGTACATCCGATGATCGTGATTGCTTCCACGATCGGCGTTCCAAGAAACGCAAATGTAATCCCGACTGCAAGCGCATCAATACTTGTTGCTAACGCAAGCACAAACATCTCTTTTATATTTAACGGCATATCCTCCTTTTTTACAACCCCATCTTCTTCTTTTTTGAAAGATTCTACCATCATTTTTCCACCGATAAATCCGAGCAGTATAAAAGCGACCCAGTGATCAACACTTTTGATATACTGTTCAAACTGCCTGCCAAGCACCCAGCCGATAAAAGGCATTAACGCCTGAAAGCCGCCAAAAAACAGACCGATCGTCACCGCCTGCTTTTTATTTACCTTCACCATTCCAAGCCCCTTACAGACAGACACCGCAAACGCATCCATCGCCAGACCGACTCCCATTAGAAACAACTCCATAAATAATGCCATATGATTCACCCTCATTTCGTTTTTTTCTCCCTGAGTTTCCCAAAATTTCCGGAACACATCTGTCTACACCAGTATTATTGGAAAAAAAAGACCCATGTATGCCTCTTTCTAAAGGCACACATGAGTCTCATTCTTTAAGATTTGCCAGGTCCGCCGGACCAGTCTGTTGACAAACCACGCTTTTTCATCTATTGCGCGAATTACTCCCTCAAGGAAATCTTTCGTTTTTAAATTTATTACAATATATCGAATTATTGATAAAAAGTCAATCCTAATTGATAAAAAGCCAGCAATTGTACTAAAATAAAAACATTATATCCTGTAAACTTTAAGAAATATTCCCTTTTTCTTAGCCGCTCCTCATTTACAAGCAATTTATACGAAATAAGGCTTGCCATCGATGCGATCAGAGTTCCCAATCCTCCAAAATTGACTCCAATCAGTAGTTTTCCGTAATCTGAAGTAAAACCGGAGATTAAAAGTGCCGCCGGTACATTGCTGATCACCTGACTTGCCGCAATCCCCACAGACAGTTCGTGTCCGGTCACTATATGTTTTAAGAACTCATTTACCGCAGGAATCCGTTCCATATTTCCGATAAAAATAAAAAAGCCGACAAACGTAAGCAGCAGACAGTAATCCACATTTTTTAGCGCATTCCGGTCTGTAATCCACACTGCAACAACTACGATCAACAATACCACCGCACAGGGAAGTATCCGCGCCACCACAAGCAGACTAAGCACAAATAATATGATATAAAGCATAAGCTGCATAGACTCTTTTCTTCCACGCGCTCTTTTTTCCGCTGTCAAAACAAGGGTGATCTTTTCCTTTCCTGCTTTCCGAAACAATAAAAATGTAGCTATGATCACTCCTGAGATTAAAGTATAAGGCGCCATATATCCCAGAAATTCTCCTAAAGACATTCCGGTTAAATTATAAAGATAAAGATTCTGCGGATTTCCGATCGGCGTAAACATACTCCCTAGATTAGCGGCGATCGTCTGCATCACCACGACAAATATCATCTCATCCTCTCGTTCTGCCATTTTTAGCGTCAAAATCGCAAACGGAACAAACGTGATAAGCGAAACATCATTCGTGATAAGCATACTGCAAAAAAAGCATAAAAAGACCAGCACAAACTCAAGCTGCCTTAAATTTTGGGTTTTTTTCAAAAGGAAAGCCGCAATTGCCTCAAATACCCCAAGCCCGCCAAAACCTCCCATCACTGTCATCAGACAAAACAGAATCGCCAGCACCCGTCCGTCAACATAATCCAAATATCCGGCATCCGGTCTGACAAAAAACATAGAACAGACTGCAAGCACTGCCGCCGCGCAAAGAACTGTCTCTCCTTTTATAAAATCCAAAATTTTCGATCTCATAATTTCCCCTTTTATTTTTCTTTTGTTATAACTGTTATACTAAACAAATAGAAACAAAAAATCAAGAATTGTTAAAAGGTTCTATTGACAAATCAACTTTTCCATGTTTATAATGGCGTTAGTTTCAAATGAAAAAAGGCAATGACAGGAACAAGTAGATTTAAGTGAAACAGACAGAAAGCAGCCGGTTGATGAGAGGCGCATGGGAAGCTTATTTTGAATACCTCCTCAAGCCTTGCACCAAACGCCTTATACGGGATCTTTTTCCTGTTACTTTTTGGGTTAGTAGGCTGCAACGATCTGCACCCGTTATCGTGCAAAAGTATTGATTGATACTTACTGAGACAGGAATCGTGAGTTTCCTGTAAACTAAGGTGGTAACACGAGTAGATACCTCGTCCTTTGATGGGACGGGGTTTTTTTATGCAAAAGGAGAGAAAAAATGACAGTATATGACGAATTAGTTGCCCGCGGTCTGATCGCCCAGGTAACCGACGAAGAAGAGATCAAAGAACTTGTAAACAACGGAAAAGCCGTTTTCTATATCGGTTTTGATCCGACTGCAGACAGTCTCCATGTCGGACATTTTATGGCTTTATGCCTGATGAAACGTCTCCAGATGGCAGGCAACAAGCCGATCGCCTTAATCGGCGGCGGTACTGCAATGATCGGTGATCCGTCCGGACGTACCGATATGCGCCAGATGATGACCAAAGAAACGATCAACCACAACGTAGAATGTTTCAAAAAACAGATGAGCCGCTTCATCGACTTTTCCGATGACAAGGCACTTTTAGTAAATAATGCCGACTGGCTTTTAGATTTAAATTATGTGGATGTCCTGCGCGATATCGGACCACATTTCTCCGTAAACCGCATGCTGAGTGCAGAGTGCTATAAACAGCGTATGGAACGCGGACTCAGCTTCTTGGAATTTAACTACATGATCATGCAGAGCTTTGACTTCTACACCTTATTCCAGAAATATGGCTGCAACATGGAATTCGGCGGAGATGACCAGTGGAGCAACATGCTCGGCGGTACTGAACTGATCCGCCGCAAGCTCGGAAAAGACGCTTATGCCATGACTATTAACCTCTTATTAAATTCCGAAGGTAAAAAGATGGGCAAAACGCAGTCCGGCGCAGTCTGGCTTGATCCGAACAAAACTTCTCCGTTCGAGTTCTATCAGTACTGGAGAAACGTTTCGGATGCTGACGTTTTAAAATGCCTGCGTATGCTCACTTTCCTGCCATTGGAACAGATTGACGAAATGGATAAATGGGAAGGCAGCCAGTTAAATCAGGCAAAAGAGATCCTTGCCTTTGAACTGACCAAGCTGGTACACGGCGAAGAAGAAGCAAATAAAGCTGAAGAAGGTGCAAAGGCACTGTTCGCAGGCGGCGGAAATACCGACAATATGCCAACCACCGCTCTTTTGGAGGAGGATTTCCGTGAAGATGCGATCGATATCTTAACCCTTCTTGTAAAATCCGGTTTAAGTGCTTCCAGAAACGAAGCCCGCCGTGCCGTAGAACAGGGCGGTGTCTCCTTAGACGGCGAAAAAGTCACTGACATCAAAGCCTCCTTCGGCAAAGATACTTTTTCCGGTGACGGTGCAGTCGTAAAACGTGGAAAGAAAAACTTCCGTAAGATTACATTATAACTTA
This sequence comes from uncultured Roseburia sp., assembly GCA_964388945.1. GTDB lineage: Bacteria > Bacillota > Clostridia > Lachnospirales > Lachnospiraceae > Roseburia_D. The sequence continues at coordinate 37,174 of CAYMCM010000018.1, forward strand.
CTATTATTTATAGCAAAAATGACCTCCACATCAGAAGTTGCTTTTCATCTGATGACCGGAGGTCATTTTTCTTTTTTATTTTTTCCTGGATTATCTGACGAAATATCAGATGAATTTTTAATCCCATTTGCAGAGTTCCAGATTTACCATACTAAATACATAATTTTCTTTCCTGCTCATAAAATGTAACATGAAAAATATAAATCTATTAAAACGTTATACGATCATTGGAACTGTTTTTGTCCTGATCGTCGGTACCATTTCACATTTTGTCTACGAATGGTCACAGAACAACTACATACTCGGACTCATCTTTCCGATCAACGAGTCCACCTGGGAACACATGAAACTGATCTTCTTTCCCATGCTGCTTTATGGCTTTTTCATGAACCGGGACTTAAAAACAGAATATCCCTGCGTAACCTGCTCCCTTCTCTTAGGTACTCTGCTCGGCACTTTCCTCATCCCGGTATTCTTTTACACCTACTCCGGTATTCTGGGAAATCATTATGCAGCACTTGATATTTCAGTTTTTGCCGCAGGTGTAATCGCAGCGTTTCTCGCCGTATACCGCCTGACTTTATCCTGTCGATGTAAGAACTATACAAAAATACTGAAATTGCTGGTCTTTATTGTTGCCTTTTGCTTTCTCTGGTTCACCTACCACGCTCCGGCACTCGGAATTTTTGCAGATCCAACAATAACCACCTTACGGTTCTTCTGACAGAACTGACACCCTAAATATCTCGACCGCATCCATAACATCCGCATGATTTCCAAACGGATCTAATGCCTTGCGGTAGAGATAAAAAAGGACTATTTTCCTTTACTGTGGCGAATCATAACTTGCATCACGCAGATAACTCGTTCCATTATAAATGATCGTATCTTTATCCACATATTCCAAAGTAATTTCTTCATTTTGTGGATTTCTCCGCGCAAAAATCACTTTATTGTTGTTATATCCTGCAATCACTTCATAATTAAAAACATCTCCCTTATTCTGTGAAAGAAAAAGACTGTTTCCATTACCATCCTGGCTGTCTCCATATGCATACAGATATAACATATCCGCATCTTCCTTCGTGGCATCCTCGCCTTCTGCCAGATATACTCCTGTAAATTTTTTTGAAATATCACTATAATCAATCGTTACTTCATCCGTCAGAAACTTTGCAGAAACTTTTTCCATTTCATCAGATGGCTTCTCAAAATCTAAAATCTTCCATTGTCCCTGATTTAACACAAAAGATACCGGATATATCATGCTCATATATCTTTGCACTGAATCGGTTCCGGTCGCTTCTGCCTCTGCAATATCTGCCCACTGATCTACCGTTACGCGGACATTCATACGGATAATGTCCCCACTATTTTCTTTATAATGAAATACATCACTTTTAAAATTATGCCCCTGATCCGCAACAGAAACTGCATAATGAAGTTCGCCCTTCTCATAACGTGTATCTGCCCCGGAAATAATGCCTGCATTCAGCATATCTTCTGTCAGTGATTCTATGCCATCTCTTGTCAACGATACGATACCATCTCTTACTACATCTCCATTTATATCCGCAAAGCTGCCAGAAACCGTTTTCAGCAGATCTGCCGACATCCCTTCTTTTCCATCCACGATCAGATCTTTTGCCGCCTGTTCCATGACAGGTTCTATCAATGCACAAAGTTCATCCACTGTCACATATTGACCAGCTTCACTTACCGCCTTCTCATTTGTCTCCTCTCTATTTTCCACACTTATTAATTCTGTATCAGAATTATCCACATTCTCCAGCTCTTTCTCTGTGGACAATATCGAATTTGAAGTCCCGGTTACGGTATCAGTTGCTGATCCCTTCTCTCCTTCTGACACAGATGCTTCTCCACTGCATCCGCTAACCATTGTCATTAAAGTCATTCCCATTAAAATACCAACTGTTCTTCTTTTCATTTTACATCCTCCCTTTATTTGCCATTTTTTCCTACCTTCTCTTTTATTATAATGGATATTTCAAATAATTTATATAGAAAAAAAAGAGACCTAAAACTAAGTCTCTTTCCAAGGCGACTAACGGATTTGAACCGATGATCAGGGAGTTGCAGTCCCACGCCTTACCACTTGGCTAAGTCGCCATACTTTATTATATTCTACCAAAACAAGATTTATACGTCAAGTAAATCTTGGATGACTCCGACGGGAATCGAACCCGTGTTACCGCCGTGAAAGGGCGATGTCTTAACCGCTTGACCACGGAGCCGTACGTTTTGCTGTTTCTTTCCTCTTCTCTTTCCGGAAAAAAAAAGCTCCCCGAGTAGGGCTCGAACCTACAACATCACGGTTAACAGCCGTGCGCTC
>CAYMCM010000019.1:0-38614 GCA_964388945.1 uncultured Roseburia sp.
TCGCCTATCATTATCATAGAAGATCTTATTTACAGACTTTTCTTCATAGTCTCGATATGAGCAGCTCCGATCGCGCGTATATCCATCGGATATACGTTTTCTTTGCCGACATACTGGGCAATATAGTCTACATAATTTTCCATCTCTGCTTCCGGTACGATTGCAGCGATAACGCCGGCAAATCCGCCGCCGTGTACACGGCACATACCATCGTTAATCTTCTTTAAAAAGAGCTGTGTCAGTGCAAGGGTGCGTGTGATCTTCTGTTCGTGGCAGTCCTGCATGGAGTAGCAGTTCTGGAGCAGCTCCCAGGAAGAATTGCCGGATTCGTCCATGAGACGGAGTACATCTTCGTATTTTTTGTTACGGATCGCATCAGCTGCCTGTTCTACACGGGAAGTCTCTTCAAAGAAGTGGATCGCACGGAGCAGGGCTCTGTCGTCTTCAATCTCGCTGCAGTGGGCAAGGAGCGCATCTAAAGTGGTCTCGTGTAGCAGTTCGGCACCTAGAACTTTTGCAACAGCCTTCATTTCATCCGGAATCTCGGAATATTCACGGCTTAAATCTGCATGATTTTTTCCGGTGTTTACAATGACCAGACGATAGCCAAATGTTCCAAAAGAGAAATCCAGTTTCTGGTATTTTAAGTCGTTTCGGTCTGCGAAATCAAAGAGTACCGGACCGCCTACTGCACATGCCATCTGATCCATCATGCCGGAGCTTTTATCCCAGTAAATATTTTCTGCGTACTGACCGATCTTTGCGTAATCGGTAAAAGTCATTTTTTCGTTGTTGAAGAAATGGTTTACCATAGAGCAGACTAACATTTCGAAAGAAGCGGAGGAGCTGACACCTGCAGCCGCAATCACGTTGGTGGTGACATATGCGTCAAAACCTGCGGTCTTAAAACCATTCTTTTTTGCGCCTTCCATCATACCGGCAACCAGTGCCGGAGTTCCGGAAGGGTAATTTTCGCGGTTTAATCTTTCAAGATCAACGACGATCTCATCGTACCCCTCACTGGTGATACGGATGATGTTTGAGCCGTTTGGATAAGCGGCACCGATCGTATCAAGGTTGATGCTTCCTGCGATTACTTTTCCGCCGTTGTGGTCGGTGTGGTTACCAATGATCTCGGTTCTTCCCGGGGAAGTAAAATATTCTGCCTGATCATGATGATAGATTTTTTCAAAGTTGTCTGCGAGATTTTGAAAGCGTGCGCCGCATTTTTCGGTTTCTCCGTAGATCTTTTTTAAGTTTTCCTGTTTTGGTAAATTCATAATTATCGTCTCCCATCTGTTTTTTATACCGTTGTTCGTTTCTGTCTTTATTATAACGCCTTATACGGAAAATACCTTGATAAATCTGTGATAAATAAGTAAAATATTGCGCTTTTTGCTAAAAATGGTGTATATTAAAGGTAATTTATTGCGTGAAAGAGAATTAGAAAAGAAAGGCGGGGGCAGATGCAGATCGTTACCAATCAGTTTCAGAAAGAATTAAAAAAGCACGGCAGTGACCATTTTCCGTTTTTGGTCAGTTATGAAAAGCTTTCCGGGTATGAGCTTGGTTCCTTTATGTGGCACTGGCATCCGGAGATTGAGATCACTTGGGTGCGGAAGGGGACGATGTGTTACAAAGTGAATGATCTGTGTTATCATTTAAAAGAGGGCGATATTTTATTTGAAAATTCGAATGTGCTGCATGCGGGAAATATGGAGAAAAATGAGGATTGCGATTATGTTTCGGTGACATTTGATCCGAAACTGGTCTATGGTTTTTTTCAGAGCACGATCTGTACCAGATATGTCGAACCGGTGACACAGGATTTTTCACTGCCTGCCATTTATATCGACGGATCGGCGGACTGGCATGGCAGATTTGCGGCGCTGGTGCGGGAGATCATCGTGCTAGATAAAGAAAGATCGGAGTTTTATGAAATGGATATCACGATTCGCCTTCAGATGCTTTGGAAACTGCTTCTTATGCATAAGCGTCCGGCTGTCGGCAATGTTTTGCATAATGCAACAGAGTATGAACGTATCAAGAAGATTATTTCCTATATTGATCAGAATTACAAAAACAGGATTACGTTAAAGGATATTGCGGATCACATCCATCTCTGCGAAAGCGAGTGCACCAGACTGTTTAAACGTTATATGAACGTCACACTCTTTTCGTTTCTTCAGGAGTACCGGATCGAACGGAGCCTTGAATATTTAAACAGCGAGGAAGCCATCGGTGACATAGCAGGAAAAGTCGGGTTTGCCGATTCTAATTATTATTCGAAAGTATTCGCAAAAGTGAAAGGGTGCAGTCCGAGAGAGTATCGCAAACGGCAGGGATAACAATCAGTGATCCGTAAGGTCAAGGCGGTAATCAGACGGAACACACTGGTATTGATTGAAAAAAGCCCTGGTAAAATACGAAGCATTGGAAAATCCGCAGAGCGTGGCAATTTCAAGGATGGACTTTTTTGTGTTTCGTAAAAGACTGGCGGCTTTTTCGAGACGAAAATGGATCAGATACTGGGAAAAGCTGGTTCCGGTCAATTCCCGGAACAGTTTCATAAAATGGCTGCTGCTGTAGCCGCAGAAAGCAGAAATTTGTGAAATACTGATCTTTTCGGAATAGTGCAGATTGATATACTGGATCACATTATGCAAAAAGGCGCTTGCCTTGTGGTCAGAAACGGATTTCTGAAGAGGAGGCGCCGCAATCTGGTTTAAAGTATCCATAATGGCGTAAAGATGGGATTTTATCATTAAAATACTGATCGCTTCGCGGGCGTGGATCAGAGGAATGATATGGGAGGACAGTTTCTTGCAGACGGAACTGTCTCTTTTTAATATGGAAGGTACGGTAAGCGCCCCGGAACAAAAAGGAGCAAGATACCGTTCAAAAATGACGTTGTTTTCGCTTTCCGGTTCAAGTATGGAAAATTTAAAGAGAATGTTAAAATATTCAAAAGGTTCACAGACCGAAGCGATGGCATGGATCTGCTCCGGTAAAATGACCGCAAGATCTCCGGAATGGACGATATGGTCGGTTCCGTCGATCGAAATTTTTCCGGCTCCGGACTGACAATAGATCAGTTCGGTTTCCTCATGATAGTGGAGCGGATAGGACGGCATGTAATCCGGAATGATGGAGCGGTAGACAATATAAGGAACATTGGTTGTTCCGTGTACTTTTATTTCATGACCATCCGGAAGGATGAATGGTGTGTCTGTCTGAAACAGGGATCGTGTTGTATTCATAAAGCCTCCAAAAATAATAGGATTGTGTTAGCAGTATAAGACTTTTTTGGCAGAAATGCAAGGATTAGAAGCGTACAATGATATTAAAGTGAGAAGGAAAGGATGGGGAAAACGATGAAACAATTATCAGTAAAAAATTCATTTTCGCAAAGTATCTTAAAAATCGCATTGCCGGTGACCGTACAGAGCATGCTTCGGGCATCGTTTAGCATTGTGGATCAGGTGATGATCGGACAGCTCGGAAGTGAGAGCATTTCCGGGATCGGTCTGGGGGGAAAATTCGCATCGATCCACGGTGTCGTGTTGGGGGCAATCACGGCAGCGGCAGCAATTATGATCTCGCAGTATATGGGGCAGAAAAAAGAACAAAATGTCAGAAGGAGTTTCTGGGTAAATATGCTGGTATCACTTGGAATCGCACTTTTGTTTACGGTTGTGTCGGTTGCGTTCACAGAACCAATCCTGTCATGTTATACGAAAGATCCGGTGACCAGACAGCTTGGGGAAACGTATCTTGGAATCTATGCATGGTCATTTTTCCCGGCGGCATTATCCGGAATGGCGGAGACCATGCTCTGCTGTATGGAAGCAGCAGTTTTTCCACTGATCGCAAGTATTTCGTCTCTGGTTATCAACACAGGGTTAAACTATATCCTGATCTTCGGAAAATTCGGATTTCCGGAACTCGGAGTCGGAGGGGCAGCGATTGCGAGTGTGATCGCGCAGGTGATCGCATGTATTCTGACCTATCTGTTTTTGATATGGAAATTAAAAGAGAAAGGGATGCGGCTTTCCTTTGATATCGGATTCGAAAGGACTGAACTGATCTCTTATGTCAAAATTCTGACACCGCTTTTAGTCTGTGAATTTTTGTGGAGTCTTGGAGAAAATGTTTATTCTGCCATCTATGGAAACATCGGTACGAATGATTGTGCAGCAATGACAATGGATTCTCCAATCCAGTGTCTCGTGATCGGAGCGCTAAGCGGTCTTGCGAAGGCGGCAGGTATCATGGTCGGAAAATCACTTGGGGACGAAGATTACGAAGCGGCATATCAGGATTCAAAGAAGCTGATGAAATTTGGATTGCTTGTCTCAGCGGGACTGTCCGTTCTGTTAGTTATTTTCGGCAGAGCCTATACAGGTATTTATAATGTGGAACCATCTGTCAGACAGACGGCGTATGCATTGTTAGTAGTATTTGCGGTCGTATCGCCGGTCAAAGTGCAGAACATGATATTGGGCGGCGGAATTTTGCGGAGTGGTGGAAAAACAAAATATGTTATGGCAATCGATGTGATCGGAACATGGGGATTCGGCGTTCCGCTCGGATTGCTGTCGGCGTTTGTTTTTTATCTTCCAATCACCTGGGTATATTTCATTCTGTCTATGGAGGAATGTGTGCGTCTTGTGATTTCGCTGGTACTCTTTAAAAAGAGAACGTGGATGCAGAAGATATAAGGTGAAATAGGGAGTGCGATATGGAAATGATGATAGTAAATGGAAGTTATTACCAGTTTGGAAATAAGCTGGAAGCGGAAAGGCAGGATTATGACAGGCTTGTAAAACTGGGCAATCCGTGAATTAGACCACATTTACAAATATATCGTACATGAGAAATTGATTCTTGAAAATGCAAAAAAATATCGGGTTCGTTTTCAAAAGGGAACGAACCCGATATTTTTGTCGGATATCTGTGAAAATATCAATTAAATTTCAAACTGATCCATCATCTGTACCATCATCTGTATCTGTGAAGTCTGTTCTTCGCTGACTGCGGCAGTTTCTTCAGATGCGGCAGAGTTGTTATCCACAATGGCGGATACCTTTGCAATATTTTCGTTGATCTTACGGATGCTTTCTGCTTCCTGCTGCATCGAGTCTGCCATCTGGCTCATCTTATCGGTTGCTTCCTGAGCACCGGTCATGACATCAGTCATATTGGCTGCGGCTTCGTCTGAAATGGCAATACCTTTGTCAACCGCGTCAATGGTGCTTTGAATGAGCTTTGCGGTTTCTCCGGCAGCCTGTGTAGACTGTTCGGCAAGGTTTTTGACCTGCTCAGCAACGACAGCAAAGCCTTTGCCGGCTTCCCCGGCACGGGCGGCTTCGATAGAAGCGTTTAAGGAAAGCAGGTTGGTCTGACCTGCGATATCTTCGATCACACCGATAATGGCTCGGATCTCTTCGGAACAATGACTGATCTCACCGATCGCGTCTTTTAACTCCTGCATCTTCTGATTGCTTTCCATAAGGACTTTTCCGGCATTAGAGGAGAGGAGAACAGTTTCATGGGCTTCTTTTGTCTTTTCTTCCATCATTTTTGCCATTTCATCAATAGCTTCCGATACATGAGACACCTGTGCGGACTGTTCGGTACAGCCTTCTGCGAGATCAGTTGCGGCATTTGCAAGCTGTTCTGATCCGCCGTCAATCTCAGTTGCGGCATTGCGGAGAGACATCAGCGTGTTTCTGGTATCTTCAATGATCTTTTCCATTGAGTCTTTTATTTTAACAAATTCACCCACATAGGTTCCGTGTAAGGAAACGTTATAATGTCCTTCGCCCATCTGACCGAGTACATCTGAGATCTCAGAGATCATATTGGTGAAATTGTGGTTCATGAAATTGATCGCGGCAACCATGATGCCGACTTCACTGTCATCCTCCTTCATATCGCTTTGATTCTGAAAATCACCACGTGCAAGTGTTTCTAGTAAACCGGACACTTTTACGATTGGAGTCAAAAGCTCTTTTCTGGAGAAGTTCATGATCTTATGAACCTGATCTACGATCACGAGAAAAGAAATGGCAAAAGCAACCATACTAATGAGCATGATTATATTAAGTATGTTCTGCTTGGTGTCCATACGGGATTCGATCTTGTTGATACAGTCATCCGCCAGAGAATTGATCTCGGCGGCGGTCTTCTCATAGCTATCGCCGAATACCAGCTCCTGTGCAGCTTCGATGTCACCATTGCCCACTGCTTCGATTGCCTGCTCCTCTAAAGGAACCAGCCCGTTTGACATTTCTGCGATCGATTCAAGCTCTGCCCATTCATCGGATTTTAAATTGTTTTTTTTAAGACCTTCCCATGCGGTATCTCGGTTTTTATCTACGTTTAATTCATTGTTGTAGCGGTCGTAATAGGTTTTGTCCCCAGTAACTGCGTAGGACTGTATTGCCTCGGTCAGTGTTTTAGAACCGGTGCGATACTGATTTAAGTAGATCGTGTTTTCAAGCTGTTCACTTCTGCATTGACCGGAATACAGATTGATTCCGGCAAACAGGATCAGAAACAGGATGCCGACGGCTACGATTCCATAAGTCTTTTTTTCGATTTTCTGCAGCATAGCAGATTGTCCGTTGGGATTCACTGTGATTTGTGTTTCCCCATTGTTTTTTTGTTTTGTCATATGTATACCCCTTTCTGGAAACAACCTGTAATTAACATTAATTATATACCAAAGTGCACAAAAAAACAATGAAATCAGAACAATATTTGGAAGAAAAGTATAATACGTGAAGTAAACGATGCAATAACTGCGATAGCGCGCAGGATCAGATGGGAAATGGCTTTTTCAATATTGCCTAATGAAATCACGCTTTTTGCGGAAAAGAAAACAAAAGTCTGAAAAAAAAGAAAATAAGGAAAAAATGATTGCAAATTCGAAAATGGAGGAGTATAGTGAAGCTTAGGGAGTAAACAGGTCTCCTGAAAATAAGAAGTGCAAAGGAGAGAAGAAAAATGCTGAAAAAATTTAACACAATGCGAATTGGAAAACGATTGAAAAAATCCTACACGCAGATAATTACTCTTTTTGGAATCCTGCTGGTAGCTGTTGTTTTGGTTATGCTGTATGTATCCAATGATTATAGGAAAGTGCTGAATAATTATGCGTATCCGCAGGGCGATATTGCAATGGCAATGAATGAATCAGCAGAAGTCAGGGCGGCGACACGAGGTGTCATAGGTTATGAAACGGATGAACTTATTTCGGATATGGAAGAGCAGCATGAAGAAGCAGTAGCTGCTTTTGAAGCCAAAGTGGAAGAAATACGTCCTACCATGATAACCGATGAAGGTCTTGCAGCTATGGAAGAAATTGACAGGGCATGGGAGGAATACAAGGAAATTGATGCCAAGATTGCCGCAATAGGTGCAACAACAGATAAGGAAGCAAGCATTCAGGCACAGACTATGATGGCAGAGGAAGGTGCTCCAAAGTATCAGGCACTGGATGATGCCTTGGAAAATTTAATGGCACTGAATGTAGAATGCGGGGATAAAGAGCAGACGACACTTGCTGTTTTGATCATAGTATTTATCATTATTATTATTTTGGTTATCGCTTTTGCTGTTTTATATTCCGGTAAACTGGCGGTTGCGATTACGAAGACCATAGAAAAACCGATTGTTGAACTGAAAGACAGATTTATTACCTTTGCAGAAGGAGATCTGGATTCTGCATTCCCGGTTGTTGAGTCTGAGGATGAGATCAAAGAGCTTGTAGAAAGTATTGAAGCAATGGCAGAAAGAATCCGTATGATCATCAATGATGCGGGCAGACTGCTTGCTGAAATGGGCGAGGGAAATTTCAACATTGCGACCGAATGTGAAGAAGAATATAAAGGTGCATTTCAGGCATTGATCTTAGGAATGCGTAAGATGAACCGTCAGATTGACAAAACCATACATGGTGTAAGAGAGGCATCCGAACAGGTATTGATCGGTTCTACAAATCTTGCAGAAGCATCCCAGTCGGTAGCGGAAGGTGCAACTGACCAGGCAGCAGCCGTAGAAGAAATGCAGGCAACGATGGATGAACTGAGTAATGGTATCAAGGCAACAGCAGATGAATTGGAAAAATCTTATCTGGAAGCACACAGATATGCAAGTGTGGCAGAAGACAGCCGTGCCGATATGGAGGCAATGATGACTGCTATGAGTCGTATTAGTGAGACATCTGAGAAGATTGGTGAAATTATTGCACAGATCGAAGATATTGCAAGTCAGACAAACTTGTTATCTTTAAATGCATCTATTGAGGCTGCAAGAGCAGGGGAAGCAGGCAAGGGCTTTGCAGTAGTAGCAGACCAGATTCGTAATCTGGCAGAGGAGAGTGCGAAGTCAGCCGTAGATTCAAAGGCATTGATCGAAGCATCGATGCATGAAGTTGAAGAAGGAAACAGAAGTGCGGAAAAAGCATCGGATTCTTTGAAAGAAGTAGTAAAAGGCGTACAGACGGTAGCAGACAGTGCGAAGAAAATGAAAGAAGTTTCTCTGGAACAGTCGGAGAGCATGGGACAGGCAGACATAGCAGTATCGAAAATCGCAGATGTCGTTTCGAACAACTCCGCAGCAGCAGAGGAAACATCTGCCACCAGTGAGGAACTTACAGCACAGGCGACAGAGTTACGCAATATGGTTGCGATATTCAATCTGAGAGAATAGGTTATGGAATAATATTTTATCAAAATGGGAAGGGGCTGCGGCACGAAGTGTCCAGCTCCTTTTTTGGCTATATAAGACGAAAAAACAATTTGCAAAGTTTACTTGACAAAAATAGCAAAGCGAACTATACTTTAATTGCAAAGTTAGCTATGCAAAAAAAGAATATAAGAGGGATGTCTTATGAAAAACCGGATGAAAGAGCTTCGGAAAGAAAACAAGCTGTCTCAGAGTGAATTGGCGGACATTGTAGGGACCACCCGCCAGACGATCACTTCGATCGAGGTTGGTAAATACACCGCATCACTGGGACTGGCATATAAGATCGCGCACTATTTTAACCTGACCATCGAGGAAGTTTTTGATTTCAGCGAAATTGAGAATGAGGAGTAAATACTATGGACAAAAAGATTATGAAAATGAAACAGGAACTTGCAAATCAGAATAAATTTTATGGAATGACCGCGGCGCTGGGGCTTATTGCCGTATGTGTCGTGTCATCGGGATTTTTAACATCGCGTTATACGGATGCACACGCCGCTGATTTTGTACATGGGTTCATCGTCGGAATCGTTATTGTTGTTGAGATTTTTTCCTTATTAAAAATAACCAAAAATCTTAGAGCTTTAAAGGATGAAAAACAGCTTGGACGTTTATACAATGAACTTCACGATGAACGTGCATTACAGATCGCATCTATATCCGGACAGAAAAGTCTTCAGATAACCATGCTGATCTCACTGGCAATCGGACTGGTTGTCAGCTGCTTTAGTCTGGAAGCGTTTCTTGGAATCCTTGGAGTGGTTATGGTTGCCGGTATTGTGCGGAAATGCTGTCTGGCGTATTACAACCGCACCTATACAGGAGAATGATGCTGTGAGAAACAGATAAAATTTTGAAGGAACAAAAAGAAAAGAGGAATCAAAATGAGTATTTTTAAAAAGAAATTAACGGTAAATGAAGCAATAAATCGAGCGCACACATCAGAGAATGCGCTTCTGATCGATTGCCGGATCAAAGAGGAGTACAATCACGGACATGTTGCCGGAGCGATCAATATCCCGCTTGAGAAAATGACAGAAGACCGGATCTTACGCAGAATCCCGGATAAAGAAAAAGATCTCTATATCGTGGGAAGTTACAGTTATAAGCCGCAGGATGCGGTGCGGGTCCTAAAAAAAATGGGATATAAGCATGCGGTGTTTGGCGGATATATGGAAGAACATTACGGAGTGTTGAAAAAATAGCAGAGTCCCAACGGAAGAATCATCTTTCGTTGGGGCTTTTTCTATATGCAGAAGCCTGTAAAATAAGGAAAGATATGGATATAAAAGGCTGTTGATAAAAAATATCAGGGCAACAAAAGGGGAAAGACTTGACATTTGAAAAAAAGCGCGTTATATTAAATAACGTTGTTATCGATAACACTGTTATCACATGGAGGTGCACTTTGTCTGTTGCGGATAAAACAATCGAACCAAAAATATTAGAAATTGCGAAGGCGGAATTTCTTTCAAAACCGTATCAGGATGTATCGCTTCGGGAAGTCTGCCGCAAGGCAGGTGTTACAACGGGTGCGTTGTACAAACGTTTCAGTAATAAGGAGGCATTGTTTGAGGCGCTTGTTGCACCTACGATCGAAGTAGTGAAAAATTTAAGTGATACAATGGAAAGTTTTAACTATGACCAGCTTGAGAAAATGGATATGAAATATGTCTGGGATATGACGCCTGAAACACATAAGAATATCGTTAATCTGATGTATGATAATTATGACGGCTTTAAACTTCTTTTGTGTCATTCCGCTGGAACGCAGTATGCGAATTTCATTCATAATTTTGTGGATGATGTTACGACCCGATCTATCACATTTATGAGGGAAGTAAATAAAAGAGGAATGTCCGGTTTTTTAATAGACGAAGAGGAATTTCATATGCTTCTTACTGCGTATTGGTCAACAATGTTTGAACCTGTAGTACATGGGCTTTCACGTGAAAAAGCGCTGCTGCATTGCGAAATTGTAGCAAAGCTGTTTAACTGGACTGCAGTTTTGGGCTTCTAAGGAAGCCTTTTATTTTGAGACATGAGTTAGTTAATGCTAACGAAAGAAAGGAACGATTTATGTTTAAAAAAGTAAAACCCTATATGGGGGAATATATGAGTTATACGAAAAAAGCTGTGGTTTGTATTACGATCGCAATTATTTTGAGTGTGTTCCCATATTTCTTTCTGTATCAGATGATCTCTCCTCTTATATCAGGAGATACGCTGCCGGCAGAAAAGGCGGTTCTTTATCTGGTACTTATTGCGGTATGCATGATAGGCAATGCGTTTTTGTATGTACAGGGATTATGTTATTCCCATTATAGTGCGTATAACACATTAAAAAATATAAGAATATCATTGCAGAAGAAGCTGGAAGCACAACCCTTAGGAACGATCCGGGCACTTGGCAACGGGCGGATCAAGAAGGTGTTTACCGATGATATTGATATGATAGAGCTTCTGCTTGCACATGCGATCCCGGAAGGCATTGCAAATCTGTTTATTCCCGTCATTGTTCTTGCGGCGATGTTTTTTGTGGATTGGAAACTGGCGCTTCTTTGTTTTGCGGCACTGCCTTTTGGAGTTCTTGCGATGGGAATGATGTTTCGGGCAGGAAGTCCTCGTATGGAAGATTATTATTCTTCTGCAGCAAAGATGAACAACACTATTATCGAATATATAAATGGTATGGAGGTTGTCAAGGTATTTAACAAAGACGGTGAAAGCTATGAGCGTTACGAAAGAGATGTAAAAAGCTATCGTGATCTGACGCTTGCATGGTATAAGGCATGCTGGCCCTGGATGGCATTGTATTCAAGCATTCTGCCGTGTGTGGCATTATTTGCCCTTCCCATCGGAAGTCTGTTTGTGCTAAAAGGGTGGAGCAGTCTGGCAGATTTTGTCCTTGTAATATGTATGTCATTTGCTGTGGGAACTCCATTTTTAAAAGCAATGAATTTTGCGGGAAAACTGCCGCAGCTTGACTATAAAATCGATGAACTTGAGAAGCTGATTGAAAATGTGCCTTTAAAACAGTCCAATAGGGGATTTGAAGGCAAAAATCATGATATTTGTTTTGAAAATGTACGCTTTTCTTATAAGGATACCGAGGTGATAAAGGGCTTAAATCTGCAGTTGAAAGAAGGTCAGATGACAGCACTTGTAGGAGAATCGGGAAGTGGAAAATCAACACTTGCAAAACTTTTGGTACATTTTTACGATTTAAATTCCGGATGTATTACACTTGGCGGTCAGGATATAACAGATATGAAAATAGAGGCATTGAATAATGAAATTTCCTATGTATCACAGGAGCAGTTTCTTTTCAATATAAGTCTTTATGAAAATATACGGATCGGTAAGCCGGATGCCACAAGAGAAGAAGTGCTTAAAGCGGCACATCGTGCCCGGTGCGATGAGTTTCTGGCGCGTTTCCCGGAAGGGATCGATACACTTGCCGGAGATGGCGGAAAAATGCTCTCAGGAGGAGAACGACAGAGAATCTCCCTTGCAAGAGCACTGCTTAAAAATGCACCGGTCATTGTTCTGGATGAAGCAACCGCATTTATTGATCCGGAAAATGAAGAAAAGATGAATGCTGCCATATCAGAAGTAATAGCAGGCAAGACCGTACTGGTTATTGCGCACAGACTTCATACGATCATGAATGCGGATAAGATCTGTGTTCTGAAGCAGGGAAAAGTAGCAGCAGAGGGAAGGCATGAAGAATTATTGCAATCCTCTGAAGATTATAAGTGTTTGTGGAATGCGGCAAAAGAAAGTATGGAATGGGAGGTGAGAGCATGATCGGCTTGATGTTTCGTATTCTGCGTGTGGCAAAGGGGTATATAGGAAGGATCTGTCTTGCGGCGGTGTTCTCTTTTTTGAAGGCGATCTGTTCAAAAGCGCCCTTTGTTTTGGCATATTTTATGATATCGGGATTTTTAAATGATACGGTTACGGAAAAATCCTGCTGGTTGTGTGCAGGGGCATTGGTACTTTGTATTATCTTACAATGTATATTTCAGAATATGGCAGATCGTTTGCAGTCAGCTTCCGGTTTTGAGATTTTTGCGGATCAGAGAATGAAATTGGGAAAACATTTGAGAAAACTTCCAATGGGATATTTTACAGAAGGAAATATTGGAAAGATCAGTTCCGTATTGTCCACAGATATGATCTTTATTGAAGAAAATCTGATGATGGTGATCGGCGATCTTATGAGTTATCTGTTTTCAGCCGTGATTTTTGTGGGAATGATGTTTGTGTTTCAGCCGTGTCTTGGGCTTGCCGCTTTGATCGTCACCCTGGTCATGTACGGGATCGGCGAGGCAATGAAAAAGAGTCAGCTCGCACATTCTGCCGAACGTCAGGAAGCAAGTCAGCTTCTTACAGAATCAGTGCTTGATTTCACGGAAGGAATCGGCATTATCAAAACATATAATATGCTTGGTGAAAAGTCAGAAACACTTACGAACAGCTTTTGTGATTCCTGTGAAAAGAATCTTACGTTTGAAAGATCTCATGCACCATGGTCGAGAGCGATCAATCTTTCCTATGGAGTCGGAAGCGTTGTGATGCTTGTTCTGGCATGGTGTCTGTATCAAAATGGAACACTGACGCTATCTGTGTTTCTGGGAATGCTGTTGTTTGTATTTGAACTCTTCGGACCATTGAAAGCATTTTACGGGCAGGTAACAAGACTTACGGTTATGAATAGCTGCCTTGACCGTATGGAAGCTGTCTTAACGGAAAAACAGCTTGCCGATACCGGAACAGAAAGCTTACCGGAGAGCAGTGATGCGGCGGAGATTGAATTTAAGAACGTAACATTTGCTTATGATAAGCGGGACGTACTAAAAGATATTTCATTTAAGATTGAAAAAAATACAATGACTGCGCTGGTAGGCCCTTCTGGCGGCGGGAAGTCAACGATCGCAAGTCTGCTTCCGCGTTTTTGGGATATCAGTAAAGGAGAGATTCTGGTAAGAGGAAAGGACATTCGAAAAATACCGCTTGCCGAGCTGATGGAACATATCAGTATGGTATTTCAGCGTGTGTATCTGTTTCAGGATACCATTTATAACAATATCGCAATGGGAAGAATGTCTGCCAGCCGTGAGGAAGTAATAGAAGCGGCAAAAAAAGCAAGATGTTACGATTTTATCATGGCACTTCCGGAAGGCTTTGATACCGTGATCGGAGAAGGCGGTGCTTCGCTGTCCGGTGGAGAGCAGCAGCGGATTTCAATTGCCCGCTGTATATTAAAAGATGCATCTATTGTTATTTTGGATGAAGCTACTGCAAGCGTGGATGCCGATAATGAAAGTCAGATACAGGCCGCGATCAGTGAACTTGTAAAGGGTAAAACTTTATTGGTGATTGCGCATCGTTTACATACTGTTGCAAGTGCAGAGCAGATTTTGGTGATCCGCGACGGATGTATTGCAGAGCGTGGAAATCAGGAGGCATTGGCGGCTCAAAAAGGTATTTATTACAATATGATAAATCAGAGAGCTTCCATAAAGGGCTTTCACAATTAAGGAGGAGAAAATGAATAACAAACTTACAGTCAAAGATCTAATTAATGTCGGAGTATTTACAGCGCTCTACCTCGTACTTTTCTTTGTATCCAGCTTCGTTGGATATGTGCCGATCTTTATGGTATTTCTGCCGGTAGTGTGTGCAGTTGTGGTAGGGATTCCATTTATGCTGTTTTTATCAAAGGCACACACGTTTGGCATGGTAACGATCATGAGCGTCATTCTCGGACTTTTTGTATTTCTGATGGGGCGTCCATGGCCGGTACTTCTGATTGCAGTTGCAGCCGGTCTGGTCACGGATTTGCTTTTAAAGATAAAAGATTATAAAAGCATTAAAATGGCTGTTATCGGTTCCGGAGTTTTTAGCACATGGATGATGGGAATGATCCTTCCAATGTTCTTTGGATATCGTGAACCGTATTTTGAATCTCTTCGTGCAGGATATGGAGATACATTCACAGATACACTTTATAAACTGACTCCTGACTGGATGTTTTTTGTGCTGATCGCACTTTGTGCAGCAGGCGGTATTCTCGGCGGACTTCTTGGTGCCGCTGTACTGAAAAAACACTTTAAGAAAGCCGGTATGGCATAATGCAGTCCGTTGTTTCCTTTCAGGAGAGCGGCGGAAGGTCGATATTTGATCCGCGTACTTCGCTTTTTGCTATATTTGTGATCAGCATGGTGATGATCTGCGGCGGGCTTTCCGGTGTGGAATACTGGCTAAGGTTATTTTGCTGTATCATTCCTTTTGTATTCCTGCTTGGAATAAAAAATTACAGATTTGCTGCGGTATACTTTATCCTATATCTGTTTTCGTCCGTGATAGAGGGCGCGGTACTTCAAGTTACCAGTGGAGGGTTAAATCTGTTGCTTGTTATGGTGGCAGGGATCGTATCAAGATTTTTAGCGCCAATGGTAATGGGCTACTGTGTGATGCAGTCTACTACGGTTTCAGAATTTATTACTGCAATGGAAAGGATGCATATGCCGCAGGTCATTACAATCCCGCTTTCGGTGATGTTTCGTTTTTTTCCAACCATAAGCGAGGAAAACAGAGCGGTTTTGGAGGCAATGCGTATGCGGCAGATCAGCGGAAAAAAGCAAAGTCTGATGAAAAAACTGGAGTATGAACTGGTGCCGGTTATGATGTCTGCTGTGCGTATTGCAGATGAGTTGTCACAGGCTTCTTTAACGAAGGGGCTGGGTGGAAACGTGAAGCGGACACATATTTGCGAGGTCGGTTTTCGAAAAAGAGATTATATTTTTTTGATTCTGCTGACGGTAACATTGGTACTTTTTATGGTGTATTAATTATGATTGAAATGAAACAGGTAAGTTATTCCTATCGTGTGACAGACACGGTAGGAATACCTCGATTAAGAGTAGGTGTATCAGGACTTGATCTTACGATCCGGGATGGAGAATTTATTGTGCTTACAGGAGGCTCCGGGTGTGGAAAAACAACGGTGTGCAGACTGATCAATGGATTGATTCCCCACTATTTTGAAGGAGAAAAAAGCGGGGAGGTACTTCTTGATGGAAAAGAGATTTCTGCGCAGCCGGTATATGAAACTGCGCAGACAGTAGGAAGTGTATTTCAAAATCCAAGAAGTCAGTTCTTTAGTGTTGATACAACAAGTGAGCTTGCATTCTTTGCAGAAAATCAGGGGCGGGAGCCTGAAACGATAAAACAAGATATGGATGAAATATCAAAAAAAATGAATCTGTCAAAGCTTTTGGGGCGCAGTATGTTTAAACTCTCCGGCGGAGAAAAACAAAAGATTGCCTGCGGGACGATCGCTGTTGCTGATTCTTCCGTTATCGTGCTGGATGAACCATCCTCTAATCTTGATACAGAAGCGATTGAGGATCTAAGAAAGACACTGGAAATGTGGAAAGCACAGGGTAAGACCGTTATTATCGCGGAACATCGTCTTTACTTTTTGCGTGAACTTGCTGACCGTGTTTTTGTATTTGAAAACGGAGAGGTGAAACGGGAGATAGCGGGGAAGGATTTTCGGGAATTGTCTGTGGAAGATACAGAGAAAATGGGACTTCGAACCGTAAGATCCGGTCGTGTTTTTCGTTTCGGAGAAAGAAATGAGGCTTCGGAATATTTTAGCCTTACAGATTTTAAGTATGTCTATCCGGATAAACATCACGGAATTGATATTCCGCTGTTGGATCTTCCGAAAAATAAGATTATCGCCATTGTTGGGCGTAATGGAGCAGGAAAAAGTACTTTTGCCAGAACTTTTTGCGGGTTGAATAAGAAAGCAAAAGGAACGGTAACGTTTGAGGGAAAAACAGTTCCGGTCAAAAAGATGCTGGATCATTGTTATATGATCATGCAGGATGTCAATCATCAGCTATTTACAGAAAGTGTATTGGAAGAAGTGATTTTAAGTGTTTCGGAAAGTCTGTCTGAAGCAGAGCGTGAACAGATTGCCCGGAAAGCTCTAAAAATGATCGATATGGAACAGTACGCAGATATGCATCCGATGGCACTTTCCGGTGGTCAGAAACAACGTGTTGCGATCGCAAGCGGAATTGCCGCAGATAAAGAGTTTATTCTTATGGATGAGCCGACAAGTGGTCTTGATTATATTCATATGAAGCAGGCAGCAGAGGTAATGCAGATGTTAAAAGAGCAGGGGAAGACCTTATTGGTTATTACTCATGATGATGAGTTGATTTCCTGCTGTGCGGATTATGTACTGCGTTTGGAAAATGGATGTGTGCTACAAAAATAAGAGCAGACGGAAGACCGCCTGCTCTGGTCACTAAAAATTATTCTAATACCATTCGTTTTACACGGGCAAGCGCGTTTTGTACCGGAGGGAGTGCGATGATGATCAGTGTAATGCCGCCTTCGGTCAGAAGGTAAGCGCCGTTGTAGAGCAGTGAGTAGACCGCGGCACTCATGTTATAGTCCGCGGCGTAAGCACCGAAGAAGATCATACCGGACAAAAAAGCAAAGAAATATCTGCCCAGTACGCCGGCAATATAACCGAGGATCAGACCGTGTTTCTTTTTATAGAAGAAACCGGAGATGCCGAGCGCACCGAATGCCAGCGGGTAATCCACGAGCATCTGCGGGATCGTGTAAAAGATCGGTTCTAAGACAAACTGGAGCAGACCGTAAGCGACTGCAGCCGTGATACTGACCCCTGGCCCATACCAGTAGCCGATCAGCACGATAAAGAGCATCGAAAGCAGTGTGACGGAACCGCCCATCGGCAGATCGAACAGTTTGATCAGGGATGTAACGATTGCGAGTGCCATTGCAGCAGCAGAGCAGACAAGCTGTTTGGTCGTGATCCGCACGGTACGCTTCTTTGGTTTGCGCAGGAATAAAGAAGCAATGATCAAAACGGCAATCACGGTGGCGACCAAGATCAGTCCGACAGTTGTCAGTCTTACCGCATTATCGCCCCAGGCGTCTGTCGGGGCAGCGAAAAAATTATTCATAAAAAAAGCCTCCTTGCTATATATATTCATGTAATTTGCCAGGAGGACATCCGTTTGCTTCCTTACGCCGGTATTACCCGGTTCAAGTATTAAGGGTTGATATGAAATATCTCTCAGCACAAGCACCCCTAGCAGATTATACGATTTTTGCAGTAATTACCATAGCATTTTTTGCGAAAAACGTCAAGTGGGAAGGGACTTTCAAGCCTCTTTCTGGAAAATATTTAAAAAAATAAGTTGACAGATTGGCAGAAA
The DNA here is from genome assembly GCA_964388945.1 of uncultured Roseburia sp. Taxonomy (GTDB): domain Bacteria; phylum Bacillota; class Clostridia; order Lachnospirales; family Lachnospiraceae; genus Roseburia_D. Next base: position 18,033 of record CAYMCM010000019.1, read on the forward strand.
TGACATATGCTTTGATAAGCAAATAGTTTGATTGTCAAAATATTTGAAAATCAAACAAAAGTTGCCAAAAACAGAAAAAAGAAGACAAAAAAGGAGAATACATATTATGTTAGAAAAATTAGTAGCAGTAATCAGAGAGCAGTTAAATTTAGAGGATGCAGCAATCACAGAGGCATCCAATTTCAAGGATGATCTCGGAGCAGATTCCCTGGACTTATTCGAACTGGTAATGTCCTTAGAAGAAGAATTCGGCGTTGAAATTCCGTCCGAAGATTTAGAGAAGATCGCAACAGTAGGTGACGTTGTAAATTACTTAAAAGAACATGGTGTTGAGGAATAAAAAATGAAAACAAGGGTAACAGAACTTCTTGGAATTGAATATCCCATCATTCAGGGCGGTATGGCGTGGGTAGCAGAGCATAATCTTGCGGCAGCCGTTGCAAATGCCGGCGGACTCGGACTGATCGGTGCGGCAAGTGCTCCGCCTGAGGTCGTAAGAGAAGAAATCCGAAAAGCAAAGGAACTGACTGACAAGCCATTTGGCGTAAATGTCATGCTATTAAATCCGAATGCGGAGGAAGTAGCAAAGATCGTTGTGGAAGAAGGCGTGAAGGTTGTTACCACCGGTGCCGGAAATCCGGGCAAATTTATGAAGCTGTGGAAAGACAACGGCGTAAAGGTTATTCCGGTAGTTGCCAGTGTCGCAATGGCAAAGCTGATGGAGCGTGCGGGTGCGGATGCAGTCGTAGCGGAAGGTATGGAATCCGGCGGTCACATCGGAGCACAGACGACCATGACGCTCGTACCGCAGATCGTGGATGCGGTAGATATTCCGGTCATTGCGGCAGGCGGTATCGCGGATGGCAGAGGATTTGCGGCAGCCCGCATGCTTGGTGCGGATGCGGTTCAGATGGGAACCGCTTTTGTTGTAGCAAAAGAGTCCATCGTCCACGAAAATTACAAACAAAGAGTAATAAAAGCAAGAGATATTGATTCCGAGGTCACCGGAGCATCGACCGGACATCCGATCCGCGTACTCCGCAACAAAATGACCAGAGAGTATTTAAAGAAAGAAGAAGAGGGAGCTTCTTTTGAGGAACTTGAGCTTCTGACCCTCGGTTCCCTGCGCAAGGCAGTAATGGAAGGCGATGTTGTGAACGGAAGTATCATGGCAGGTCAGATAGCAGGTCTGATCCATGAGGAAAAGACCTGTAAGGAGATCGTAGAAGGTATCATGAAGGAAGCCGAAGCACTGCTTTTAGCTGAGGCATAACAGCAAGGAGTTGAACAAAATGGGAAAAACCGTATTTATGTTTCCGGGACAGGGTGCGCAGTATGTTGGAATGGGAAAAGAATTTTATGATACTATTCCGGCCTGCAAAGAGGTTTATGAACTGGCATCCAAAGCAGCAGGGCTTGATGTTGCGGCATTATGTTTCGAGGAAAATGATCAATTAAACATTACAGAATATACACAGATTGCCATGCTTGCGACCGAAGCGGCATTATATACCGCATTAAAGGAAGCGGGAAAAAGCTGTGATGTGACAGCAGGCTTAAGCCTTGGGGAGTATGGAGCACTGATCGCATCCGGAGTGCTTTCTTTGGAAGATGCGTTTCGGGTGGTAAGAAAGCGTGGTATCTATATGCAGGAAGCATATCCGGCCGGAGGAGCAATGGCGGCGGTACTTGCACTGGATGCAGAGACGATCGAAAAGATCTGCGAGGAGACGGAAGGAATTGTTTCCATCGCAAACTATAACTGCCCGGGTCAGATCGTGATTACCGGAGAAAAAGAAGCGGTGGATGCGGCAGGCGAAAAGTTAAAAGAAGCCGGAGCAAAGCGTGTAGTACCGCTCAAAGTAAGCGGACCATTCCATTCCGCACTGTTAGAAGGAGCAGGTGAAAAACTCGGTAAGGAATTGGAAAAAGTCACGGTAAATGATATTTCGGTTCCGTACCTTGCAAACGTGACGGCAGATTATGTAACGGATAAGGCACAGGTAAAACCGCTTCTGGAAAAACAGGTATCTTCTTCTGTCCGCTGGCAGCAGACAGTGGAACGCCTGATTGCAGACGGATGTGACGAATTTGTTGAGATCGGACCGGGACATACACTTTCCGGATTTATGAAAAAGATCGATCGGAATGTAAAGACCTGCAACATCGACAAAATGGAGGATTTTAAGAATTATGTTGAGCAGTAAGAACGCACTGGTCACCGGAGCATCCCGGGGAATCGGCAGAGCGATCGCCTTAGAGCTGGCAAAGCGGGGGGCATTTATTATCGTGAATTATAACGGCTCGAAGGAGAAGGCAGAGGAGACTGTGGCAGAGATCATAAAAAACGGCGGCAAAGCGGTTTCCTATGGATGCAATGTTTCCGATGATGCGGCATGTAAGGATATGATAGCGGCGCTCATCAAAGAATACGGACATATCGATATCCTCGTCAACAATGCGGGGATCACAAGAGACAATCTGCTCATGAAAATGTCCGAACAGGAATTTTCCGATGTCATCGACACAAATTTAAAAGGAACCTTTCATACGATCAAGCATCTCTCCCGTCAGTTTTTAAAGCAGAGAAGCGGCAGAATCATCAATATCTCTTCCGTTTCTGGTATTCTCGGCAATGCTGGGCAGGCAAATTACAGTGCTTCCAAAGCAGGCGTGATAGGACTGACCAAAAGCGTTGCGAGAGAACTGGCATCCAGAGGGATCACGGCAAATGTTGTTGCGCCCGGTGTGATCGCAACAGACATGACCGAGGTGTTAAGCGACAATGTTAAGGAGTCTTTAAAGGCACAAGTGCCGCTCGGGCACATCGGGGCACCGGAAGACATTGCAAAAGCGGTGGCATTTCTGGCATCAGATGATGCGGCTTATATTACTGGACAGGTGCTTGCGGTAGATGGCGGAATGTCGATGTAATATAGCGGAAAAAAATTTTTGTGTTTGTGGATCACAGAGAATCAAAGAAAGGAAAAGATTATGGGCAGAAGAGTAGTAGTGACCGGTATGGGTGCGATCACCCCGATCGGGTTGAATATAGAAGAATTTTGGGCTGGTGTCAAAGAAGGAAAGATCGGCTTTGACGAGATCACCCATTTTGATACAACAGATTATAAATGCAAGCTTGCGGCAGAAGTAAAGGGCTTTGATCCGAAAGAATTTATGGATTTCCGTTCTGCAAAGCGCATGGAGCCGTTTTGCCAGTATGCGGTTGCAGCGGCTAAGGAAGCGATCGAGGATGCAGGGCTTGATATGGAAAAGGAAGATCCGTATCGTGTGGGATGTGCGATCGGCTCTGGTGTCGGCAGTCTGCAGGCAGTGGAACGCGAACATAAGAAATTACTGGAAAAAGGGCCATCCAGAGTGAACCCGCTTTTGGTTCCAATGATGATCTCCAACATGGCAGCAGGAAATGTTTCCATTCAGTTCGGGCTTAAAGGAAAGAGTTTAAATGTAGTAACGGCATGCGCGACTGGTACGAACTCCATTGGTGAGGCATTCCGTACCATTCAGTACGGCGATGCAGATGTTATGGTGAGCGGAGGTACGGAAGGCTCTGTTACTCCGATCGGAATTGCGGGATTTACAGCACTTACCGCATTGTCCACGGAGACAGACAAGACAAAGTGTTCTCTTCCGTTTGACAAAAACCGCAGTGGTTTCGTTATGGGCGAAGGTGCAGCAGTCGTTGTATTGGAAGAATTAGAGCATGCAAAGAAAAGGGGCGCAAAGATCTACGCCGAGGTGGTAGGTTATGGATGCAGCAGTGACGCATATCACATTACTTCCCCGGAAGAAGACGGATCAGGTGCTGCAAAGGCAATGGAAAATGCAGTTGCGGATGCCGGGATCGAAAAAGAAGAAATCACTTACATCAATGCGCATGGAACCGGAACACATCATAACGATCTGTTCGAGACACGCGCGATCAAGAAAGCGTTCGGGGAACACGCAAAGGATATTCATATCAATTCTACAAAATCCATGGTCGGACATTTGCTTGGGGCAGCAGGTGCGCTGGAATTTGTTACCTGTGTAAAAGAATTAGAGGAAGGATATATTCATAAGACAGTCGGTTATACGACACCGGACGAGGAGATCGATCTGGATTACTGCAAAGAGCCTTATGAAGAGGAGTTCCAATATGCACTCAGTAATTCACTTGGATTTGGCGGTCACAATTCCAGTATTTTGTTAAAAAAATATCAGTAGAGAGTTTGGGAGAAGGTTTTTGATATAGAAAGGAAGAATCCGTATGTCCGTATTGACGACAAAACAGATTATGGAAATCATTCCGCACAGACAGCCATTTCTTCTGATCGATACGATCGAGGAATTAGAGATCGGAAAGCGTGCGGTTGGAAAAAAATGTGTCAGCTACAATGAGCCGTTTTTTGCAGGGCATTTTCCGGGAGAACCGGTCATGCCCGGAGTGCTCATCATTGAGGCGCTGGCGCAGACCGGAGCGGTCGCAATCTTAAGTGAAGAGGAAAACAGGGGAAAGACCGCATATTTTGCGGGCATCAATCAGGCAAAATTCAAGCAGAAGGTAGTCCCTGGTGATGTGCTTACGCTGGAGACTGAGATCATAAAACGAAAAGGACCAATCGGTGTCGGAAAAGCGACGGCCTACGTGGATGGAAAGCTTGCGGCTTCGGCAGAATTGGTATTTGCAATTAGTGGAGAATAAAATGGAGAGTTTGTTAGGAAAAATCAGACAGAAAAAGGAAATTAAGTCAGAATTAAAACAGGAAGCAAAACCGGAGACCGTGGACTGTAAAGCATGTGGTAAAAAAGTAAATCGTGCGGAAGCGATCCGGCGGCTCTATGTATGCCCAGAGTGCGGCGGATATTTCCGTGTCAATGCCAAAAATCGTATCAAAATGGTGGCAGACACTGGAAGTTTCATTTCATGGTTTGATGATATTGAGGGAGGAAATCCCCTCGGTTTTCCGGGATACGAGGATAAACTGCACGCAGTTCAGGAAAAAACAGGATTAAAAGAAGGCGTAGTCATCGGAAAGGCACAGATTTACGGGGAAGATACGGTGCTCGGTGTTGTGGATGCCAGATTTTTAATGGGAAGCATGGGTCATGTAGTTGGAGAAAAAATTGCAGCAGCGGTAGAACAGGCAACGGAAGAAAAACTTCCGGTCATCTTATTCTGTTGTTCCGGAGGAGCCAGAATGCAGGAAGGGATCGTATCCCTGATGCAGATGGCAAAAACCTCAGCAGCACTGAAAAAACATTCTGAGGCAGGGCTTTTGTATATGCCGGTCTTAACCGATCCGACGACCGGTGGTATGACCGCAAGTTTTGCGATGCTCGGTGACATCATTTTAGCAGAGCCGAAGGCACTCATTGGTTTCGCAGGGCCGCGTGTCATTGAGCAGACCATCGGACAGAAATTGCCGGCAGGCTTTCAGCGTTCGGAATTTCAGGTAGAACACGGTTTTGTAGACCGTATTGTAGAGCGGAAAGATTTAAAGAAGACCTTATATGATATTTTGAAACTACATCATAAAAGAGAAGGATTCGTTAATCTGGAGAAGAATGAGCAGCTTTCCGCAGCTCCGAGTGAGCTGATGCGCGAACGTGCCGCAAAGACACCGTTAAAAAATGCATGGGAAAAGGTTGAGATGGCGCGTAAAGTGACCCGTATCTCATCCGATGAATATATCGAGGCAATTTTTGATGGATTTATGGAGATGCATGGAGACCGTTATTTTGGTGATGATCCTGCGATTCTCGGCGGTGTGGCATATCTGGACGGACAGCCGGTTACAGTTATCGGTGTTCAGAAGGGAAAAGATTTAAAGGACTGCTTAAAGCACAATTACGGTATGCCGTCTCCGGAAGGTTATCGTAAGGCACTGCGTCTGATGAAGCAGGCGGAAAAATTCAATCGTCCGGTCATCACATTTGTCAATACATCCGGTGCGTTCTGCGGTATGGAAGCAGAGGAACGTGGTCAGGCAGAAGCAATCGCACGTAACCTTTATGAAATGTCCGCACTCAAAGTACCGATTCTTTGTATGATGATCGGAGAAGGCGGAAGCGGCGGTGCACTGGCACTGTCTGTCGGAAATGAAGTCTGGATGATGGAAAATGCGACTTATTCCGTACTTTCACCGGAAGGTTTCGCATCAATTCTCTGGAAGGATTCCAAGCGTGCGAAAGAAGCAGCCGGCGTTATGAAAATCACCGCACATGACTTGCATGAACTTCATATCGTTGATAAAATTATTCCGGAATATGGCGGAGCAGACAGCAAAGCACTGGATTCCATTGCCCGCTATATGAAGGTCAATATTCGGGAATTTCTGGAGAGAGAGGCCGGAAAGACCGGAGAAGAACTGGCAGAGGAAAGATACAAACGTTTCCGTGCCTTTTAACGAATAGAGGAGACAAATCAATATGGCAATCAAAATATGTGGAACAGGAAGCCGTTTGCCGAAGCATTGTGTTTCCAATGATGACCTAAGCAGGATTATGGACACATCGGACGAGTGGATCAAAAGCCGCACCGGTATTGAGACCCGTCATCTGGTCACAGAGGAAAACACAACATTTCTGTCAACGGAGGCGGCGAAAAGTGCGCTTGCCGAGGCAGAGATGAAGCCGGAAGAGGTCGATCTGATCCTTGCGGCGACGATCACCCCGGATCATGTAATACCGTCACTTGCATGTGAGGTACAGCGGGAACTGGGCGCAGTCAATGCTGTTGCGTTTGACATCTGCGCCGCGTGTTCCGGTTTCCTGTTTGCTTTAAATACAGCGCATGCTTATATTAAGAGCGGACAGTATAAAAATGCATTGGTGATCGGTGCGGAAACGCTCTCAAAGATCATGGACTGGGAAGATCGGTCGACCTGCGTTTTGTTCGGAGATGGAGCCGGAGCCGCGGTCATCAAGGATGAACCGGGCGAAGAAGGGGTAAAAAGTTTTGTGCAGGGTTCCGATGGGGCACGCGGTGCGGCACTCACCTGTGCTGGCAGACCGATTGAAAACCCTTATGTGAAAAATGAAAAGAACGAACCGGCTTATGTATATATGGATGGGCAGGCAGTTTACAAATTTGCGGTGCGCACTGTGCCGGAGGTTATTTTGCAGGCGGTCAAAAAGGCGGGGATCGAGCCGGATCAGGTTGATCATTTTGTCCTGCATCAGGCAAATATCCGCATCATTGAGTCGGTGGCAAAAAGACTGCATCAGCCAATCGAAAAATTTCCCGCAAATCTCCAAAAATGTGGTAATATATCAGCAGCAAGCGTGCCGATCCTTTTAGATGACTTAAACAAAAGCGGAAGGTTAAAGAAAGGAGACACCATAGTCCTTGCGGGCTTTGGCGGAGGACTTACCTGGGGCGCTGCGGTATTTACCTGGTAGAGGAGAAAGATAAATGGGCAATAGAGAAGAAACTTTAAGCAGATTGCTGGTATGGATCATGAAGGATATTATGGAGATTGAATCAAAATCCTTAATAACTGGAGAATTCAAGGATATCACAACAAATGATATGCATGTGATCGAAGCCATCGGGATTGGGGAAGCCAAAAAGATGACGGAGATAGCCAGACAGTTGTCCATTACTACCGGGACACTTACAAAGTCCATGAATGGTCTGGAAAAGAAAAATTATGTAAAACGAAAGCGCAGCGAAGAGGATAAACGTGTCGTGCAGATCTCACTAACGGAAAAAGGAGTGCGTGCTTACCATCATCACGAGAATTTTCACAAGATCCTGATCGAACGGGTGACACAGGGACTTTCCGAAGAAGAGATCCGGTTCCTCATCGATGTGCTCGGAAAACTGAAAGATTCTTTCCGGATCAATTATAAGATCGGTGAGTTGATGATTGATATGCTTTCCCAGTAAAAGTGTATCACATGAGTTATGGCAATAATTTTACAATATATCATACAATAATTTAGCAAAACGGAGCGGTCTTAAGCTGATGCAGGCGGCTCCGTTTTGTGATGGGAAGGCAAGAATAATAAAGGAGTAAGAACAGATGGCAGAGGATAGATTAAAAAAGCAGTTTGATTTTTTTCGGGAGATCGACAAAGAAAAATTGATCGGAAGACAGACATATCTGACAGATGGTGTGCGCAAAGAAAATGATGCGGAGCATGCTTGGCATATGGCGGTCATGACGGTGCTGCTTTCAGAATACGCAAATGAAAAAATCGATGTCTTAAAGACGGTCATGATGTTGCTGATCCATGATCTGGTCGAGATTGATGCGGGTGATACTTATGCTTATGACGAAGAAGCAAAAAAAACGCAGCGTGCGCGGGAAGAAAAAGCGGCACAGCGTATTTTCGGTCTGCTGCCGGACGAACAGGGCGAAAAACTTCTGGCATTATGGGAAGAATTTGAAGCTTATGAGACACCGGAGGCGAAATTTGCGCATACGATGGACAATATCCAGCCAATCATGCTAAACGATGCCACGGACGGAAAGGCTTGGATGGAGCATGGCGTACATCTTTCACAGATTTTAGGAAGAAATAAAAAGACAGCGGAAGGATCGAAAGAACTGTGGGAGTATGCGTATGAGAATCTGATCGCACCGAATCTGGAAAAAGGACGGATCAGGGAGGAGTGATGAAAAAGGAAATTCTTGACTTTGTAAAAGAATGTGTTTATAGTTAAATTAACAAAAAATTAATTAAGTAAACGCAATGAGAGGATAATATGGCTAAGAAAGTGACACTGGCGGATATTGCGGCTAAAGTAGGGGTTAGTAATGTTGCCGTATATAAAGCACTATCTGGAAAACCGGGTGTTAGTGATGACTTACGTGTAAAGATAAAAATGCTGGCAGAAGAGATGGGGTATAAAAATACTGCATCTGAAAAGGAAAAAACTGCGGACAGGACAGGTAATATAGGGGTGATTGCACCAGAACAGTACTGTATTTTTTCAACCTCTTTTTATGGGCAGTTATATGAAAAAGTGGTTAAGGCATTGTATCGCTCTAATTATTACGGAATTCTGGAACTTTTGACGGCAGAAGATGAGAAGAAAGGAAGAATGCCGAAAGTATTAAAGGAAGGTAAGGTAGATGGCCTGATTCTTTTAGGACAGATGCGTGAAGAATATATTGATATGATGGTGAAGCAGACCAGATTACCAGTATATTTTCTGGATACCTATCAGCCGCAAATGAACTTGGATACCGTCATTTCAGATGGCTATCATGGAACTTATATGCTGACGAGGTATCTGATCGCACAAGGACATAGAAGGATAGGGTTTGTAGGCAGCGTAGAGGCAACAAGCAGTATTGCCGACCGTTATTGGGGATATCGGAGAGCACTGCGTGAAAGTGGGATTGTATATCAGGATTCATGGGAGATTCCGGATCGTGATGCGAAGGGAACCACCTATGAAAACATTATTCAGGATGCGGGAGATCTGGAAGCATTTGTCTGTAACTGTGATTATGCGGCGGATGTCGTGATGCAGAATTTAAAAGAACTGGGCTATGGAATACCGGAAGATATTTCGGTGGTGGGATTTGATGATTTCCTGCCGATTGGCATGGAAGGAAACCGGGTCACGACTTATGAGGTAGATATGGAAAAGATGGCAGACGTATGCGTAAAATCATTGATTAAGAAAATTGATGGGAAAAAATATTTTGAAGGGATTCAGATCGTACCTGGAAAAATAATTGATAGAGGTACGGTAGCTGCCAGAAAGCATACAGGCAACGGAAAATAAAAAAGAAAATCGTATAATAGATACAGACTGGAAAATGGCTGTTGCATTTGGATTAATGATCCATGCAACGGTCTTTTTTTGATATAAATGCACAAAAATCAAATTAAAAAATTTTATATATTGACGAAAATGAATAATAATATCGGAAAAAACTTGATTAAATTAATAAGTTGATGTATTGTTAATTAACAAACAAAGCAAGATTAAAATTAACAAGAAAGGAAAAAGAAATGAAAAGAAGAACAAAAAAAATAATGGCGTTGTTGCTGACCGTGGCACTGACGGGAAGTATGTTTGCAGGCTGTGGAAAAAGCGCGGAGGCAGGAAATAGCGGAAAAGAAGAAGTAAAGATCGCTATGGATGTGCAGACTAAGCTTACAAACACAAAACTCGAGGGGGAGAAGGATGAGACGAAGACAACGATAACAACACTTCTTACCTATACACCAGAGCCGGCCGGGCATGGACATCCTTATGTGGAAGGTGGCCCGGACTGGTCAATACAACCGCTTATTTATGAATCGCTGTGTGACTATTCGGCTCAGCCAGAAACAGAATTTAAACCCCAGCTTTTGGAAAACTATACATGGGAAAATCAGGTATTAACCATGAAATTAAAAGAGGGATTAAAATATAGTGATGGTTCTGCGATTAATGCAGATGAGTTGATGAATAACATGTATATGGATTTGTCTAATCTGCAACTACTTGCATATGCACAGTCCATTGAAAAAGTAGATGATCTGACAGTGCGGGTTACTTACACGAAAAATTCGAGTCTGATCGTTACCTATTTATTGAAGTCTCTTCTGATGTTTCCGTCATCGGATTACGGAGAATGGGCGGCAGTATATAAAGATGTTTTTGAAAACCAGCGTCAACTGAATGAAGAAGGAGATTATGAACTGACGGAGGAAGGTCAGACTCGTTTTGATGAAACGACACTGGACTGCAACAATTATTTGCCTAAAATGACAGAGATCAAGACATCCGGAGCATATACGATTGATACAGTTACTTCTGATGAGATTACGTTAAAGGCAAATCCGAATTATAGAAATAAGTTAGATATTGATACGATCGTAGGAATACGTCAGTCGAGTGCGGAGTCATTTCAGATTGCAGTGCAGAACAAGGAAATGGATCTGGAGGCAGGTCAGACTCGTTTTGATGAAACGACACTGGACTGCAACAATTATTTGCCTAAAATGACAGAGATCAAGACATCCGGAGCATATACGATTGATACAGTTACTTCTGATGAGATTACGTTAAAGGCAAATCCGAATTATAGAAATAAGTTAGATATTGATACGATCGTAGGAATACGTCAGTCGAGTGCGGAGTCATTTCAGATTGCAGTGCAGAACAAGGAAATGGATCTGGAGGCAGGAGGTTTGTCGACGGATCTGGCGTTAAAAGTAGCAGAGGAAAATTCAGATACAATTCGTCAGGTAGCTATTCCGGCATTTGCGCAGTGGGGATTTTGTATGAATGTAAATAAGGCGCCTACAGACAAACTGGAGGTTCGTCAGGCAATAGCATACATTATCGATAAAGAGCAGATTGCACCGGCGTCAGAACCGGGAATGGAAGTAGCGGATGAATATGCAACGGCACTCCCGCTCACATTGAGAGATAAATACCTGACAGAGGAAGATAAAAAAGAATTTACATCTTATCAGGTCAATCAGGAAAAAGCAGCAGAACTGTTAGAATCCATTGGATGGACAAAACAGGGAAATCAGTGGGTAGATGAAAATGGAGAGATACCGGAAATTATCATTACTGGAATCGGAAGTTATCAGGTCAATCTGATCATGGGAGAGGCAGCGGCAAATATGCTTCAGGATTTTGGTATCAAAGCGTCCTTTGTATCAAAAGAAGCAAGTGCGTACAGTGATTATTCTCAGTCTGGGGAAGCGCATATGGTAATTGACGGTTTTGGAAGTGCCCAGACAACACAGCATCCATATGAAGCGTATGCAGGAATCTGGTGGTATGGAAAGAGAATGAACCTTGATTTTCCGGAAAGCGGCGAGAAGCTGGTATGGAAGAATGATGTGACAGGAGAAGATTTCCATTATGAGGATGAGCTCAATAAATTGAAACTGGCAAATACAGAGGAAGAAGCTTCGCAGTATGTAAAGGAAATCGCAAAGTTTTACAATGACAATGTTTGGTATATTCCGGTTACAGATCAGTGTTTTATCTACCGTATCCATAATGATAAATTATCGCTGCCTTCTGTTCCGGCAGGAGAGGTAGTTTCTGATTTTTACTGGTCTGGAAATTCCAGCACCGTACTTGGAAAGTTAATTCACAGTGGTGAAATGTACTATGTCAAATAGTATCTAAGGAGAAAAGAATGGGAAAAAAAGTATTAAGAACCGGATTGACATTAGTAATATCTTTGGTACTGGTTTTTTTCATCGTTAAGGCGATGCCTGGCGATCCGGTTCAGACATTAACACAGCAGTATATGACAACCGATAAGCTTCCTTATGAGCAGGCATATGAGAGAGCTAAGGTTGCCTTAAATTATGATCCCGAAGTTCCTGTTATGCAGCAGTTTTTTACTTATATCAGTCAGCTTTTGCATGGAGATATGGGGCAGTCTATGTCCTATAAAGATTCTGTGGTTGATATCGTCCTGGGCGCTCTGCCCTGGACGCTGCTGGTATGTTCCATCTCATTACTGCTGTCCTTTGTTGTTGGAAATATCATAGGATTGTTTATTGCATGGAAGCGAAGCAAACTCTGGGATGGAATTATGACCGGCTATCAGGCGGTTTTTGGTTCTATACCGGATTACATTGTTGCATATTTGCTGGTTGCCTGTTTTTCTATGGGGCTTGGGATTTTCCCTGCGAGAGGTGCTTACAGTTCGGATATCGCGCCTGACTGGAATCTAAAGTTTATTTTGGATGTATTGCATCATGCGGCATTACCGGTGTTATGTTATTTTCTCACAACGGTGGCATCCTGGGTCATGGGAATGAAAGCAATCTGTGTAAGTCTTCTGGGTGAGGATTATATGAATTATGCAAGGGCGCGAGGCTTGTCTAACAGGAGAATACTTTTTACATATCTAGGAAGAAATGCGATGTTGCCGCAGATCACCAGTCTGGCGATCACATTTGGCTTATTGTTTGGCGGTTCTCCGGTCATTGAAAATCTGTTTGTATATCCTGGGGTTGGTTTTTATTTAAACTCTGCGATAAGCAGAAGAGATTATCCTCTGATGCAGGGAATGTTTTTGATGATCATTATCATGGTATTGGTATCCGGTCTGGCTGCAGATGCGCTGAATAAACGGCTGAATCCGAGATTACGGGAGAAGAGGTGAAAATTTTGAAAAAGAACAGAAAAGGAACTGCGTTCGAAGGCGCGCGGGATTTTTTCTCTATCATTTGGAGAAATAAGATGTCGAGGATCGGTTTGGTGATCGTAGTGATGTTTGTACTCATTGCAATTTTTGGCCCGGCCTTTGTTGATGAACCGAAAAATAATTTTTTAATCCGACTGCAGGAACCTTCGGCAGAACACTGGTTGGGAACAGATTATGCCGGAAGAGATATTTTCAGTATGTTTATCAAAGGAACACGGACGGTGCTCATGGTAGCACTGTATGCGGGAATTTTTGCGGTGGTGATCGCATGCGCGGTTGGAATTACTTCTGGTCTGCTTGGCGGAAAGGTGGATGCGGTATTGATGATGATTACAGATATTGTTCTGACGATGCCGCAGTTTCCGGTCATCATGGTGTTGTCTATGGTGATCAATGTTACTAATAATATTCTTTTTGGATTTGTGTTGGGGATATGGTCATGGGCAGCACTGGCAAAAGCAATCCGTACACAGGTGCTGACTTTGAAAGATAAGGAATTTATTGAAGCCAGTAGAATTATGGGAATACATAATTTTAATATCATTACAAAGGATATTTTTCCTAATATTGTGTCTTTTGTGGCAATCAACTTTATTTCCATCATGAGAGGGGCAATTTTGTCATCTGTAAACTTAATGGTGCTTGGACTTGTACCGATCAACGGAACACATTGGGGAATGATGCTTCAAATGGCGATTGCCCAGACATCTTTGTTATATGGAGGAATCCAGCCACTTGTTAATTTTATGACGCCTATTATGGGAATTCTTCTTTTTCAATTAGGATGTTACATGTTTGCCATGGGATTAGATGAAGCAATGAACCCAAGGCTGCGGAGATAGAAAGGGAAAAAAGATGGATAATAATGTAGCGGAAAATGTGATGATAAGTGTAAAGGATCTGACGATTGATTTTAAAGTAGAAAATGGAACGCTGAGAGCCTGTGACCATACATCTTTTGAAATTTATAAAAATGAGACGATCGCGATTATAGGGGAGAGCGGAAGCGGAAAATCAACGTTGTGTTCCGGTATCCTGAATATGGTAAATGCTCCGGGGAAAGTTTCTTCGGGCTCGGTGGTCTATTATTCGGAATATCAGCATGCAAAGGCTGATATTTTAAAGATGAGTCCGCAGCAGGAAACGGAATTCAGGTGGAAGGAAATCTCCACTGTTTTTCAGGCAGCGCAGAATGCGTTGAATCCGGTGTTGAAAATAAAAGAGCATTTCTATGAAACTATCCAGGCACATCAGAAAGATGTTAAAAAAGAGGATATGGATGAAAAGATAAAAAAGGTTTTGGGCTATGTCCGCCTTGATCCGGCTGTCATGGAATATTATCCACATCATTTGAGCGGTGGAATGAAACAGAGAGTGCTGATCGCCTTAAGTCTGGTTCTTGATCCGAAAGTGATCATTCTTGATGAGCCTACCACAGCGCTGGATGTCGTAACACAATATTATATTCTTCAGCTTTTGTCGAACATCCAGAAGGGATTTAAAATTACCATGGTATTTTTGACACATGATATTGCAGTGGTATCTAATATCTCAGATCGTATAGCGGTTATGTATGCCGGAGAAATTGTGGAATATGGGAAGACAGAGGATGTGCTTGGAAATCCAAGTCATCCATATACAAAAGGGCTTGTTGAGGCGATCCCGACGCTTCATGATGATGTAACGCAGAGAAAAGCAATACATGGGGCACCTCCCGATCTGACACAAACGTTTACACACTGTAAATTTATGGAAAGATGTCCGGTTTTTAAAGAGGGAAGGTGTACGGCAGATTACGAAAAGACCAGACGGATGTATCAGGTTGGTGATGGAAAATATACCAGATGTTACAGCTATGCAGAGCAGTACCAGAATTCTGTGAAGAAAGGAGAATACTGATATGGAAATCTTAACTGTGAATCATATGGGAATATCCTTTGAGAGCAGAACAAAAAAGAAAGAAAAGGTAAAAATCTTGCAGGACATAAATCTTTCAATAGGTGAAGGAGAGATCGTTGCTCTTGTTGGCGAGAGCGGATGTGGCAAGACTACGCTTGGAAAGAGTATCGTAGGACTTTATCAGCCAACGGAGGGAACCATTTGTTATCAGGGAAAGGATATTGCAAAGCTAAGTAAAAAGGAGTATATGGATTATCGGCTGGGAGTTCAGATGGTACATCAGGATTCTTTTGCGGCACTGAATCCGAATCGGACGATTTTTCAGTCTCTTTCGTTGCCTCTTTTGCAAAATAAAATTGCAAAGAATAAGAAGGAAGCGGAGGAAATTTTAAGAGAGTATTTTGTGGAAGTGGGTTTGACACCGCCGGAACAGTTTTTGTATAAATATCCGCACCAGCTTAGTGGAGGTCAGAGACAAAGAATCCTGCTCGCGCGTGCATTATCGGTAAAACCCAAAGTGATCGTGGCAGATGAACCGGTTTCTATGGTGGATGTTTCCCTGCGTATTGCGTTGATTGATCTGATGACACGAATGAATCAGAAATATAAAATCTCATTTGTCTATATTACACATGATCTGGCTACGGCGCGTTATGTGGCGAAGGATGGTAGACTTGCCGTTATGTATCTGGGAAAAATCGTGGAACTTGGTAATATCCGTGAAGCGATTGAGCATCCAAGACATCCATATTTCCAGGCGTTAATAGCAGCAGTTCCGAGTCATGTCGGCGAAGGGAAAAGTGAGATGAAAGATCTTCCGCTTCGTTCACTGGATATGCCAAGCGTGAATAATCCACCATGCGGATGCAGTTTCCATACACGCTGTCCGTATTATGCGCAGATATGTGAAAGAGAGGCTCCAGAACTTCGCTCATATAAAGGAGGTATGGTGGCATGCCATTTTGTGGAAAAAATAGAGGAAATCAGGAAATAGATCTGGAAGCGGTGATTTCGTTTTTATATATATTATTATGTATGACAGCGGGAATTGCGGCAATGACCGTAATCGGAATGCTTTTTGCATCATTCAGGGAGCAAAATGTTGTTATGTATCAAATGACGCTAGCGGTCAATGCATTAACTTTGTTTTTTGGAGGCTTCGCATTGCAGAGACTGAGAAATAAAAAACGGAAATTAGAAGAAAAAATGAACAAGAAAAATGAAATAGAAAAGGAAAAATAAAAGTATGAGCAAAGTAAAAATTTATGGAATTTCAACATCGAAAATACCGTGGCAGGAAAAACCGCAAAATCTGCAGGGGGCACCGGTATGGCGTTATACACATAACCCAATCATTGGAAGAAATCCGGTAGAAGGAGTAGCGAGGATCTTCAACAGTGCAGTTATGCCATATGAGGATGGGTTTATAGGAGTTTTTCGGGGAGAGCAGACGAATGGGATCTCATTTATTTATCTGGGAAGAAGTAAAGATGGGATGCAGTGGGAATTTGAAAAGGAAAAAATTCAGTTTGAAGATGAAGATGGAAATCTGTTTATGCCAAATTATGCATACGATCCCAGGCTTGTGAAGATAGAGGATACCTATTACATTATCTGGTGTCAGGATTTTTATGGTGCAGCGATCGGTATGGCAAAAACAAAGGATTTTAAGAAGTTTGTCCGACTGGAAAATCCATTTCTTACGTTTAACAGAAATGCGGTTTTGTTTCCGAGAAAAATAAATGGAAATTATGTGCTGTTGTCCCGGCCGAGTGATAGCGGGCATACACCGTTTGGAGATATTTTCCTTTCGGAAAGTCCGGATTTGGTATATTGGGGCAAGCATAGACATGTGATGGGAAAAGGTTCTTCATGGTGGGAATCATTAAAAATCGGTGGCGGCGCCGCACCGATCGAAACGTCGGAAGGCTGGCTGCTAATCTACCATGGAGTAAGCGGAACCTGCAATGGTTATGTTTATAGTCTGGGTGGCGCGATTCTGGATATCGATCATCCGTCTGTTGTAAAATATCGCTGTGAAAATTTTATTCTGACTCCGGAAGAATGGTATGAGGAAAGAGGATTTGTCCCCAATGTTTGTTTTCCTTGTGCAACCATGCAGGATGTTGAGACGGGAAGGATGGCGATTTATTATGGTGCGGCGGATTCTTATGTAGGACTTGCGTTTACCTATGTAGATGAGCTTGTTGCGTATATTAAAGAGCATAGTGTCCTGACAACTGCTGATACAGAGATAGGAAGGAGATAAAAATGGGATTTGCAAAAGATTTTGCCTGGGGTGCGGCTACCAGTGCTTATCAGATAGAGGGAGCAGTGCGTGAGGATGGAAAAGGTTTGCATATATGGGATGTATTTACAAAAGAACCAGGGCGCATATATCAGGGACAGTCGGGAGAAATCGCGTGTGATCATTATCACTGTTTCCGGGAAGATGTTAAGATAATGAAAGAAATCGGGTTGAAGGCATACCGTTTTTCCATCGACTGGTCACGGGTTCTGCCAAATGGAACAGGAAAAGTAAATGAGCCGGGGATCGCGTTTTACAGCGAATTGATTGATACTTTACTGGAGAATGGTATTGAGCCGTATATTACATTATATCATTGGGAACTGCCCTATGAACTGTATAAAATGGGTGGCTGGATGAATCCTAAGATTGTGGAATGGTTTGGAGAATATGCGAAACTTATAGCCGAACGTTTCAGTGACAGGGTAAAATATTTCTTTACTTTAAATGAGCCGCAGTGCTTTGTGGGACTTGGTTTTTTAAGAGGAGAGCATGCGCCGGGAATCAAAGCTCCTCTGCGTGATACCTTTTTGATGGCGCATAATGTACTAAAAGCGCATGGTCGTGCAGTTCAATGCTTACGTGAGTACGGAAAGCAGCCGCTTGTCATAGGTTACGCGCCTACGGGCTCCATGTGCTATCCGGTCAGCGAAAAACCGGAAGATATTGAAGCTGCAAGACAGATGCTTTTTTCGATGCAGGAGGATGATGGAAATTGGACATGGAATGTTGCATGGTGGTCTGATCCTGTTTTGCTTGGGCATTATCCGGAAGAGGGTTTAAAAAGATATGAAGCATATCTGCCTGAGATTACAGAAGAAGATATGAGACTGATCTCGGAACCGATCGACATTTATGGGCAGAATATTTATAACGGAAGATGTATTTGCATGGGTGAGAATGGATGCCCGGAAGAAGTAAAAAGATATGAAGGATTTCCGAAAACGGCGATCGGCTGGCCGGTTACCCCGGAATGTCTGTATTGGGGACCGAAATTCTTATTTGAAAGATATAAAAAGCCGATTTATATTACGGAAAATGGAATGTCCTGCCATGATTTTGTTTCGGTGGATGGAAAGGTACATGATACGGAAAGAATTGATTTTCTTACAAGATATCTGCATGAATTAAAAAGAGCAGCAGATGAAATTGACCTGCGCGGGTATTTCCAATGGTCTTTGATGGATAATTTTGAATGGTCAAATGGATATAATGAAAGATTTGGAATGGTCTATGTAAATTATCAGACGCAGGAAAGAGTGCTTAAAGATTCCGCGTACTGGTATCAAAAAGTGATTCAGAATAATGGAGCTGAGTTGTAACAGGGTTTGACCGGACAAAGACCAATTCGTGATGTCTGCTATTATAAACTGAAGTTTTCATCAACATAAATCTATGGAATATTACCGATAAAGATGAAAAATCTAATAAAAAAAATTAGAAAAAACCGACAAAAACTGGTAGAAAAGCAGTTGCTATTTCGAAAAAAAACTAATAAAATAAAATTGTTGATGTACATACATCAAAACCACATAAAGGAGATTGAAAAAATATGAGCTATGTTGATGAAGTGCTCGAGAGAGTGAAAACAAAAAACGCATCTGAACCGGAATTTCTTCAGGCTGTTGATGAGGTACTGGAATCTTTAAGACCAGTGATCGAAGCCAACGAAGAAAAATATCGTAAAGAAGCATTATTAGAGAGACTGACAGAGCCGGACAGACAGTTCAAGTTCCGTGTGCCGTGGGTAGATGACAAGGGACAGGTTCAGGTGAACACCGGATACCGCGTACAGTTCAACAATTCCATTGGACCGTACAAGGGAGGTTTAAGACTTCATCCATCTGTAAATATTGGTATCATTAAATTCCTTGGATTTGAACAGATCTTTAAAAACTCCCTGACCGGACTTCCGATCGGTGGTGGTAAAGGTGGTTCTGATTTTGATCCGAAAGGAAAATCTGACCGTGAAGTAATGGCATTCTGCCAGAGTTTTATGACAGAATTATGCAAATATATTGGAGCAGATGTTGACGTTCCTGCCGGAGATATCGGAACAGGCGCAAGAGAAATCGGTTATATGTTCGGACAGTACAAGAGAATCCGCGGAATGTATGAAGGCGTTCTGACCGGAAAAGGCTTAAGCTACGGCGGTTCTCTTGCTCGTACAGAAGCAACCGGATATGGACTTTTATATATAACAGAAGAATTATTAAAATGCCACGGTACTGACCTTGCAGGAAAGACTATCGCTGTTTCCGGTGCCGGAAATGTTGCGATCTATGCGATTCAGAAAGCACAGCAGTTAGGCGGAAAGCCGGTTACCTGCTCTGATTCTACTGGCTGGATCTATGATCCGGAAGGAATCGACGTTGCATTGTTAAAAGAAGTAAAAGAAGTGAAGAGAGCAAGACTTACCGAGTACGCAGCAGCAAGACCGAGTGCACAGTATCATGAAGGCCGTGGTGTATGGAGCGTAAAATGTGATGTGGCTCTTCCATGTGCAACACAGAACGAACTTGGACTGGAAGATGCAAAACAGCTCGTTGCAAACGGCTGCATGGCTGTATGTGAAGGTGCAAACATGCCGACAACCGAAGAAGCTACCAAATATCTTCAGGATAACAAGGTATTATTCGTTCCTGGCAAGGCTGCAAATGCTGGTGGTGTTGCTACATCCGCACTTGAAATGTCTCAGAACTCAGAGCGTTTAAGCTGGACATTCGAAGAAGTAGATGCAAAATTACAGGGAATCATGGTAAACATCTACCACAATATCGATGACGCTGCAAAACGTTATGGACAGGAAGGAAACTACGTCGCAGGTGCAAACATTGCAGGCTTTGAAAAAGTTGCAGATGCAATGCTTGCTCAGGGCGTTTGCTAATTAAATTATTATTAAAAAAGAGAGAACCCTACACGTTGCGGGAAACTGCAAGAGTGTGGGGTTTTTGTGGATGTATGAAAATGCAGTAAAATAAACGGGTCAAAACATAGCACAGGGTAAGCAGCGAAATTAGCTTAGATTATCTTGAACAAGAATTTTGAAAAGAAGATTGTCGATTAATGTAAATTGTGATACACTACCAACATGAGAAGTAACCGTGTACAGAGTGGTAGCCTCCCAGACTAGAGATAGAGGGGAGGTGGTGCTGATGGATATGTATGAAGTTTTAAGCCTGTTATTTTTGGGCGGTTCATTTCTAATCGCACTGCTTGCCTACATAGATAGGAAC
>CAYMCM010000020.1:0-38185 GCA_964388945.1 uncultured Roseburia sp.
GAGTACGCGCCTCATCGATCAATACGGAATCGACCTCATCGATGATCGCATAATGAAGTCCGCGCTGAACAAGCTGTTCTTTATAAATTACCATGTTATCTCTCAGATAATCAAATCCAAGTTCGTTATTGGTCACATAAGTGATGTCGCAGTTATAGGCTGCCTGACGTTCTTTATTATCCATGCCGTTTAAAATAACACCAACGGTAAGTCCTAAAAATTCATGCACCTTTCCCATCCACTCCGCATCACGCTTTGCCAGATAGTCATTGACCGTAACGATGTGAACGCCTTTTCCTTCCAGTGCATTCAAATATGCCGGAGCGGTTGAAACCAGAGTCTTTCCTTCACCAGTCTTCATCTCCGGAATACGCCCCTGATGCAGGATCACGCCACCGACTAACTGTACCCGGTAATGTTCCATACCAAGAACACGCTTTGCCGCTTCTCTGACCGTTGCAAACGCCTCAGGGAGAAGATCATCCAACGTCTCGCCATCTTCCAGTCTCTTCTTATATTCCTTCGTCTTTCCCCGAAGCTCGTCATCAGACAATGCCTGCATATCCGGCCGCAGTGCCTCGATCTTGTCGATCAGTGGGTAAATACGCTTCAGTTCTCTCTCGCTGTGGGTTCCAAAGATTTTCTCTATTGCTTTCATCCAAATACTCCTATCTTTTTTTCCTAAATCCATACAACTTTCCTAATTGTACCACTATCTCGTTTTTTTCACAATAGACAATCCCATGAACGATTTATGAATTTTTTATGAAAGGATATTTGCGTTTTCCCAAAATCGTGTTATACTCACATTTAATAAAATGATGCATATGGTAATTGCGAGAGTAATTACCGATCGGAAAGGAGTGTCAACATGACCTATACATATCAGACAAAAGGCACATGCTCCAGCAAGATTGAAGTGGAGTTGGAGGGAAATATCGTAAAGCACGTAAAATTCACCGGCGGCTGCCCGGGAAACCTTCTTGCGATCCCAAAATTAGTGGAAGGTCTTACCGTAGAGCAGGTCGAAGAAAAACTGACCGGTATCCGATGCGGTATGAAACCTACTTCCTGCGGCGATCAGTTAGCACACGCCTGTCGTGAAGCATATGAAGCAAGCCAGAAATAGGCCTGCTTCTTTTTTAAAGTTTTATCTGCTGTTCCATTTTTTCTCCGATCAGACTCATCTCATATTTCTGTCCGAGCTTACTTGACAGCGCATAATGTGCATAAGGGATCAGCTTCTTTCCTTCCGGAATGAGTGCTTCGTATAATGGATCTCCGATCACAAACCGATATTTCGGATCGTTTAGCGCCGCTTCGATGTCTGTCTCCTCTTCTAAAAACATCTCCCCTTCTTCCGCCAGCTTATTCTGAAATCCGCACACTGCCCCGACATCCGCACGGATACCATATGACGCAAAAAGTCCGTCCCGTATGGAACACGCCTGCACCTGTTCCCCAAGGATCAGTCCTGCTGCTTCTGCTCCTTTCCAAGCTTCTGATTTTATTTGTATCTTTCCTGCCGCACAGTACTCCAGCCTCTTTTTCCATTCTTCTGTGTATGCAGTTCCAAACGGAAGCCCTATCAGATAGGGAATCTTAAATTGCTTTTCCAGATACTCCGCAAACGGGAATGCCGCCCCGGATACCACAATGTTACAATCCGCATCTAGGAGTTTTTTGATCTGCCCGATGCTGTCCGCTTTGTAAAGTGCGGTCTGCACCTGCCATCCGTCCTTTTCCAACAATGCACACAGATCCTCGATCGTTCCGCTCATTCCAAAATCAAGCGGGGTCGCACCGAGTATATTCACCATCCGCGACGGCTTTTTCTTTCTTACATCCTCTGCTGAAAGTATCCGGCAAAGCACTTTTTCATATACCAGCTCTATGCCGTGCTGATAACTGGCAAGTCCGGTCGTTGCAAAGCCAAACACCGGTATGGAAAGGCGGTTCTCAAGATCCGCGGCAATCCCTTCCATATCCGTACCAATGACCATCGGCACCGGGCTTCCGACCAGTGCGGCAATTTCCGGCTTTAATGTCTCACATGCCTCCACCACTTTCTGAATCAGCTTTTCATCATCTCCGAGGATCGCATCAATCTCCCTTAGCCCGGAACAGTAAACCGGTGCCTTCGAATGATACCAGCGCGGTTCATCGTATCCCGTATAATTTCCGGTACAGCCTGCGGCATCATGTATCACCGTAAGTCCATGCTTTCCCATCGAAAAAAGTGCCGCACATACCCCGGAATAATCCGGAGCATATGGCGGCAGTACCATACGCAGTTTTCCCATACTCCATCCTCCTGTCCTTTATACAACAAACCCGGACTGCTCGATCAGTGCCTGCAGATCCGCCTGCTTTTCCATCGCCGCACACAACATGTTCATTAACCGCTCCGCCGCAGAAAATCCATACATTCCTTCATCTTGAAACAGCGGAACGATATATCTGCTTCCGGAAATATACGCGGCTTCCAGTCCGATTGCTACCGTATCCGACTCGGCTTTCCACTGATCCACCATGCTGTACACCCTGGCATTGCAAAGTTCTACTCCGGTATTTTTAGACAGCCACTGATAATCCGCATCCGTTTCTTCCCACTCACTGACATAAACGGCTTTTACCGCAAATCCCTGTTCACACAAAAATCTAGCTGCCGCAAAAGGTGCCGCGAAAGCCGAATCATCCAGACATATCTCCCGTCCGCCTATTTTTTCTTTTGCAAGCTTAATGGTTGCTTTTGCCTCATTTAAGCTCTGCCGCAGCAGACCTTCTGCCTCCTGCTCTTTTTTTCTGTCGTTTATGCCGATTGATGCTAACTTCTCCCAGAGAAGCTCATAATTCTTCTTTGTCCGTTCCGGCGCATACGTGACCGGAAGTAAAAGATATTCCATTCCCTGTTCCCTGTATAGCTGTTCTGCCGCTTTTTCTGCGGACGGCGCCGCGACCAGATTTAAGCAGTTATTTCCCATATCCCGGAACGCTTCATAGGTCTGACAGCATCCAATATGACAGGCATCCGCGATTCCCGCACATTTTAAAAATGAAAAGAATTCACTTTCCCGGCTGACCTTTCGGTAACTTCCGATCAGATTCACCATCGGCTCCGGCATTTCCTTTCTTCGCTCCATCAGACTGTATACACTTTTCCACAATGCCACAAGCGGCGGTGTCTCCGAATCATTGGACAGCGGATTCATATGACACATGCGAAATGCCACATCCGGAAACCGCAAAGACAGCGTCTCGATCACCGCATCCGTATCTGTTCCGATCAGATCATCCAGACAGCTCACAAAAACAAGGATGACTTTCGGTCTTTCCTTTAACCGAAGAAGCACTTCCTCCACTGCCTCTTCAATCGCATTCTCATAGCCGGAAACAATATCACTATCCTCAAGACAAAGATAAAACAAACGATCCTTAAATCCCTGCCGCACTGCGCCAAGCGCTCCGTGTCTGCCGCATGCCGGCGGACTGACAAATAGCTGTACGCTCTCCGGCACCAGCATACCGCTTCGCACCATCCCCCATCCGCCGTGAGAAGGACAGGTATATTCTAATGTTTTCTTTCTCATTCACACGCCTCCAGTACATTTTTGGCAAGTTTACGGTACTGTGCCGCCATATCACTCTGCGGCAGTGCCTCCACAACGGTTTTCCGTCTGCTTTCTGCTATCTGGACATCTCCGCTCCGCGGCAGCACCTTTATGATCTTTGTCTCCATTTCCTCCGCCGCCTGCTGTACGATTTTTTCTTCCTCTGCGATATTTCTCGCATTTAAGATCAGACCTTCCATCGCTGCATATCCGCGTTTTCCAAAATTTCTGACCGCACGCGAAATGTTATCCGCCGCGTAGAGCGACATCATTTCTCCGGAAGTGACCACAAATACATGCTCCGCATAACCGCCCCGGATCGGCATTGCAAACCCGCCGCACACTACATCTCCAAGCACATCATATAAGACAATATCCGGTTTATATTCCTCATACGCATGCAGCCGTTCCAGTTCCTCGAACGCTGCAATGATTCCACGTCCTGCACAGCCGATCCCCGGCGTTGGCCCCCCTGCTTCCACGCAAAACGTATCTCCATAACCCGGAAACACAATGTCACTTAAGGTTACCGCCTTTCCTTTTTCCCTGATCTGGTCAAGCACCGTCGGAATACGATCCTTTAAAGCCAGATTTCTTGTGGAATCCGCTTTCGGATCACATCCGATCTGCATAACCCGGTATCCCATATCCGACAGTGCGGCGGAAAGATTTGAGGTCGTCGTTGATTTCCCGATTCCGCCCTTTCCATAGACTGCTATTTTTATCATGATGCCTCACGCTCCTCTTTTGTCTTTCCGGTAAGCATACGGAAGAATTCCCTGAAATGTCTTTCCTTCGATGTTTACCTCATATATTTCCGCATCTACCTGAAAATAGCGGCAGATGTTTTCTCTGGTGACCGCCTCCTTAGAATCCGCAAACACATATGTATTCTTTCCAAGTATTAACGTCTTTTGTGTATAACGCAGTGCATGCTCCGGATAATGTGTATTGATGATCACCGTCACCTGTCTCTTTTTTGCCGCCTCTGTCATGATCTCAAGCACTTTTAACTGGTTTTTCATATCCAGATTGGACTCCGGTTCATCCATGATAAGGATATCCGGCTCCTTGATCAGTGCTCTTGCAATCAGCACCATCTGAAGCTGTCCTCCGCTTAGACTGTTGCA
The DNA here is from genome assembly GCA_964388945.1 of uncultured Roseburia sp. Classification (GTDB taxonomy): domain Bacteria; phylum Bacillota; class Clostridia; order Lachnospirales; family Lachnospiraceae; genus Roseburia_D. The sequence goes on from CAYMCM010000020.1 coordinate 4,742, forward strand.
GGAACGATGTGCATAAGAAGCAAGCCCCATTTCATCTAAAAGCTGATACGCCTTTTCATACTCTTCTTTTCCCGGTGTATAACCGAATCTGACATACTGGCTTCTGCCCATGACCACCATATTGAGCACGCTGTATCCAAACACCAGATTTTTCGCCTGCGGTACATAACTCACCCGTTTCCAGAAACTACTGCTTTCCATTTTTGTCGTACTCTCTCCGTCAATGCTGATCTTCCCCGCCTGCGGATGCAGAAATTTCATGATACAGCGCATCATCGTCGTCTTTCCGATCCCGTTTGCGCCGAGCACCGCCATGATCTCTCCTTTTTTTACCTCAAATGAGACATTTTCAAATATATTCTCTTTTCCATCATAAGAAAACGTCAGATTCTCCACTTTAATCATTCCAGCCGCCTCCTGTCCTGTGCAAAAGCAGTGCAAATACCGGTGCTCCGATCAGTGCGGTCAGAATAGACAGCGGAATCTCCGCCGCGGTAATGCTTCTAGCCAGCGTATCTATAATGATCAAAAAGATCCCACCCATCAGAACGCTTGCCGGTAACAGCACCCGGTGGTCATTTCCAACGATCATGCGTGCAAAATGCGGAACTGCAAGTCCCACAAACGAAATGACTCCGCAGAACGAAACTGATGCCGCAACGATCACTGTCGTTGCTATGATCACAAATAATCTGGTTGCCTTTACATTAATTCCAAGTGATACCGCCTCATCCTCCGGTAATGACAGCACATTTAAACGCCAACGCAAAAGCCAGAGTGCAAACACAGCCGCTCCGATCATCGGCACTGCTTTGCACAGATCGCTTTTCGATGCCCCGGCAAGGCTTCCCATCAGCCAATAAGTGATCGCCGGCAGTTTTTCTTCCGGATCGGCAATATATTTAATAAAGGAAGTAAGTGCTTCAAATACCGATCCTACGATCACACCGGAAAGCACTAACATCAGTGTGTTGGAACGCCCATTTTTCCGGCTCAGGAAATAAGTAAGCGCCATCCCCGCAAATCCGAATATGAGTGCAGAAGCTTCGATCAGCAGATAATTACTGCAAAGCAATATCCCAAGTGCCGCTCCAAAACCTGCACTGTAAGAAACCCCAAGGATATGCGAACTAACAAGCGGATTTGCAAACATTGCCTGTAAGCTTACACCCACGCAGGAAAGACCTGCTCCTACTATCATCGCCATGACTGTACGCGGAAAACGCACATTCCACACAACGATCTCCTCCGTACCTGTGATATTTCCCGGATGAAATAATATCTCTATCACTTTTCCGACCGGCAGTGTGTATCTTCCGATACACATTGCCGCCAGAACAGTCGCTGCCAAAAGCACAAACAACAGCGCAAAAATTCCGTTTTTCTTCTCCTGTCCCATTACTTATTCGCCGCAGCGCCTCCAAAGGATGCTCCTTTTGCAGCTTCCGGATTCGCAGTGAGGATTCCCTCTATCTGGTCATCGGTCAGATCATACTGATAAAACTCATTATAATAAGCACGTATCTCCTCATTCATATCATAAGAGAAATAATCCGGATTCAATGTCTGTGCCATCCATTTAAGCATCAGCGGCGCATCTCCGGATGGTGGGAACCAACGATAAACCCCAAGAGGCTCTTTATAGACTTTTCCATTTAATACAGCACTCACCTGGCTCCAGTCCTGTCCATCGATCGTATTGTTATAAAGATCCTCCGGCATCGTCTCTGTAAAAGTCGTGAGGATAATGATATCCGGATCCCACGCATAGATCTGCTCCATATTTACAGAAGATGGACCGGAAAGCTCACCTGCCACATTGATACCGCCGCCTGCTTTGATCCAGTAATCCCCATAAAAATCTGCACCGCTCACACTGATATCTTCCGAACTATGATTATACAGATAAAGTACCTTCGGCTTTTCGGTATCTGGTATGGCATCGGTCACTTCTTTGATTTCTGATTCCACCTGACGTCCGTAATCAATTACCTTATCCACATTTCCTGTGTCATCATACATCTCGCCCATGATTTCAAGCCAGCTCTCCAGTGTTGTGAGCACATCTCCGTTCCCTTGTGTCTTCACACCAACTGCAGGAATTCCCGCACTGTCCATCACTTCATACTGTTCCAGATACTCTGCCCAGTACATTACCACATCCGGATCGAGCTTCAGCAATTCTTCCACATTGATGTCTGTTCCCTCAATAAAATCGTCCGGTATCCCATTCAATTCCGGATACATGGATGCCATCACCGAATTTTCAATCGCACTGGTAGAACCCGGATGAACTCCGACCAGATTTTCGAGCGGTTCTCCGGTCAGTGCATAGATACTCGGCAAAGGCAGTGCCGTCATGACCACTCTGTCCGGATTTTTTTTGACTGTGGCTGTCATATCATTCTGATCCACGATACCTACGGTCTCTCCCTCTTTGCTCTTACTGTTTCCTTTCTCCGTATTTACTTCTGCGGAAGTTTCCGTTTCCGCCACCGTTTCCTTCTCTCCATCCTGTGATGCATTTGCTCCGCATGCGGTCATTCCTGTAAACATGGCTCCGCATAATAGCACGGATAATATTTTTTTCTTCATCTCTTTCCTCCTCTTTTGCTTTCGTTAGTCTAAACTAACCTTTGAGAAAATACCATACCGGTACTTTTTATGTCAAGATTATTATTGGTAATCTTTTTCATCTGTCCGCAAAATGCACAATTTCTCGTTATCATTTTCTGACATTTTGACAGTTTTGTGTCAGTTTTCTAATTACGTGTTGACATTCTTCTTTTTTGCGTTATAATGTAATTACAAAAACAAAAGAAGTTCACACTTCTAAAAAAGGAGGAGAGACCACCGGGAACACATATGGATACATCTTAAAAAGAGAAGAAACAAATGATGATTGTCCCATCCTTTTATTTTCAAAAGAAACGACACTATGAGCGAAAAAAACAAAAGAATGAACAAAAGATCCGGTAAGGATGTGAGTTTCAAAATTCATAGAAATACAAAAGATTCTTAGAAGATATCGTAAGAGAAAGGGACAACCCAAAAAAGCAAAGAGAGGAAAGGTTCAATGGACAACGCAGTCTAAAAGGCGTCATCAATGAGATAAAAGAAATTGATGACGCCTTTTCCATGTGATAAAGCAAGGAAGTAGTCTCCTACATCAGCCGTATATGAAAGCACAGCAATATGAAATTCTTGAGAAAACAGTTGACCACCACCAGCGCCAGCGCGATCCAAAGATAACGCGGCTTAAAATGCATCACTGCCCTAAATCGCCCGCGGCTTAAGTACCCAATAGACTGACTGATCAAAAACCATCCTCCCACTGCTGCTGTATACGGCACGATTGGATGATAATAAAACGATGTGAAAAATTTTCCCTGTATCAGCGCATATACTGCTCTGGTCCCGCCACACCCAGGACAGTACAGACCGGTCACCGCATGTATCATACAGGGCGGAACCGGAGGTATCAAAGAGTGCCCGGTCACTTTCCACACGATCAGACAAATGGCGACCACCAAAACACCGAGTATGCCTGTGATAAAGAACACCCGATCCACCGTTTCTATTTCTTTTTCCTCCTGTCTGGTTCGATCCATGTTCCCTGCTCCTTCTTTTTTGGTACATTTTTATATCCTGATATTTTTTCAGTATAACAGCAGGTAAGCACTTCTGTCAAAATCCTTTCTCTTGTGTTTCATCTGTTTTATGCTATAATGAATGCAGTTTACTACCAAAAAAGGAGTCTTTCATGAAACGCAATTTTACTGAATTAAAACGTCTGGCAAGAGAAACCCTGACCGGACATTACAGCACACCAATGGCAGGTATCGTTCTCACAAGCGTTATCTCAAACCTGCTGCTTCTTCCATTTGATGTTTCTTTGAACAACACTGCCTCGCAGTCTGTCCTGCTTTATGCTGCGAGTTTTTTCATCGGACTGCTCTCGATCCTTTTTTCCTGCGGTCTGTGTTATATGCATCTGAAAATGCGCAGAGGGCTTTCTTACGGTTTGCGGGATATCTTTTGCTTTTTCAAAAAACAGCCCGACCGTTTTCTGCTCTCTTACCTCCTGCTGATCGGGCTCACCCTGCTCATCCTTCTCCCGGCGATCCTTTTGACAGCGGCAGTTCTTCTGCCCGCCTGCACTACTGCCATCCAGATATCCATCCCTGCATGGATCCTGATTCCGGTATGGATTTTGTTTATCCTGCTCTCACTCCCGATACTGTATAATTATGCCATGATATTTTATCTTCTGATTGATTATCCGCAAATGAAGATAAAAGATGCCTTCCATGAAAGCAAACGGCTGATGAAAGGAAAAAAAATGCAGCTCTTCCTGCTGCATCTCAGTTTTCTCGGATGGCTGATCCTCGGTATCTGCTCTTGTCTCATCGGCTTTCTATGGATCGAACCGTATTTTGAACAAACCTGCATCAGCTTTTATTTTGAACTGACCGGAGAAAATGAAACACTTGAACAGAAAAAAGGATGCAAGACATAATTCGTGTCCTGCATCCTTTTTTAGATAATTCAATCATTTATCATCATCTTCTTTTGCCCAGCCAAAGGCATATCTGACCGCTTTGTTCCAACCTTTCATTTTCTTTTTCCGCTCTTCCTCCTGCATGGACGGTTCAAAGACACGCGCGATCCTCTGATTTCTGCGCAGATCCTCCTTATCCTTCCAGTAACCTACCGCAAGCCCTGCAAGATACGCCGCTCCTCTCGCCGTAGTTTCAATGCACTCCGGACGCTCCACCGGTGCATGGATCATATCTGCCTGAAACTGCATCAGGAAATTGTTGGCACTGGCTCCGCCATCCACACGAAGAGACTGCATTTTTATCTCCGCATCCGCTTCCATGACCGAAATCACATCGCAAACCTGATACGCAATGGATTCAAGTGCGGCACGGATGATATGATTTTTGTTCGTTCCGCGCGTAATCCCGACGATCGTTCCGCGCGCATACGGATCCCAGTGCGGCGCGCCTAGTCCGGTAAATGCCGGAACCACATAACAGCCTTCCGTTCCATCGACCTTTGATGCCATATACTCGGAATCTTCCGATGAATCGATCAGCTTCATACTATCCCGCAGCCACTGAATGACCGCGCCTGCCACAAAAATCGAGCCTTCCAGCGCATAAGTAACTTTGCCTTCTAACCCCCACGCAATCGTTGTGACCAGTCCATTTCCGGAATACACTGGTTTTTCCCCCGTATTCATCAAAAGAAAACAGCCGGTTCCGTAAGTATTTTTCGCCTCACCCCTTGCAAAACAAGTCTGACCAAACAGTGCCGCCTGCTGATCGCCCGCCGCACCTCCGATCGGAATAGCACCGCCAAGAAACGCCGGATCCGTATAACCGTAAATCTGACTCGACGGTACCGGTGTAGGAAGCATACCTGCCGGAATATCGAGCTCCCGCAGAATATCCTCATCCCAGGTCAGCGTATTGATATTAAAGAGCATGGTGCGTGAGGCATTCGAGTAATCCGTCACATGAACCTTTCCTCCGGTCAGTTTCCAGATCAACCAGGTCTCTACCGTCCCGAACAAAAGCTTTCCCTCTGCCGCAAGCGATCTGGCTCCCTCTACATGATCAAGAATCCATTTGATCTTGGTCGCCGAAAAATACGCATCTATGATCAGTCCGGTCTTTCGCCGGTATTCCTCCTGCAATCCCTTTTTCTTTAACGCATCTGCTATATCTGCCGTCCTGCGGCACTGCCAGACGATCGCATTATAGATTGGTTCCCCGGTCTCTTTGTTCCAGACAATCGCAGTTTCACGCTGGTTTGTGATCCCGATCACTGCAATATCACACGCTCTTGCCCCGATCTTTAACATTGCCTCAACTGCAACTCCAAGCTGTGTTGACCAGATCTCATTGGCGTCATGCTCCACCCAGCCCGGATTCGGAAAGAACTGGCGGAACTCCTTTTGCGCAATACTGCATACCTCACCATTTTCATTGAACAGAATACAGCGGTTGCTCGTCGTTCCTGCATCCAACGCCATTACATACTTTGCCATGGTTACCCCCTCCATACATTTCGTTGGTCACATTATACAATACTTTTTCGCGGATTTGTAATTTTTTTTGGGCAATTCCATGTTCTGTCAGTCATTTCCTCCCACTACTCTCCAGTTTCCTGCCTGACACTGTTCTTCATACATTGCACGATACCAGCCATTCTGTGTAACCAGCTTTTCGTGACTTCCTGATTCTTCGATCCTGCCCGCTTTGAGGACTAAAATCTGATCCGCATTTTTTATCGTCCCAAGACGATGGGCAATTACAAGCACTGTCTTATTTTTAGTCAGACGCGCAAGCGCACGTTCAATCTCTTTTTCATGATCCGCATCCAGATTTGATGTTGTCTCATCTAAGAGTACGATCGGCGCATCTTTTAAAAGTGCCCGGGCGATCGATATCCTCTGCTTTTCGCCGCCGGAAAGGGAAGCCCCGCCCTCGCTGATTACGGTATCATAACCATGCTCCATCTTTTCTATAAACTCATGGCAGCACGCCTGTTTTGCTGCGCAGATAATCTCCTCCCTGGTCGCATCTGGTCTTCCGATGCGGATATTATTTAAAACCGTGTCGGACAAAAGATAGACATCCTGAAATACGATCGACATATGCCTTAGCAGTTCATCTGGCGCAATTTTTCTAATGTCGCACCCTCCCACCGTGATCTTTCCGCTCTTTACATCCCAGAATCTCGCAAGCAGGCTCGCGACCGTTGTCTTTCCAGAACCGGATGGATCGGTCAGAGCAGTTACCGTCCCTTGCTTTGCAAGAAAAGAAATGTCTTTTAATACCGGAATAGTATCTTCATAAGAAAAATCCACATGGGAAAATGCAATGTCATAGTTTTCAAATACCGCCTGATCTTTTTCATAAGGAAGCGGATGCTCTAAGAGCACTGCCTTTATATGATCCATTGCTTTCTGGATTGAACGGATCTGCGGATACAGAGAAGATGCGGTTCCAAGCATACTTGATACCGATACCGAGAGCAAAAGGATCAGTAAAAACACGCTCTTATCCACCTGACCTATTGCAAGCAGCCAGGTTCCAAGAAGCAATGCCAGCGGGATCAACATAGATGTAACCACCGAGAACGCCAATGTCACAGGAAGGATAGAAAGCTCTGCCTGCTCAGACGCCTTTTTCTGCCGCACCAGTGCCCGATCCAAGCGCTCAAATCCTCTTCCCGCCAGATGATACAGACGAAAGGTGCGGATTCCCTCCACATACTCGACAATACGCGATGTCACTTTCTGATTTGCCGTCCTTAGCGTAACAGACTGCTTGGCAGAAACCTTTCCGGAAACAAACAGGAGCGGAAGCGCCAGTAATACCAGAAAAAGCAGTGCCAGTCCGAATTTCCAGTGCAGGAAAAACGCAAACGCAACTGACAACATGGTAAATGCAGATACTTTAACCGTGTCACAGAGACAGTGGGTCAAAATCGCCTCAAACTCATTGATATCTGAAAGCAGTACTCCGCTTAACGTTCCGATACTGTTTTTCCCGAAATATCCCATGTTCAGTTTCCGAAGATGATTTCCGATCGTTAAGCGCAGTTTTTTCGTCACATCCGGTCCTATGCACTGCGCCTCGGTAAAACTGACCGCCTGTACCGCGCACCGTAAGAAAAACAAAACCAGCAATACCGCCGTATCACAAATCAATTTATTTTTATCAAAATTTTCCTCTGCCAGTGCCAGAAGTAAAAAGAACATAACGCCATACATTCCAGAATTTAAACACGCGTCAAAAAGCGACAGCCCAATCGGCAGGAACAGCCGGCGCATGTCTTCCCTCGCAAGCTTTTTTATATCATACAGCATTTGTTTCATATCGCTGCCTCCTCTCCGGTATAGGTTCTCCACATTCCTGCATAGACTCCATTCTTTTCCAGTAATTCTTTATGCTTCCCACGCTCTGCAATTTTTCCATCCGTCAGCACACAGATCTGATCCGCGTTTACGATCGTGTGCAGACGATGCGCGATCATAACGGTTGTTTTTCCCCGGATCAGCTCGTTTAACGCCAGCTGGATCTTATGTTCATTCTCCCCGTCCGTATAACTGGTGGCCTCATCAAAGATCAGGATCGGCGCGTCCTTTAAAATTGCCCGCGCAATGCAGATACGCTGTTTCTCTCCCCCCGAAAGCTTAATACCGGCTTCTCCGATCCTTGTCTCATATCCATCCGGCAAGCTTTCGATCAATGCATCGATCTGTGCTGCCTGTGCTGCCTTTTTTACTTCCTCCCGCGTCACATCTTTTTTCCCGATTGCGATGTTTTCATAGATCGTGTCATTGAAAAGAAATGTATCCTGAAATACAAACGCCACAAGATCCATCAACTTTTCCATCGGCATCTCCCGGATATCTGTTCCATCGATCAGAATCCTTCCATCCGTCACATCAAAAAAACGTGGAATCAACTGTGCCGCCGTCGTCTTTCCTGCTCCGGACGGACCTACAAACGCAGTTAATGTCCCTGCCTTTATTGTCAGATCCAGATCATGCAGTACCTCTTTTTTTTCATACCCGAAATTCACATGTTCAAATACGATTTCATGTTCCCGACTTACTTCCGGTTCACACTCTCCCTCAGGCATTGCCGGAATATCCATAACCTTTCTGATCTGCGCAAGCCCGGATGAGATCTGGCTGAAGATCTGCGCAAAATTGAGCAGGTTCTGAAACGATGCCAGAAAAACAATACTCATGATAAGAAAAAACAGATAGCTCTCCAATTCTAGTTTTCCGCTGAGATAAAGCATACCACCAACCGGAAGCGTGAACAGGATCCCTGATTCAATCACAACCTTTGATACCGCACTGAGTGGCGATAGCTGTTTTGCCACGCGTTTCCAGAGCACATTATAGTCTGTCACCGCCTCTTTGTAATCTTCATAAGAATCCGCAGACAACTGGTAGGCTTTCATCACCTGCATTCCCCGTATGTACTGCATAACCACCGAATTCCACTTTCCTAAAATCTTCGGATATTCCTCCATTGCCGGGCGCGCCAGCTTAAACTCAAGTGCCTGTATCACAAAGGTGAATACGATCGGTATGAGAAGCATCAGAGCCATAACCACATTCAGCCGGAACAGCTCGATCAAAATAAAGGATGGCACCGCAATCGCTACTGTAATATCCGGAATCTGGTGCGCGTAAAATTTTTCCAGCCGTTCCACATCCTCCATCAGCACTTTTTTAATCTCTCCCACACTGTTGTGGTTAAAAAATCCAAGTTCAATCTCCCCGATATGCCCGCACAGCTTTTTTCTCACCTGATAAAGCAGTTCGTAAGCTCCCAGATGTGTCAATGCTGTCGCTGCCGCCTGAAAGAAAAACCGAAACAGAATAGACACTGTCGCAATTCCACCATAACTAAACGCCAGACGCATCGTTCCATGCTCTGCAAATAAAAACAGAATGATCCGGTAAACCATAACATACGGCACAAACGCCGCAAGTCCCGAAAGCACAGCGCATACGACCGCCACATAAAGCATGATCGGCCGCTTTCCCGCCAACTCAAACAAATAAGAGGTTTTTACCTGCTCTGTCCGTTCCATATTTTCATCCTCCTTTTTATTAGCCTTGACTAACTCATGATTTTTAAAAAATGTCACACTTGTGACAAATCTTGTTTTATGATAGGATAACAGATGGAAAAAGTCAATATCAGAGACCAAAGTGCTACATTTTTTTGGTTTTGTGACAAGGAGGCTTCTTATGAAAAACGCAAAAACAATCAATCGTGCCAAAGAACATTTTATCCAGGCATTACTCGCTCTGATGGAGGAAAAACCCTTTGCTGATATCACAGTTTATGAACTTGCCGCACGGGCGGAATACGACCGCCGCACCTACTACCGGTATTTTAAGAGCAAAGAAGACATTCTGATCCTGCACTGCTCAGATATCCTCGGCGAAATGGCTGATCTTCTCAAGCAAAAAGGCTCTCTGTCCTTTCACAGCGGAATCCTTTCCTATTATGAATTCTGGCAAAGACATCTGGACTTTCTAAAGCTTCTCGACCGTAACCGGATGCTCCCGTTTCTGGAAGAACAGATGGATCTGCTTTTTTACAGTTCGGTCGGGAAAGTGGTTCAAAAAGATCTACCCGACACACTCCCAGATGTTGCCGCACTTGGCCGCTACTCTTTTTTCTTTACGGCAGGTGGTCTGTGGAATGTTCTGGTCTGGTGGGTCAGAGAAGGAGCCGTGCAAACACCGGAAAAACTGACCGACTACCTTCTCACGAGTATCCGCGAGTTTCAATCCATGCTTTTCTAAGAAATCCGTATCCTCATGTTCTGCATCCGCATTGTAGGAAAAAAAGATCCGACAGATATTTCATCCATCGGATCTTACGCTTTTGCCCTGTTTGTTCATTTTATTATTTTGAAAGCAGATAATCGACCAGAGTATGTCCCTCTGCGATATAGTTCTCGGTTTTTGCCGCCTCTGCTTCGTTGTATTTCCAGTCATGCTGCTGCCTGTCTGTGCTGTCGTATAAAAGATACGGCACACTGTCCCCGGTATGCGTCCGCAAGGAGATCGGTGTCGGATGATCCGGAAGGATGACCATACGGAAGTCTTCTCCCGCCGCTTCAAGCCCTGCAACGATCGGACTTATGATCTTCTCGTCCAGATTTTCGATCGCCTTTACTTTTTTCTCGACACTGCCCTGATGTCCCATCTCATCCGGTCCTTCCAGATGCACATAAACAAAATCATATCCGTCTTTGGTCAGTACATCCACAGCCGCTTTGGCTTTTCCAGCATAGTTGGTATTGAGTCCGCCGTTTGCCCCCTCAACATTGATGACCTTCATAGATGCTCCCACTGCGATACCTTTCAAGAGATCGACCGCAGAGATCATTGCACCTTTCAGATGTGTCTTGTCCGAAAACGAAGATAAGGACGGTTTCGTTCCGGCACCCCAGAACCAGCAGGAATTGGCAGGATTTAAGCCGCGTTTTTTCCGTTCTATATTGATCGGATGATTGACTAAGATATCATAACTCTTTTTCATCATATTGCGCAGGTCTTCGTTTTCCGGCAGCTTATCACCGATCTTCTGACCTAAAACATCATGCGGCTGTACCAGATCAACAACCTCACCTTTATCCCAGATTAAAAGATGTCTGTAACTGGTTCCGACGTAAAATTTATAAATATCTGTTTCCAGTTCTTTTCGCACCGCTTCGAGTAAGACCGCCGCTTCCTCAGTACCGATCTCACTCGCACTGTGATCGATGATCGTGCGGTCCTCGTATTTTTCTTCTTCCTCGGAAAGCGTCACAATGTTGCAGCGCAGCGCAATATCCGTGTCTTTCATCGGCACCCCGATGCTCAATGCTTCGAGCGGTGAACGTCCGGAATAGTATTTTCTCGGATTGTAGCCCAGTACGGAAAGATTTGCCGTATCACTGCCCGGCTTCATTCCATCCGGCACGGTATGTACCATACCGATCTCACCCATGGACGCCAGACTGTCCATGGTCGGTGTTTCTGCGTATTCCAAAGGTGTCTTATTTCCCAAACTTTCAATCGGACGGTCTGCCATTCCGTCCCCTAACACTACGATATACTTCATATGTCCTCTGCCTCGATCCTTTTTTCGTTTTCGTTACGCAAGACGAATCATCTGCACAACACTGCCGAGCTTCGCTGCTTTATCTTCATAATCTGCTTCTGTCATGGCTCCTGTAACAAATCCAAGCTCTCCGGCAACACCTTCTGCATGGATCACTTCCACATCACCGAATACTGCCTTTACTGCTGCCTCATCCGCATTTACACGGACAAAGAACTGCTTTTCGTTTTCTTTATAATCTGCCAGTGACAGCTCTTCTCTGCTCCATTCCACCGGAATGTTCTTGCCCAGATGTTTTGCCATATCGACTACGTCTGCGACAACTGCACTTGCTGTCGGAAGTTTTCCTGCTCCACTGCCGTAAAACATTGCATCACCTAGTACATTTCCATGTACAAACACTGCATTGAACACATCATTGACGCTGTAAAGCGGATGCTCTGCTCCAAGCAGATGCGGTGCAACGAGCGCACTGTAAGTATTTCCGGCCTGTCTGCTGGTTGCGAGCAGTTTAATGGATTTTCCCATTGCTTTTGCATATTTAAAATCTACTGCGGAGATCTTTGTAATACCTTCTGTATGGATATTTTCAAAATCAACCTGCTTTCCGGCTACTAAAGAAGTTAAGATTGCAATCTTTCTGCACGCATCAAAGCCTTCTACATCTGCGGTCGGATCTTTTTCCGCATAGCCTTTTGCCTGCGCATCCTTTAATACATCCGCAAATTCAGATCCTTCCTCTCCCATTTTGGTCAGCATATAGTTTGTTGTTCCGTTTAAGATACCTGTAATCTCTTCGATCTTATCTGCGGTCAGACACGCATTAATGGAACGGATGATCGGAATACCACCTCCGACACTTGCCTCAAACATGAAATTCACATTCTTTTCCTTTGCCACTGCGAGCAGTTCTGCTCCTTTTGCTGCAACCAGTGCCTTGTTTGAAGTTGTAACGCTCTTTCCTGCTTCAAGCATTGCCTTTACGAATGTAAATGCAGGTTCCACGCCTCCCATAGTCTCAACCACGATCTTTACTTCGTCATCTGATGCAATGTCTTTGTAATCATGTACGATCTTCTTTTCGATCGGATCTCCCGGAAAATCTCTCAGATCAAGTACATACTTTACTTCCACTTCTTCACCGACACGTTTTGCGATACTGTCACGATTTGTTTCGAGTACCTCAACAACACCTGAACCGATAGTTCCATAACCCATTACTGCAATTTTTATCATAATATTTACTCCTTAAAATGTAATTTCTATTCTCTGGCAAGAATTTTTAAATAATGGATGCCTTCCACACTCTCGATCTCATCCACCATAACTGCAACATCTCCCGTCTCCGGCAGTACATCCACACTCAGCGTAAGAGATGCAATCCCATTGACCGGTATACTTTGATGGATCGTAAGAATATTCGCGTGATATTCCGCGATCTTCTTTAATACAAGAGACAGCAGTCCCGGTTCATCATCCAACTGAACCACCATCGTGACCGTCTTTCCACGGACGTTATCATGAAACGGAAAAATATCGTCCTTATATTTATAGAAAGAACTCCTGCTGATCTCCACCATATCCGTCGCTTCCTGCACAGACGCAGCACGTCCCGACTCAATGAGCCGTTTTGCTTCCACGACTTTTAACAGGACTTCCGGCACTGCTTTTTCTTTTAAAACATAGTAAGTCGTTTTTTCTGCCATTGGTTTCCTCCATCTGTACGCGGCACAAATACATTTGTGCTTACTTGAAAGATGATAACACAAAGCCAACTTTCACGCAACACTTTTCTAAAAATGCAGTTACACAAAAAAGCGGTGGCAAACCTATTGTTTTCCACCGCTTTCCCAGTATATCTTATTTATTTTTCAGACTACGAACGCGTCTTTCCACATTCGGAACAAAATTTTCCGGTGTTCACATGACCGCATTCACACGTCCATTCTGCCGCCGGCTTTGGTTTTCCGCATTCCGAACAGAATTTTCCGGTGTTCACATGACCGCATCCGCAAGTCCATTCCGTTTTCTCCGGCTTTGGTTTTCCGCATTCCGAACAGAATTTCCCGGTGTTTACCTGGCCGCATTCGCAAGTCCAGCCAACCGCATTTGCTGTTCCGGCTGCTGCTGTATTTCCTGCCGCGCCTGCCGTCTGACTCTGCGCCGCCTGATTCATCTGCATCTGCTGCATATTTGCCGCTGATGCAGCTCCCATCATATTTCCGGCCGCATTCATACCCATACCGACTCCCATAAAACCTGCCATTGCCCCGTTCGCATTGGAACCGGCAGCTTCCATGCCTCTCGCAAGCGCTCCCTGCACGTACCCCTCACGGACACCCGGATCGCTCAGCATTGCGCCCTGGTTTCGCATATTGATCAGCTTCTGGGATTCCTCATCATAAGAAATGCTTGCGATCCCGACAGACTGAATCTCCATACCACGCATGGTATTCCACTTCTCATCAAGAATCTTTTCCATGTAGCTTCCAAGTTCCATGCCTTTGGATGCCACATGAGAAATACGGATACCGTCCGCAGACATCTGGTTGATCGATGACTGAAGTGCTTCTAAAAATTCAGAAATATACTGCTCATTGATCTCCGTGATCTCTACACGGTCTTTGTTTCTTGGCACTGCTTCTGCATAAAAGCGTAACGGCTCCACGATCTTAATGGAATATGTACCATGCGCACGCAAAAACAGTTCCGCATTGTAAAAGTTATCGAAGTAGTTGAGCGGATTTCTGGTTCCAAATTTAATTCCCTTGATCTCCTGCAGATTGATGTAAAATACTTTCTGCTCCGTTGGTGTCGCACCGCCATATTTTACACGCTGGAATGTCTCTTTTAAACTGTCTCCAAGCTGTCCGTTGAACAGGGAAGGCAGGGAAGAGTTATCCACTTTAAAATATCCCGGTTCTGCCGTATAATCTACGATCTTTCCGCCGTCAACGAGCATCATGAACTGGTTCTCGTAGACATGGATCACTGAACCGTTAGACACGGTGTTGTCGGTTCCTTTTACGTTACTGCCTTTACGAATCCTCACACCGCTTGTAAATACAGTCTGATCCCCCATATCATTCGGTTCAAATACCTCTAACCACTGGTCTGCAAAAGATTTTCCGATTGCTGTTGTTACCGCTTTGATCAAGCCCATTTTTCATCCTCCTATGTATACTCCTGCATCTTATATTTCATAAAAACGTTCCAGACTCCATACGTGCAGATTCACCGGCGTCAGCGCAAGCCCGCAGTATTCGCAGTGCTTCGCACCCAGTGACGTAACAGGTGCCCCGCAGTTCGGACAGGTCACTCCCTGCGCCGCACCTGTCAATTTTTTGGCATCCTGCACATACATAAGTTCTGTATTGTATCTGGTCTGTGTAAGACGTTTTTCATCCCCTTTTATGACTCTTCCTTCTTTTTCCAGGTAATGCAGATATTCCACTGCACTCTGAAGGGTGATGATACACATTCCGTCTTTTTTTTCATAGCGTGCGATCTCGGTCTGATGGATCTTCGCCCGCTCATAAATTTCCGAAATCCCGTTTTCTTTGTCTGACGCGATCTGATTTTCCACCTGTGCTCTTACCGTGTCGGATGCTTCTTTTAAAAGCCCGGCATCCTGCTCCTGCACTGCTGCAAACGCCGACAACAGCATATTCTGCGCCCGGACGCAGAACTCTCTCCAGTTAAATTCGGGAAAGTCCTTCTGTATCTGCGGCTCCAGCAGTCTGGTCATGCCGCAGACGGATTTTGGCGTAAGTGCCAGTTCATCCGCCTGCTTACTCAGACCTTCCTGTATGGACTTTGTACCGAACATCTGAATGGAAAATTCTTTTAACTTCTTTTTGGCGTAACAGAGCAGTCCGATCAGAACTGCCAAAATGATAAGTGCGACCGCAAGCTCCACTGCGTCACCCCTTTCCTATTCTGCCTTTACATCCGGCTTTCCAAGAGAGAGCCATTTCAGATAACCATTGATAAAAACATCCACCGCTCCGTCCATGACCGCATCCACATTTCCGGTTTCAACCCCGGTACGGTGGTCTTTGACCATCGTGTACGGCTGCATGACATAGGAGCGGATCTGGTTGCCCCAGCCGATCTCGGTCACTTCTCCGCGGATATCTGCCGCCTTATCTGCATTCTCCTGCTGTTTTAAAAGATACAGCTTTGCCTTTAACATCTGCATTGCCTTATCCTTATTCATATGCTGGGAACGCTCGTTCTGGCAGGTCACCACGATTCCGGTCGGGAAATGCGTGATGCGGATCGCCGATGAGGTCTTGTTGATATGCTGTCCGCCGGCTCCGCTCGAACGATAGGTATCAATACGGATATCCTCATCCTTGACCTCAATATCAATATCCTCGTCAATATCCGGCATCACATCACAGGAGACAAACGAAGTCTGACGCTTTCCTGCCGCGTTAAACGGAGAAATACGCACCAGACGGTGTACCCCGTGTTCGGATTTGAGATAGCCATAGGCATTCTCTCCATCCACCTGAAATGTAATGGACTTGATCCCGGCTTCATCTCCGTCCAGAGAATCAAGCACTTCCACGGAAAATCCCTTGTCTGCCGCCCATCTTGTATACATGCGGTACAGCATCTGGCACCAGTCACAGGACTCCGTACCGCCGGCTCCGGCATGTAAGGACACGATCGCATTATTTTTGTCATACCGCTCCGAAAGCAGCGTTTTGATGCGGATCTTCTCAAATGCCTCTTCAAACTCCGTCATTGCTTCTTCCACTTCCGGAACAAGCTCCGGATCGTTTTCCTCTTCGCCCATCTCGATCAATGTTTCGATGTCTTCAAACTTTTCTTCGAGCCCGGCATAGACTGCGACGTCATCCTTTAAGCTCTTTAACTCCTTCATTTTTTTCTGGGAACCCTCTACGTCATCCCAGAAGCCCTGAGCTTCCATTTCTTTTTCTAATTCTTCTATCCTTTGATCCTTGTTAGCGAGGTCAAAGTGAATCCCTCACTTCCTGCAGCGGACTTTTGTAAGAATTCAGTTTTACTTTATACGAATCTAATTCTACCACAGAATCACCAGCTTTCCTTTTTTCCTCCCCTGACAGATCAGGGGGATTCTTACTGTTTCATTATATCGGTATTGCGGTGATTCGTCAACGGCAGACAAACTTAAAGGTATGCGCGCAGATCTTCCATGAAATGCTGTTCCATTTTGATGATCTTCCGTGCAAGCGCTATGCTTTCCTCAGATGCCTGCATGTACTGGTTTAAGCCTTTTGCCACTGACTTCATCCCCATATTGCAGCCATCCGTATAAAAATCCGCCACATCTCCCATATCCTCGCACCTTGCGATTTTTAAGTCCGACATGAACTTCGCGATAAGCGGCGGATTCTTTTCGTACTGATCGTCATCCTCTTGTTGTTCCTTTAACTGTCTTCTGCATTCCTCCTGCAGTTTTGCGTGCTTTGTATAGTAGTCTTGAAACATTGTCTTAAATCCCAGATCACTCAGCATTGGCAGGGTCTGTTCCATGGAACCAGTCGCCATTTTAAGCCCGGCTTCGCACTCGGTCAGAAGGGAAATCGTGTGTTCTTTCATTTTTTGTTCTCCTTTTCACATTATCGTACACTCACCTTGTTAGTCTGTGAAAACGAACACTTTTTATACGCGTACCATCACCAGTATTTTATTGGAAAGATTTCGAACTTTTCTATAAAAATAGAGTGCAGTAAAATAAGTGTAATGTATCAGTTATTTTACTGCACTCCCAATAACCTATTTCTCCTTTACTTTCATCAGCATGTCTCCAATTTGGCCATTTCCAAGCTTCACATCCTGAACTTCTCTTTTTTCATCGCCGTTGCAAAGAATCACCGCTGTGGTTGCCGGATGTCCCGCATTTTTTATATCATTGAGACTAAATCGCATGAGCTTCTGTCCTCGTTCAACCACATCATCTGTTTTTACATAAACTATAAATCCCTTTCCGTTCATGTCCACCGTATCCATTCCTACATGAATGAGAATTTCCATTCCGTCATTACTCCTAATGCCAATCGCATGTCCGGTATCTGCAACCTGTATGATTGTTCCGGAAAAAGGAGCACATACCAGTTCTTCTTCTGGCTCAATCCCACAGCCCGCTCCAAGTATTTCCTCGCTGAATACGCCATCTGCAATCTCTATTAACGGGATTACCTTTCCTGTAATCGGCGTATAAACAACCCCCGGTTCACATGGCAAAGCTTCTTCTCTATTTTTCTTAAATAAACGTTCTAGTAAAGCCATAAAATATGCCTCCCTTTCCTACTTACTGATTTCACATTTTTCCCACTCATGTCCCATCAAACTTTCGCCATTTGTCCGAATCACATTCCTATACCATTCAAAAGACTTCTTTTTATAGCGTTTTAAAGTTCCCGTTCCATCATCATTACGATCCACATAGATGAATCCATAACGTTTTTTCAATTCTGCTGAGCTTGCGCTGACAAGGTCGATACAGCCCCATGCGGTGTAACCCATGACCGGAATGCCATCTTCAATGGCTTCTCTTACCTGAATTAAATGTTTCTGTAAATAATCAATCCGGTAATCATCCTCTACCGTGAAAGAGCCTTTTCCATCTGGAACCAGTCTGTCCGCTGCTCCCATTCCATTTTCAACGATAAATAATGGTTTTTGATAACGGTCATAATATCGATTAAGCGTATATCGCAGTCCTTGCGGATCAATCTGCCATCCCCATTCAGAAGCTTCCAAATATGGATTTGGCACTCCGCCGATAATATTTCCCGGTCCAGCTTTTTGATTCGGATCTGCACTTCCGCATACACTCATGTAATAACTAAATGAAACAAAATCAACCGTATTACATAAATCAATTTCATCTTCCGGCTTCATTCGGATTTCAATTCCTTTTTCTCTAAAATATCTCAACATATAGCCCGGATATTTTCCTCGAACCTGAACATCTCCAAAAAAATCATTTTTGTGTTCTTCTTTCATGGCTGTAATCACATCATCTGGTGCTGGCGTAAGCGGATAAACAGGCATACTTAATAGCATACAACCCACTTTTGCATCAGGAATCATTTCGTGTGCAAGTTTCACAACACGTGCACTGGCCACCAGTTCATGATGAACTGCCTGATATAATTCCTGCTCACTCAATTCTTCTTTTGGCGTACAGATACCGCCGCTCATAAACGGTGAGTGAAGAACTGAATTGATTTCATTAAAGGTTAACCAATACTTTACCTTGCTTCCATAACGCTCAAACAAAGTTTTTGCGTAGTTTTCATAAAATCCGATCATTCGCCGATCCGCCCAGCCATTATAGGTTCTTGCAAGATGCAGCGGTGTCTCATAATGAGAAATGGTCACCAATGGCTCTATGCCGTATTTTAAGCACTCATCAAAAAGATCATCATAAAATTGAAGCCCTTTCTCGTTCGGCTCCTCTTCATCTCCATTGGGGAAAATGCGGCTCCATGCAATGGAAGTACGAAATACCTGAAATCCCATCTCAGCAAACAATTTGATATCTTTCTTGTAACGATGATAAAAATCAATTCCTACCAACTTCATATTATCAACAGTCGGTTGTTCTGTAGGCTGACCTTTCAATCCACGAGGCAATACATCCTGAATACTCAGTCCTTTGCCATCTTCATTATAAGCTCCTTCACATTGGTTTGCAGCTACCGCACCACCCCAAAGGAAGTTTTTGGGAAATTTCTTATCCATCTATATTGCCTCCTGATCTTTATTTTTTCTGATTAATTGTCTGCTGGATCTTCAAATCCCATTACCCATGTTACAACAAAGGTCAACACGATTGCAATCGCAGCACAAATGACTGCCATCATAAAATTATTTGCCTTTTCCGCATGTACAAAAATAGGAATTGCCAACAGGGATGGTGAAGCAAAAGAGCTTGCTGCCACACCCATAATGCCTGCAATCAATCCTGTGATACCACTGGAAATGCAAACAGCCGCAAGCGGTCTTTTCAGCGGCATTGTCACTCCATAAAGCCCCGGCTCTGTAACTCCTGCAAACAATGCAGAAACTCCTGATGATGCTGCCACCTGTTTCAAGCTGCTGTTTTTAGATTTTACGGCAACCGCCAGACATGCTGCTCCCTGTGCAAGATTACTAATCAGCATTGCCGGAAGCATCAAGGATTCCCCTGCAGGTGTTGCCAGTGCAGCAAATACTACCGGAATAAATGCCCAATGCATCCCTGTCATGACAATAAACGGCATTGCTGCGGCCATAATGATATACGCTGCTATACTTGCATGTGACTGAACAAATACAAGCACAGCGGCCAGACCATTTCCAATAAAAGAACCAACCGGTCCAATAAATAAAAATGCGATCGGTGTAGAGATTAAAATGATCAGCATCGGTTTTAAGAAATTCTTCGTCACTGCCGGTGTGATCTTTTCCACCAGCCGCTCAATATAGCTCATTACCCATGCTGTTAAAATTGCTGGAATAATGCTGGAAGAATAATCGAAACTCGTTACAGGGATACCCAGAAAATGAATACCTTCTTCTGCGCCCGTCAATGCCACGAAATTTGGATGAATTAATATTGCTACAACCGCAGTTACCAAAACTGGATTGGCACCAAATTTTTTTCCTGCCGAATACGCAACCAAAACCGGCAAGAAGTAAAATGCCGTATTTCCAATGACACTCATCAACTGCATAGTCTGACCATCTGCCGGTAAAAACCATCCAAGTATAATGTTCAACACCTGGATCATACCTGCACCAATGATTGCTGGAATGATCGGTGACATAGACCCTGAAATTGCATCTAATATAACAGAAATAATATTACTGTTTTTTTTGGCTGCTGGAACATTTCCCTGCTGCTTATCGAAATTGCCAAGCTTTGCAAATTCCTTATAGCAATTTGCTACATCATTGCCAATAATGATCTGGTACTGTCCTGCCTTTTTCATCACTCCAACAACCCCTTTGATTGCCTTCACTTCTTCATCATGGACAATACTCTCATCCTTTAACGTCAGACGCAAACGTGTCATACAATGACTGGCACTGACAATGTTAGCTTCGCCGCCAACTTTTTCCAATATTTCTTTTGCTGTCATAGAATAGTCCATAAAAATCCTCCTAATTTTTCATATTTTTATTTATTCTAAAAAGATCAATTATCAAACACCGCGGATATTTTCTAATTTATCTTTTGGAATACAAAAAAACCTTTCATAGACATACTAATTCCGTACATCCATAAAAGGTCATGCCTCCTTTTCAGGGGTAACAATCCATTGATTCTATTTATTGTACTTCTTTACTGCATACTCGATTAACATGCATGATCAAATAAAGTTTCTCTTCCTGCGACAATTCCAGTGACCATGTACGCTTATAATACTCACTGATCTGATCTACGCAATCTGAAATTTCTTTGAACTCTTCACAGAGCTTTACATAAAGCTGTGCATTGCTGCTTTCTATGTAGTCCTGCTCATAGACACGTTTCAAAAGATACTGAATATGCGTCGCAAATCGTGCATAGTTAAATGTATCCTTCTGCACCCGAATACCAAACTTCTGTTCAATCATGTATGTAGTCTGCTGAAGGATTTCCTCATAGTGTTCCTCGTAGTAGGATTTTTTGTCATTTGAAAAGCTATCTCCACGAGCATTGATCAAATGCATTGCGATTCCCTGAATCTCATTTTTAGGAAGATTCACATGAAAAATATTTTTAATCGCAGTTACAAACTCCTTTGCTATTTCTACTTCAACCGGATAAGAAATTTCTAATTCATAGATTGAAGGCATCCTGACATAAATCCCTTTTTGCGCTCTTTCTATTGCAAATGCTATGTGATCTGCCAGTGTCAAAGATAGATTTGCATTTGTATCATAAGATAATCTATCCTGCACCTCCAGAATCATCTGTGCTGTAAACTGAATGATCTCATAAGGAATATCATTCAAAAGAGAAATATACTGTTCATCAACATCGTAAAAAGTTCTTTCAATTTTTCTCAAATCCTTCAACTCATACGGCGTTTCAGGAAAACCAATCCCTTTTCCAAACGCAATCAGTTCTCTCTGATTACCATCTGTACAAATAGCAACATTATTATTGATCTTTTTTTGTACGATCATATTACATCTCCCTCAGAGCAAAAAAAAGCTCCCACATACATTTACCATAACTGAAACAGTATCCGGTAATGCCTCGTGAGAGTAACAATCCATATTATTAATATATCAGAAATCAATCTTTCCCGCAAGAGAAAAATTGTCTAATTTTTTGTATAAAAAGAACAGCACAAATCTTTACAATCGTGATCACGTAAGAATAGATCTACATAGACGAAAAAAACGTCATTATGTTATAAACTTTTTCATTTTTTTACCGGACGCTTCATTTGCCGGATACGCGCCTTATCCTCTTTCGACACCCGGTAAGACTCTGTTATCTTCTGAAGCGACTTATTGTAAGTAAAGTCATCCAGTTTATTTTCATAGAGAAACACCCTCGTCTCTTTTTCAAATTTTACATAACAGACGGAAATTGCCCACGCAACTGCCATTTTGACATAATATCCGTCATGAGATACTTCATTTAAAATCCTAAGCACTTCATGTATATACGTTTCTGTTATAAAATGATCCAGTATCATAACTATGCCAAAACGGGCTGCAAATTCACGCTCATCTCTTGCAAGAGCTGCCGCATATTGGAAAAATGCATCCACATCTTCCTCGCTCTGCGGTTTCATGCCGCTGCAGGTACTGTCGCATACCGACCAGTTATCAATTTTTTCCACAAAAACATCTAAATAAGGCTTCTTTTCTGCAAAAGAAGCCTTTACATAACCAAGCGTCATGCCCTGAAGCATGATCTCTTCCATCGAATCATCTGCCGCACCCGCCAGATATTCCTGCCATTCTCCGCGTGCCAGCTTTTTTGCTAACTTCCGCAGAATGGGAAGCCGGACGCCAAGCACACCGTCCGTACCGGGGAGCAGGCTCGCAGAAAACCTGCGATATTCCTCCTCGGTATGCGAAAGAAGCCATTTTTTTATCTGACCGTTGATCTCCTGTGTCACTATTTCATCTCACCTTCCAGCACTTCTATTGCTTTTGCGACCTGATTATCGGAATAAATATCAAAATCCGCATCCACATCTCCGGTGTACTCATACTCTAATTCAATATCTGGATCAATGCCGGTTCCCTGAATATTTTCGCCCTTCGGTGTATAATACTTCGCAATCGTAAGTTTCACTGCGTCACCTTCCGAAAGCGGAATGATCTTTTGTACCACACCTTTTCCATAGGTCGTTGTTCCGATCAGTGTGCCGTATTCATAATCACGGATCGCACCCGCAAAAATCTCCGAAGCACTCGCACTGTATCCGTTGACTAATACCGCCATTGGATAATCCAGTGAGGTATCACCGGAAGATTCAAATTCCTGACGGTTGCCATATTTATCCTCGGTGTAAACAAGAAGTCCCTCCGGCAGAATATCATCCAACATTTGTGTCACCGCAGTAATCATACCGCCGCCGTTGTTTCTTAAATCCACGATCATCGCTTTCATGCCCTGGCTTTCCAGATCCGCAATCGTCTTTTCAAACTGGTTTGCCGTATCTTCGCCAAATTCCGAAACATAAATATAGCCAATCCCATTATCTAACATCTGACCGGTGACAGTCTCATAATTAACTTTTGCACGCTCAATATCATATTCGAGATAGTCCGATTCACCCACGCGGTAAATTTCCAGATGCACCGTCGTTCCCTCTTCCCCGCGGATATGCTGAACCAGATCAGATACTTCCATACTCGTTGCATCAATATCCTCAACTTTTACGATTGTATCGCCGACCATAAGACCTGCTTTCTCCGCCGGTGTGTCTTCGTAAACTTTCGTGATCGTCACCTGCATACTGTCTTTATCCTGTGCAAGCCCCGCGCCGATCCCGTAGAAATTCCCCTGCGTCTGCTCCATCAGATCTTTGTACTCATCCACGGTATAATAAGCTGAATATGGATCATTCAGTCCCTCTAACAATCCGGAGTACAATCCTTCCTGCAGATCTGCCGCGTCTATATCTTCATAATAATTCAGATTGATCTGCCCCATCAGTGCATCTAACTTCGATAATGTTGCGTCATCGAGCACCGTCTGTACGTCTTTCGATGCCACCGCAGTTTCCTTTACACTGATATTTCCGTGGGCAGTCAACGCCACCACTGCCGCCAGAACAACCACCACTGTACAAAGAACACCGGTCAGAACGCCCATGCCAAATCCATGTTTTTTCCGCTTTTCCTGTTTTTGCGTTGTTTCCTGTTCCCTATTCTCTTCCATATCCTTTTTCCTTCCATATCTGAATGATTTTCCTTTTCTTCCCCAAAAATAAAACCATCACTGCTTATAAATAATTCCACGGACTGACATACGCTCCGTTTACACTGACACCAAAATGCAGATGGTTTCCGGTTGAGATCCCGGTACTTCCCACCTTTGCAATGCTCTGTCCCGCACTCACCGCATCTCCCACTGAAACATTGAGTGAAGATGCATGCATGTAAACCGTACACAACCCATTTCCGTGGCTGATGATCACATGATTTCCAGCCGCCGCGGAATATCCCGAATAAATGACCTCGCCATCTGCTGCCGCCACAATATCCGCTCCATAAGAAGCTCCAATATCGATTCCCTTATGGGAAGAAGATGCTCCCTCTGTCGGAGAAAGGCGGTTTCCATAATCACTGGTCACACGTCTGCTGCTCGGACATGGCCAGGTGAACGCGCCGCCTGTATAACTTGGCGGTTCCACATAGTCCGTAGTGGAGCCTCCCGAATCCCCGCTGTTTCCGTTTTCCGTGGAATTTTCAGTTCCGCTGTTCGCCGCTTCTTCTGCCTTCCTTTTTGCCTCGGCTTCCGCCGCTACCCTGCGTTCTGCCTCACGCTGTGCCTGAAGCGCAAGCTGTGTTTTGATCTCTTCTATGACCTCTTCCTGTGCAGCGATCTCATTTTGATAATTCTGTGCCACATCCTCTGCTGTATCAAGCTGTGATCCGATGCTCGCAAGCTCCGTCTCTTTCTGCCCGCGCAGTGCCGCCACTGCATCCTTCTGATCCTGTAACTCTGCCTGCATTGTTTCAAGATCTGCATAGTCCTGTTCCAACTGTTCTTTGGTATCTGCCACAAGCTGTGTGGTGTTCTGATACTGTTCTAACATTGTCCTGTCATACTCGGACAATTCATACACATAATCGACTGAATTTAAAAAATCTGATACATTGCCGGAAGTGCATAAGATCTCCATATAAGACATGCTCTGCGCATTCTCATACATATACTGTATGCGGAGTTTCATACTATCATACTGTGCCGATGCGTTTTCCTCCGACTGGGCAAGCAGTGTCTCGGTATCAGAGATCTCTGCACTCTTATCATCCAGTTTCTGTTCCAGACTTGTCATCTGCCCGGAAATATCCGACATCTTCTGATCCAGTTCCGCGATCTTATTCTCCGCATCCTCCTGAGAATCCTGAAGCTCCGAAATCAGCCCCTGTGCCTCCTGCAATGCAGATTCCAACTGCTGTTTTTCCTGCTCCGCATTCGTGAGCGAACTGCTGGTTTTGCTGTCTGACTTCTCTGCCGCATAAATACCGCCCGTTGATGTGGCGGCAAGCAGCCCTGTCAGTCCCGCTATCACAACCTGTTTCTTTGTTTTCGACCAGTTTTTCATAAAGTCCTCATTGCTGAATATGGGCGTCCAATGCCGTCAAACGGCATACGGGCACCCATCTTATCTTTTCATCATCGTTTACTAAACTCTTAAATGTTTATGGATCGTGATACTGCTTCCTAAAAATCCGATTCCAACACCCAGTATCAATGCGACCGGAACCAGTGTACGAAACACCTCATTCACCGGAAGAAAATTCATCATATTGCTTAAAAACGAAAATTTTCCCGCAATATATACCACTACTTTATTATAAAGCCCATAAAGCAGCGCAAGCGGAAGTGCTGATCCAATCAGTCCGATCAAAACACCTTCCACCACAAACGGCGCCCGGACAAAGAAATCCGTGGCTCCGATCAGTTTCATGATTCCAATCTCTTCCTTGCGGACTGAAATACCGATCGTTACCGTATTACTGATCAGGAATGTAGAAACCGCAAGCAGGATCATAATGATCCCAATCGATATATAGCTGACCAGTGAATTAAAATCTGACAGCGTATTTGCCGCAGCTTCAGAGTGGTTGACTTTCCTGATCCCATCTAAAGACTGCAGATAAGTCACAAGCGCATCCTGCATGGAAACATCATTCAGATAAATCTCATAATGCGCGGAATTCGCAAGCGGATTATCCTCTGCAAATCCGTCAGCAAGTTCCTCCGCGCCTTTAAAGTACACTTTTTTGAACTCGTCCCACGCATCCTCGGCAGACACATAATTATAACTTGCCACCTCGGCACGTTTCGATATTTTATCTGCGATCGTCTCGATCTGATCCGCTGTGATTCCTTCATCAAAAAACGCTGTGACCGCGACTCCCTCCTCGGCACTCTTTACCATTGCCTGAAAATTCGTCGCCAGAGAATAAAAAATACCGAACATAAAGATACATGCCGCCATCGTAGCAATGGATGCCAGAGAAAAGAGCCTGTTGTTCCAGATGTTCTTAAATCCCTGCTTTACTGTATAAAAAAATGAACTAATTCTCATGATACTCCTCTCCCGGTAATTTGTCATACACAAGCACGCCTTTATCGATTTTGATCACACGCTTGTTCATCTTCTTTACAAAATCCATATTGTGTGTGACGACCAAAACCGTGGTTCCGCGCTTGTTGATTTCTTCCAAAAGACGCATGATCTCCCACGCATTATTATTATCCAGATTTCCGGTCGGCTCATCCGCCAGAAGAATCTTCGGTTCATTTACCAGTGCCCGGGCAATCGCGACACGCTGCTGTTCCCCGCCGGAAAGCTGTTTTGGCAGTGATTTGTATTTTGCCGCAAGTCCCACCATGGATAACATCGTCGGAACACTGCTTTTGATCTTACGGTTGGATGCCCCGATCACACGCTGCGCAAAGGCAACATTTTCGTAGACATTCCGATCCTTGAGCAGTCGGAAATCCTGAAATACCACGCCGACATTTCTGCGGTAGCGCGGCACTTGTTTTCTTCGTATTCTATGTAGATTTTTGCCGTTGATCGTGATCGTTCCCTCGGTCGGCTCCAGTTCTTTTAACAGAAGCTTGATCAGTGTTGACTTTCCAGATCCACTCTCTCCAACGACAAACACGAACTCTCCTTCTTCTATGTTAAGATTAATATCATTTAACGCAGGTATTCCCGCAGAATATGCTTTGCTGACATGCTCAAGCCTGATCATATGTTCCTCCTAGTCCTAATAATCGAGTGACTCCATATACTTCATATATTTCACGACCATAAGCGCGATCTTGAACGTGATCGCATCCTCGAACACCCGAAGATCCAGTCCGGTACTCTTCTGCAGCTTATCCAACCGGTACACAAGCGTATTCCGGTGAATATAGAGCTGTCTGGAAGTCTCGGAAACATTCAGATTGTTCTCAAAAAATTTATTGATCGTTGTGAGTGTCTCTTCATCAAAATCATCCGGTGATTTGTTGTCAAAAATTTCCTTGATAAACATCTTGCACAGAGGGATCGGAAGCTGATAGATCAGACGTCCGATGCCAAGTGTCGAGTAAGCAATGATGTTTTTCTCTTCAAAAAAGATCTTTCCGACATCCAGCGCCATGTGCGCTTCTTTATAGGAACGTGATACCTCTTTGATCTCATTTACCACAGTACCGTATGCGACATAAACCTCTTTCTCCGTTTCTGTTCCTTTAAATACATTCAAAATGATCTCGGCTGTCTTTTCTAAATCCTCATAAGTCTCATTCTCCGCCAGTTCCTTGACCACGATTATATTCTTTTCATCTACCGCTGTAACAAAATCTTTCGATTTTCCGCCAAACAACGAACGCACTTTCTCCAGTTCATTGCCGTCCTTTTCCCGGTTCGTCTCTACGATAAATACCACACGGCGCACTTCTGTCTCGATATGCAGCTTTTTCGCGCGGTTGTAGATATCCACCAGAAGGAGGTTATCTAACAGAAGATTCTTGATAAAATTATCCTTATCAAAGCGCTCCTTGTATGCGACCAGAAGATTCTGAATCTGGAAACTTGCAATCTTTCCGATCATATAGACATCATCACTGTCTCCGTTTACGATCAGAACATACTCGAGCTGATGCTCGTCAAACACTTTAAAAAACTGGCATCCGGAAACAACCTGGCTGTCTGCCGGAGATTCCATAAACGCGATTGCCGGACCTACAAATCCCTCGGAATCCTGAAAGGTCGTCGCCATTACCTTCCCTTCCGTGTCAATGACGCACAAATCGATCCTTGTGATTCCTTTCAATCCATCTATGGTACTCTGAAGTATTTGATTTGAAATCATACTCTCACTCCTTCTCTATTGTATTTTCCTTCTGGAAACCTATACAATTTTCACAAAAAATCTGGTTTTCTCAAGTAAAACCCATCTCTCTATTTCAACATTTTAATGCAAATCGTCGAAAAAAGAAAGAGGAAAAACAGATTTTTTTATGCTAATATTCCAAAAATCCTTCTCCGACCACTTCACGGGCATCTGTCACAATCACAAATGCGTTATTATCAATGTTTAAAATAATCTCTTTTAACACTACAATCTCTTTTTTAGAGACCACACAATAGAGCATACACTTCTCGTCTCCGGAATACATACCAACACCGTTTAACCCGGTCACCCCACGATCCATCTGTGTCATGATCGCATCCGAGATCTCTTTATAATGATCCGATACGATAAACACCGCTTTAGAATACTTCATACCTTCCGTCAGCGTGTCCGATACTTTGGATGTCACATAGATCGCAACGATTGCATACAGCGCAGCTTTGACTCCGAACGAATAAATACCGACCGCAACGATGATCCCGTCAATAACGCAGATGATCTGCATGATCGTATAATGTCTCAGCTTATGCTGGATCAGCGCCGCAAGCATATCCGTTCCGCCTGTGGTAGCATGCGCTAAAAGCACCATTCCCATTCCGACTCCGGAAATCACTCCACCAAAAATGGCAGAAAGCACATAATCTCCCTCTGCAAGATCCCAAAGCGGAATCACATATAACCACGCAGAAAGCAGCACCGTCGCCACCGCAGTGCGGGCAACAAATTTTTTTCCTTTGATCAGCGCCGCAAGAAAAAAAAGCGGTACGTTCAATACCAGGTTGGTCAGCCACAGCGGAACCGCGCCTTTGGTCAGATATTTTGCAATTATCGCAACACCGGTAAATCCGCCGGTGACCAGTCCCACCGGATCATAAATACACTGGATTGCAAGTCCCATCAGTCCGGTTCCGACCACCATCAGGATCACATCTACCCACAGCGGTCTGCGGTTCAGTAATAAATTCATTTCTTTATGCCTCATTTTTCATTGTTATTATATTGATTCAAACGATTCGTCAGTTTTCTTCTGCGAATAATCCGTCTCATCCAGCGTACCGGAGAATGTCTCTTCTCATCTGCCGCATAATGCTCACCGAGTCCATACCACACCCGTGCACTCAGTTTGCCCCGGTTATCCTCCAGAAAATGTTCCTGATATGGAGATGGCAGTACCGAAAATATAACATCCGGTGTTTCCATATTGACAGCATTGACCACCGCATCCAGATCTCCGGTACACGTTTCCATCGCATATTGTCCCACGATTCTTATCTTTTCATACTCATCGCGCAAAAAGGCTTGGAGATGTTCCACCTCCGCAGTGCTTTCTCCCAGCAGATATACTGTTTTTTTATTGCGGATCAGCCGCTTCATAAACTCATGGAAAAATTCATTTTCAACGGTTTCACGGATACGCTGTGAGGAAGCCGCTCCTGCCGCAGTTAAAATCTCTTTTTCCCCGATCACTGCAAGATCCAGTTCCTGAATACAGTTGTGCATCACTTCGTCCCCGCCTGCCTGCTCGATCATACGCATGGATATGGTCTCTACCGTATTCATCATATCCGTATTCAGGTAGTTCTCCACATTTAACATAGCTTCGCGTACTGTGTAATTGTCCAGTTTTAGTCCTAATATATCTAATTTTTTTAACATTATAGTCCTCTGTTTCCTGTTGTTCACTGCAAGGCAGTTTTTTACAAATATGTAGTATATCAAAAACATACTCATATTTCAACTTCCTTCCTATCTCCTGCCCGACTTTTTAGCTTGTTTACCATAATGCTTTTTCTTTGCGGTTTACAATTTTCTACATTCCCGATAAAATACTGACAAATTATATCTTTTTTTTCCAATTTTTCATTTTTAAAATGTCAATAGGATTCTGGTTTTATTTGGAAACACAAATATTTTTATCATTTGTTCACAAAACGCCCGTTCTTTTTTTACACTATGTCAACCACACAATTTATCCACATTTTTGTGGATAATGTGCATAACTTCGTGTATAACTCTGTTTTTCCCCTTTTTTATCCCCTAAAATGTTGATAAGTTTCCACGTTCTTTTTTCCACATTTGAATTTTGTGCTCAAAATTTGTGCATTTTGCTTTTTCACATTTTATTCTGTCTGCCAATACGCAACGGTTCCATTTTTCCGCAACATTTTTCGTGTTTTATTTACATAACTCAACATTTCATTTACATAACTCCTATTTTACTTTACATAACTTCATTATTTTTCATCCGCATTTAAATTGTCGCACACTTTCCACGCTGTTTTTGCTGACAGAATCAGATAAATATAAAAAAGACAGCCCAAAATGCTTACCGCACCTGGGCTGTCTGACCTGTAATCTTTTTTATATTAATTTAGAAAATACGTCTTACTGCAAGAATATCTCTGTAATATGCCGTAGAGATCTTGATTCCGCTTGACGGTGTACTTGCATGTACGATCGAACCGTTACCGATATAGATACCAACATGTCCACTGTAACATACGATATCACCCGGCTGCATGTCCGATGTGCTGACTCCGTATCCAACACCGCGCAGTGCACTTGAAGAATGCGGAAGTGAGATACCATATGCACCATATACACTCATAACAAATCCGGAACAGTCCGCTCCGTTTGTCAGACTGGTTCCGCCATAAACGTATGGGTTACCAACGAACTGACACGCATAGCTTGCCACAGAGCCACCGCCGCCGCCTGACGGAGATGAGTATGATTTTGAAGAACCGGAAGATTCTTTGGCGGAAGATTTGTCCTTATCCTTCGTATTCTTTTCCTTCTCTGCCGCCGCTGCTGCCGCTGCCGCTGCCTGCTGTCTCTCCTCTTCTTCGGCCGCAAGTCTTGCCTGCTCTTCTTCTACGGTCTCACCGTACTTATATTCTGTGGAAAGTCCGACATAATCGGTAGATACATATCCTTCACCTTCCTCGATGGAAACCTTTACCCATCCGGTGATAGACTCGTCCGTAACAGTAAGGTCTTCTCCGTTCGGTACCAGACCAAGAATCTCCGCATCTGTGGACGGAGCAGTACGAACCTTTAATGTCTCAGTATTTACCGTAGCAACACGGCGTCCTGCCTGTTTTGCCACATTCGCATCTCCAACGATCAGGTATTCTCCTTTTATGTATCCGGTACAATTTCCGGAAGTGATCTTGTACCAGTCTCCTTCTACGCCCTCTACCGAAGCCATGCAGTTCGAATACAGCTTTCCGACAGATTCGCTGTCCTCACTCGCCGCGCTTCTGACATTGACATAGCTTTCTACGTTTGCAATCGCTACATCATTAAATTCTGCCGTCACAACAGATGTGCTATTATTTACAACATCCGCTGCCGCCGCTTTCGCATTGGTATCACTTGCTGCCTGCACATTTGCCTGTGCTTCTGCTGCCGCTGTCTGCGCCTCTGCCGCCTGTATTTCTGCCACATCACTGCTGCCGGTTGACTGAATCCTCGACATCGTGGATGTAATTCCGGCTACGGTCGTTGTCTCATTTGCCAGACTTGATTCTGCCGGAACAGAAGCTTTCGTCTGTGATTCCACAGGCATCTCTGCCGCAGATGCAACCTGCGTGTCCGCAGCTCCCGATACCGCGCATACACCTGCAAACGGTGCCGCATAAGTGACGATCGGTGTACCAGAAAGTGCCGCAACGCTTAATGCACATGCTGCCAGCTTCATGATTTTATTCTTCATCGAAATCCTCCATATCAGTTTTCGTGCGTTTCTCGTTTGTTATTTGTTACAAATTTATTACATTTATTACACGGTTATTATAGCAAAGGGTTTCCCTACTGTCAACCGTGTTTCTAATGGAATATTTTTCCTTATATCCCATACAGATATTCTTCCACTGCGGTGATCGCATTCGCTCCATCTGCCGCCGCGGTAATGATCTGTCTAAGCGGTTTTGTCCTCACATCTCCTGCCGCAAAAATGCCAGGTGTTCCTGTCTTTGTATCTTCTCCGGCAACCATATATCCGCCGCCATCCAGTTCCACTACGTCCGTCAGTCCATCCGTATTCGGTGTGATCCCGACCGCAATAAATATACCGTCTGCAGAAAGACTGCTCTTTTGCTCTGTCTTCTTATTATAAATACAGATCTCCTGCACCTGCCCTTTTCCTTTGATTTCTTCTACTACTGTATCAAAAATCACCTCGATATTCTCCGTTTTTTCCACCTGTTCCTGCAAAACCTTCGCACCTCGGAATTGATCTCTCCGATGGATCAGATACACCCTGCTGCAGGTACGGGCAAGAAAAAGTGCGTCCTCTAATGCCACATCCCCACCGCCGACAACTGCAACGGTCTTTCCACGAAAAAAGGCTCCATCACAGGTTGCACAGTAGGAAACGCCCATCCCGCAGAGTTCTTCTTCACCCGGAACTCCAAGCTTACGGTGATCTGCCCCGGTTGCCACAATAACTGTTTTTGTCTCATAGTCCCCTTTGTCCGTCAAGACCTTTTTGATCTCGCTTTCCACTGAGATTCCGGTCACATTCGCCGTCACGAATTCCGCCTCCATCTTATCGGCATGCTCTCTAAACTTCTGACCAAGTTCAAAACCTCCGATCCCCGGCAGTCCGGGGTAATTGTCCACCTCATAGGTATTTAAGATCTGTCCTCCGCTCATCGGCTGTTTTTCAATCACAAGTGTATTTAATCGTGCGCGTTTTCCATATATCGCTGCCGCAAGCCCCGCCGGGCCGCTTCCTATTATTATCACATCATATGTCATATTTTCTTTCCTTTCTCACCGCTTACAGCCAGACTTGCCCCACTGTAAAACTGCGCTTTCTTTATACTATTACACGAATTTGAACATTCTATGAATTTTTCTATTTTTTTCGTTTTTTTCTTGTTTTCAAACTGCTCTCATGCCATAATAAAATTAGATAAAAGTTTGTTTCCATATAAGGAGGTGGATGCTATGGGCATTGATTCTTTAACTTCCATTGCGCTGTCCGCACTGGATATGCCGAGCACCAGCACCGACATCGGCATTGCCGTATTAAGTAAACAGCTTGATTTAAGTGAGACCATGGGTGATAGTATGGTTCGTGCCATGGAGCTTTCTGTCAATCCGAACGTCGGCAGCAATATCGACATCTATATTTAAAAAAGTGTCTTCGACACTCTCAGCTCCCCTAGCCCCTCATTCATGA
>CAYMCM010000021.1:0-37804 GCA_964388945.1 uncultured Roseburia sp.
ACCTAACCTCCCTCCAGTTGCGTATTGTGCATATTCAACTGTTTGGGTAATATTTAATTGCACTATTAGATATTATAACAGAAAAATCCCATTCGTCAACTATTTTTCCGAAAAAATATACAAAACACGCAAAATTATTTCATCTGCTGCTCTAATACCTGCTTTGCTTCTGCAAGCGCATCCTTGATGCCGGCTGGATTTTTACCGCCTGCCTGCGCCATATTCGGACGTCCGCCGCCGCCGCCGCCAACGAGTGCTGCAATGCCTTTGATCAGATTGCCGGCATGTGCGCCCTGCTTCATGGCTGTATCGGTTGCCATTGCGACCAGATTTACCTTACCATCCTTTTCGGATGCAAGCACGATCACACCTTCACCGAGCTTTTCTTTGAGCTGATCACCGAGATCACGCAGTCCGTTCATATCAACACCGTCTGCTTCTGCCGCAAGGAGTTTGACGCCTTTTACTTCAACGACCTGATCCATAACATCTCCAAGCGCCTCTCTTGCCGCCTTGCTCTTTAAGGATTCGTTCTCGCTCTGTAAATCTTTCATTTCTGCCATCAGATGCTCCAAACGCTCGATCAGATTTGCCGGAGTAGATTTTACGATCTGGGAAGCTTTGTTTAATTCTTCTTCCATTGCTTTATAGTAAGCAAATACATTGTCTCCGGTCAGTGCTTCGATACGGCGCACACCTGCTGCAACACCGCTCTCGGAAATGATTTTGAATGCAGTAATATCTCCGGTGTTTGCCACATGCGTACCACCACAGAATTCCTTGGAAAATTCGCCCATAGATACTACGCGCACCGTCTCACCGTATTTTTCACCGAACAAAGCCATCGCACCTGTCTTTTTCGCTTCATCCACAGTCATGATGTCTGTGCGCACGCAAAGCTTCTCAGCAATCTTTTCATTCACGATCTTTTCGACTCTCTCCAGTTCATCCGCTGTCATTGCCTGAAAATGTGTAAAGTCAAAACGGGTACGCTCGCCATCCTGATAAGAACCTGCCTGCTCTACGTGTGTTCCTAAAACTTCACGAAGTGCCTTCTGCAGAAGATGAGTCGCAGAGTGATTTTTGCAGGTAGCGGTACGGAGCGTTTCATCCACCAAAAGTTCTGCCTCATCTCCGGTTTTCATCATACCGCGGGTCATCTTTCCAATATGACCAACCTTTCCGCCGAGCAGTTTTACAGTGTCTTCTACTTTAAACTCACCATTTGCGGTACGAATGATACCCTTATCGCCCTGCTGGCCACCCATAGTCGCATAAAACGGAGTCTGTTCTACAATGATCGTTCCTACATCACCATCACTAAGTGCTTCCGTAATCTCAGTCTCTGTGGTCATTACCGT
The DNA here is from genome assembly GCA_964388945.1 of uncultured Roseburia sp. Lineage (GTDB taxonomy): Bacteria > Bacillota > Clostridia > Lachnospirales > Lachnospiraceae > Roseburia_D. The sequence goes on from CAYMCM010000021.1 coordinate 1,362, forward strand.
AATTTTAGACTTGCAGCTCAGTTTATCGTAACCGACAAATTCTGTCGTGATCGCAGAATCGATAGACTCATACACGGTCACATCCGCACCCATGTAGTTTGTCACCTTACGGGCTTTTCTTGCTTTATCACGCTGTACTTCCATCGCCTTTTTAAAGCCATCTTCATCTACGGAAAATCCCCTTTCCTCCAGAATTTCTTCTGTCAGATCAACCGGGAAACCGTATGTATCGTAAAGCTTGAATGCGTTCTCACCTGAGAGCACCTTCTCACCCTTTGTTTCCATTTCTTTTTGCATATCGGAAAGAATTGCAAGTCCCTGATCTATGGTCTTCGCAAATTTTTCTTCTTCCTGTGTCAGAACCTTGAAAATGAAATCTTTCTTTTCATCAAGCTCCGGATATCCGTCCTTACTCTCGCGGATAACGGTCGCAGACAACTCTGCAAGGAATGCCCCCTTGATACCAAGCATCTTTCCATGACGTGCCGCACGGCGGATCAGTCTTCTTAAAACGTATCCTCTTCCTTCGTTGGACGGCATGATTCCATCCGATACCATAAATGTAGCGGAACGGATATGATCCGTGATCAGACGGATAGAAACGTCATCTAAGGCATCGACCTGATATTTCCTGCCGGAAAGTTCACAGACTTTATCACGGATCGCTTTCATTGTATCAATATCGAATACACAATCCACATCCTGCATAACTACAGCAAGACGCTCCAGTCCCATTCCGGTATCTATATTCTTCTGGGCAAGTTCTTCATAACCGCCCTTGCCATCGCCTTCAAACTGGGTAAATACGTTATTCCAGATCTCCATGAAGCGGTCACAATCACAGCCTACTTTACAGTCCGGGCTGCCGCAGCCATATTTTTCTCCACGGTCATAATAAATCTCAGAACACGGACCACACGGGCCTGCGCCATGCTCCCAGAAGTTGTCACATTCTCCGGTTTCCGGATCACGATAAAAACGTGTGATACGGTCAGCAGGAACACCGATCTCTTTGGTCCAGATATCAAACGCCTCATCATCTTCGCCGTAGATGGACGGATAGAGTCTGTCCTCTTCAAGGCCAAGCACTTTTGTTAAAAATTCCCATGACCAGGCGATCGCTTCATGTTTAAAATAATCTCCAAAGGAGAAGTTTCCAAGCATCTCAAAAAAGGTAAGATGTCTCGCTGTCTTACCAACATTTTCAATATCTCCGGTACGAACACACTTCTGACAGGTTGTCACTCTTTTACGCGGCGGAATCTCCTGTCCGGTAAAATAAGGTTTTAACGGTGCCATACCCGCATTGATGAGCAATAAGCTGTTATCATTGTGCGGTACCAATGAAAAGCTCTTCATTGCCAGATGTTCTTTACTTTCAAAAAATTCCAGATACATCCGACGCAGTTCGTTTACTCCATATTTCTGTTTCACAACAACTTTCCTCCAAAAAATCTATTTCTCATCCCGTCCGGCAGGCATCTGCTTCGCATTCCTGTATTCCCGCAGATTCTTTCCGGCAAAAACCCCGGCGGTTCCAACCGCCGCAAGTATGATCATGATGATAACATATTGTAAAAAACACCCGAAAAATGTCATCACAATACCTCCTGTTTTCTTTTTCGCCCATAGAAAAATCCGCGGTGCGGACTTTTGCTACTTATTATATTCCAATTTCAGAAATTTTTCAACAAATGCAGTCAAATTCCTGATTCTCCCCGGTAATGTCCATGATACGCTCAGTAAAGCGCAGATTTTTCGATTTTTTCTTATAGATATCAATCAGTGAATAATCCTGCCACATATGCATCGGAAACACCAGATCCGCGTCCATGTGCTGCATAAAATAATCAAATCCATCAAAACTGTGCGCTTTAAGTCTCGGATCGAGCACAACAAATGCAGCGTCTATATGTGTTCCATCCAGTTCTCTGACTGCTCTTTGGTAATCGCGTTTCATTTTTCCATTGACCAGATCGCCGGCACCTTCCATACTCCAGTCATTTAGATCCCCGGCATGATATAAGGTTACACCATCCGTTTTTACCAAAAACGCAACGCCCGCATCCGTGGAACGTAAAGTCCTTATCTCCATGTCTCCAACCTCATACGTATTCTGCGGACGCACAAAAGTGATCTGCTTTTTTACTTCTTTTGCGATCCCGTTGCGTACCAGATAATGATCTCCGAGCCGAATATCCTTTGACAGGATAAACTGCATATCCGGATATTTTTCTGTCCACTTAAGAGAATTCAGGTCAAAATGATCCTGATGCTTGTGGCTTGCAAACAGATAGATCTCCTTTTCTTTCGAAAATTGCGGCAGGATTCCTCCGAACGCATATCCCTCGATCCGCTCCTTATCAAACCAATCAAAGATCAGCACCTTATTTTCAATTTCGACAACAAAACAACTGTGTTGTATAAATAGTATTTTCATATCGTCCTCATTTCATACGGCGGATAATCTGATTTGCTTTCTGATAAACCTCTTTTGGATCAAATCCGATCTCAAATTTTCCGTCCTCGTATAGAATTTTTCCATTAATCATGGTAAGCTTTACATTCTGTTTACTGCCGGAATATACAATATTTTTAATAAAATTATTTTCCGGCTGCATATTCGGCTGCTTTAGATCGATCATGATAAGATCTGCCTTTTTCCCAACCGCAAGCCTGTCGCAGGATGCAAGCTGCATTGCCTGTGCTCCGCCTGCTGTTGCCATGTAGAGTACCTCATCTGCGCCGATGCAGGCAGCATCATGCTCACGTACCTTTGCAAGTGCTGTCGTAAGAAACATTTCCCGGAACATATCCAGACAGTTATTGCTTGCAGGCCCGTCTGTACCAATGGCAAGATTGATCCCTTCCTCAAAAAAACGCTTTACCGGACAGATTCCGCTTGCCAGTTTCAAATTGGATGCCGGATTTGTAACCGCTGTCATCTGATGCTTTTTAAATATTTCATAATCTGCCTCCTCAAACCAGACGCAGTGATACCCGCCTCCGCCGTACTCATACATTCCAAGACTTTCCGTGATCTGAGTCGGAGTCATGCCATAACGCCTTTTGCACTCCACGACTTCCCTGCTCGTCTCTGCGTTGTGCATCCAGACCGGTGCCTTTAAACGGACTGCAAGTTTTGCCACGCCTGCCATACGTTCCTTCGAAGTCGTATACTCAGCATGGATTCCCGGTACAAAGCTGGTAAGCGGACTCAATTCATTGATTACATGATAGTCCTCTTCCATCTCCTCCACGCTGCACACAAAATCATTGAGTCCGCTGGTAAATACGGTGCGGAATCCGCAGTCTGCGGACGCTTTTGCAATACTGCGCGGAAAATTGTACATATCAAAATTACTCGTGATACCGCTGGTCAGATATTCCATAATACCAAGTACCGCCAGATCATAAACATCCTCTGGCGTAAGCTGCGCTTCTTTCGGAAACACCTGCTCATTCAGCCATTCCTGCAGCGGAAGATCATCCGCATAGGAGCGCAGGAATGTCATTGCCGTATGCGTGTGCGCATCCTTAAAACCGGGCATCAGCACATTTCCACAGACATCGATCTCACGACTCCAGATGATCGGTTCATTTTCGATATCTATACCAGACACATTCATACCGTCTCCGATATAACAGATCGTATCCTCTTTTACCCACAATTCCCCTTCTGTGAGCGTAAAAGTATGATTCTCTTTCAACTGCAGTATTTTCGCATTATAAAAACGGATATTCACATAAATCCCCCCTTTATCTCCTCGTTCACCCGACAGATACCTTTAGGAAAGGATCTCCCGGTTTATATTTTTAATGGATTCTGTTACCAGCTTTTTAAACATAGGTGCCACACGGTCTGCTGTTTTTTGAATTTCCCCATGTGTGAGCGGTGTCGGTGAAATTCCGCTCGCAAGATTGGAAATACAGGAAATCCCGACGATTTTCATTCCCATATGGTTTGCCACAACCGCTTCACAGGCGGTGCTCATGCCGACCGCATCCGCACCAAGCGTCCGTGCCATTGTAATCTCTGCCGGGGATTCGTACTGCGGTCCGGAAAGCTGCAGATACACACCGTCCTTTAACGGGATTTCATTATTAAGTGCCGTTTTCCGGACGATTGTCTGTAAATCTTCATCATAAATATGCGACATATCAGGAAAACGCGCACCAAGTTCCTCAATATTGCCCCCACGCAGCGGTGACGGCACAAAACAGGAGATCTGATCCTCGATCAGCATAAAATCTCCCGCCTGAAAGCCCTGCCGGATTCCGCCTGCCGCATTCGTCAAGAACAATACCTCTGCTCCCATCATTTTCATCAATCTGGTCGGCAGCACCACATCCGTCATATCGTAGCCTTCATAATAATGTACTCTTCCCTGCATACAGACAACCGGCACATCACCCACATAGCCGAAAATAAATCTGCCCTTATGTCCGGCAACGGTAGACACCGGAAATCCTTCAATCTCATGATAATCAAGTGTTGCCTCGACTTTGATATGATCGTCCGCATAATCGCCAAGTCCGGAACCTAAGATTAACGCCACCTTCGGTAAAAAATCAACTTTTGCTTTGTAGCTGTCATAACATTTTAATAATTTTTTATATACCGGATTCATTTTGCATCTCTCCATTCGAATAATAATTATTATTTTAACATGTTATCTTATCCTGTGCACCTGTTTTACAGAAATTCGAGATAAAAAACGGGTACGAAAACAAATTGTCTTCCATACCCGTTTTATTTGTTTCTATCTCTTCTCTGATTTTAAAATCCCCGTTAGAAATACTGAATGATATCGGATACATCATTGTATCTGTTATCCCAGTCATCCCCAGCTCCAAGTCCAGAAATATAACCGTTAAATGTAATATCATCCCACTCATTCCGAATCAAATTCAGCGTAGGATTGGTCTTGAATTCATGTGTATTCCATGCATGCGCAGTATAATTTGACATACCTTTTTTCAGTTTAATGTTCTTGAAAGATGCGCTAACCTGATCTCCGTTCTTTCTACCAGAGGCCTCTACTCTAAGTGCAACATCCTGTCCTGCAAGGTTTGCATTGTAAAATGTTCCAATCTGTTCATTATCCAGATATACTGCACCAGAGCCATCCTGATTCAATGTCATCATAAGATGATATGTCTGTCCAAGAGCCAGTTCACGATTACCCGGTCTATCATAACTCTGTCCACCTGCTGCATTGGAAGATATATTCTCAACCATTGCCATTGCCTTTCCTGTATACGGTGCTACTGCACACGCATCATACTGGATACCGTAAGATACAGCTGCTGTCGGAGTTACCATTACAAGTTTTGCATGAAATCCAGTGCCGGAACCATTCAAAGTAACATCTGCTTCAATCGCATTCTGGTCATAACCTACATTTGCGATTTGTGACTGATTCTTCGGTATCACCGTATTTTCAAATCCGTAACAATCCTCATCTACCATCACACCGTTTTCATTGTATACACGGAACAATGTCCAGTAATAACCATACTGCGGCTGCCACACCGTCCAGAAAGCATTTCCCGCTACTTTCTTCTGTCCAGATGAATAAATCCACGGATTCGGATCTCCTGCTGCTAATTTTGTGCAGTCTAATACCAGTAATTCGTAAGAATATGCATTATTCGGATTATCGTAAGACTCCACACCGATTAAATAACCACCGCCTTCTCCGGTATAAGGCATCTGACATTTTCCTTTGATATTCGGATGATGATTCACACCGATGCAGTCTGTCTTTACCGCACTTTCATTACCTACCGGACGTACCTCGCCCTGCAACAGATAATCACCGTGAGTTCCCGGATTATACTGTACCCATTCACTACCTGTAGTCCAGTCCTGATATACACTCCATTGGTCTGCTTTGATATCATAAGACAACCAACGATATTCCAAATCTCCGTTTCCAGTCACACTTGTTACCATCCCAGCAAGCACACCGTTTCCATCCTGTTTTGCTGCATAGATACCTGCTGTATCAACTACTGCATTCGATGCACCCGTCAGTGCTTCTTGCTCTGCTGTTTCTTCTGCCTCTGTAGCTGCACTTACATCCATCGCATCTTCTACAGCCTGTACATTCTCTATCTGTACTTCCTCTGTCCGTGCCTCTTCTGTTGCTACTTCTTCAGTTACCACTTCTTCTGCAGTTGTTACATCCGTAACTGCCTCATCAGCCTTTACTGTCGCAGGTACACTTATGGTTCCCACCAGCAAAAAAGCCATCATTCCAAAGGCTACTGCTTTCTTCATAAATCTCGTCCTCCTTTTTCGTTTGTGTACTTTTGCAAATGCAAAAAGTGTTTCCAATTTTATTGTATTCCAACACTTTTTAATGTGCAATACTCAATTTTCAACATTTTTCGTAAAATCCCCCAATATCCGGCAATCTTTAAAGGCTTGTCTTGTTATATCCCAGATTCTGAATATACCCACGCAAAAAACGTACTTTTTCCCGATATTGGGTTTTAAGTTCATATGCTGCTTTTTTTGAAATTGCAAAAAAATCTGTTCCAATACTCTGTGTCTGTTTCATGGTAACGACTTCGTAACCCTCTTCAAATTTTTTTACAATTTCAAAAATCAAGTCCACCGGGTGAAAATCTACATCCATGCAGATGATTCCATCTCCGTCACTGTAATCAATACCTGCGATCATTGCCGCGTCATATCCAAAATTTCTTGCAAAACTAACCAGTTTTACATTCTTATCAAGTATCGTCAAAAACTCCAGTTTTTCAAATGATCCATCGGTACTTCCATCATTAACATAAATTGTTTCACTCGCACAATCCAATTCCCGCAGTACCCTGCTGAGTTCCTGATAAAACAATTCTATCGCCTGTACCTCATTGTAAACAGACACCACAACGAATAACTTTTTCATGTGCAATCTTCCCCTTTATCTTTCTTTATTCTTCTCTTTCAGCCAGCCAATCTGCATTCTGCCTTTTAATACATCCTCATCTTTCTGATTCCGGATCCGTACCTTTATTTTCATCATCTGCAAATTTTCATGGATTTCATCTACACATCCCACAATCCTCAATGTATCTCCCGGAAAAACAGCCCTTTTAAATTTCATTTCCACTCCCTGAATCAAACTGTATTTCCCCAGAAGATACATTCCTGCAAGTGTTGATAAAAAAGAGCCCGTCAACATTCCATACACTACACGGTCTGCATAACCACAGTTTTCTGCAAATTCTTTTTCCTGATGCAGAGGATTATAGTCTCCGGTCAATTTTGCATATACTTCCAGCATTTCTTCGGTAACCGTCACCTGAAAATTTTCCTCAAGTCCGATAAAAACATCCGCTATTCTATACTCATTCATCTCCAATCATCTCCATCACCTGTTTTTCTATTACCTCTGCATCAAGCTCATTCATCTGCCGAAGCTGTTCAACGGTTCCATATCCGGACGCGAAATGATCTTTTAACCCCATAACTTTCAATTCCACATCCAGCCTTTTTTCTGCTATCACCTCGGCCAGAATACTTCCAAGCCCTCCATAAATATTATGTTCTTCTACACTTAAGAATTTTTTATGCCGTTTTGCATATTCTTCCATACAGCCCTTATCAAATGGTTTTAATGCCAACACATTGACCACTGTCACATCATGGCCATATTCTTTGATCTGCTCTGCCGCCTGATATACTTCTTTTAAAATACTTCCGGTACAAAAGATACAGATATCTCTGCCAGAGAGCATCTCTGCATTTTCCCCGGTAAATTTAAATTCTTTCTCCTCATGAAGCTCTATTTCACCTCCCATTTCCATTCGGATATAAAATGCGCCATTCTTTTTGTATGCATACTTCATGACAGCCGCAAGTTCTTTGGGAGTTGCAGGAGAGAGAACCGTTAAACCTGGAAGTGTCCGGAGCACCCCGATATCCTCCGTTGTATGATGGGATGGTCCCAGACTGCTTATCGAAAGCCCGCTTCCCATTCCGATCAATTTTACATTGTTCTTCTGCAGGCAGACGTCATCACGAATAAACTCAAACCCACGATATGCCAGAAATGCTCCATTTGAAAATACAAATGGGATTTTTCCGCATGCCGCCATTCCAGCTGCCATACCGATCAGATTTTCTTCCGCGATTCCCACATTAACATACTGATCCGGAAAATCATTCATCAGCATCGTATCGTAAGCTGTTCCGCTGTCTGCCATCAGCAACACCACATCCGGATTTTCTGACATTAGCTGATACATCGTATTAATGTATGCTCTTTGCATCCTTAAGTTCCTCCTGCGTAATTTCCAGTTCCTCTGCAATTCGTTTTAGTTCTTTCCGATTTGGCTGTTTCCAGTGCCAGATCGGGTTATTTTCCATAACTGAAACTCCATGTCCCTTTATTGTATCTGCAATAATAACATTGGGTTTTCCCTGCATCGGAAGTTCACGAAAGCAATGATATAACTCTTCCACTTCATGACCCGGCACATGTACTACATTCCATCCAAATGCCGCCCATTTTTCATCCCAGGAAGTAATTCCGATCGTCTCATCTACTTCAGACATTTTCTGGATCTTATTACAATCCAGAATTACGATCAGATGATCCAGTCTGTATTTTGCTGCAGTCATGACAGCTTCCCAGACACTTCCTTCTTCACTTTCTCCGTCTCCCATCAAAACATACGTTTTACTCTTGCGGTTTGCAAGCTTATCTGCATATGCCATTCCAACACCAAGTGACAGTCCATGTCCCAGTGAACCGGTCGAAGCCTCCACGCCTGGTATTTCCAATTTATGAGGCTCACCGCCCAGAATACCACCCGGCTGTGCAAACCTTTTCAGTTCCTCTTTCGGAAAAAATCCTGCCTCTGCCAATACACAATACAATGCCAGACTCCCGTGCCCCTTGCTTAGAATAAACTTATCACGATCCGGATTTTTTGTGCGATCCGGTGTATTATGCAAACATCCCCTTAAATACAGTGTGTACAAAATTTCAAGTGAAGAATAGGCGGATGCCATATGCCCTGTTCCTGCACGATAGGACGTTAAAAAGATTTCTTTCCTTAACTTTTTTAAATACTCTTTTTCATCTGTTCCTTCATTTATCATGCTAATTTCTCCAACTGCTCCATCTCTTCCTCTGTAAGCAAAAAGCCTTCTAGTTCTATATTCTCCCGGATCCGTTGCGGATTTACTGATTTGGGTAATGGGATTACCTGTCTTTGTATACAATAGCGCAGGCAGATCTGTGCTGGTGATTTTTTATATTTCTCTGCAATCGATTTTATTATTTCATGCTCTAGCAGCATTCCGCTTCCGAGCGGACTCCATGCCTGCATCTGAATATTTTGATTCCTGCAATATATGTAAAGTTTCTCTGGGAAACATCCGGGATGAAATTCCACCTGATTCAGCATAGGTTTTATATTGGATGTTTTCTCCAGTGCTATTAAATGTTCTGGTTCAAAATTACAAACTCCAATTGCCCTTACCATTTTCTCCTCATATAACCTTTCCAGTGCCCGCCAGGTATCTGCATTCATTTTTTCCCAATCGTCATAAAACAACGGTCCTGCCGGCCAGTGAATCATATAGGCATCCAGATAATCCATCTGTAATTTTTTTAATGTCTTTTCAAACGCAGCCAGCGTTTTTTCGTATCCTCTGTCTTTATTCCAGACTTTTCCCTCTACAAAAATATTTTCGCGCTCTGCACCCACATGTTGTAATGCGGTGCCCATGATATCTTCATTTTTATATTTGGAGGCCGTATCGATCAGTGTATATCCGCATTCTAAGGCTGTCCTTATCGCAAGATTTGCCTCTTTCTGTTCTGAAATTTTCCATGTTCCAAATCCGATATCTGCAATCTGCAGATGATTTGCCAACTCGTAATACATCCTTCCCCCACACTTACTGTATATCATTTGCATGCACTTCCTGCCAGAATTTTATGTTTTCTGACAGCTGTTCTTTCTGTGGAATCAAATATTGCTGATACTCTTTTAAGTCTTCCTCCCACTTTCGATCCATCCCCTGTTCTCTATCCGATGAAACAAGTTCCGGATAGTTTTCCAACAGATAATCTCCCATATAATGTGTCGTCTTCGTTGCCCCATTGATATTTAAATGCAGCAGATCAGCAAAATCTGTCAGATAATCCATATTTGCGTTTTGCCACACTTCTTTTAAATTGTAATCTAAAAACGGAACTCCATTTTCATCCGCAATCTTCTGAACCGCATTGTGTAATCCCTCACTGTAAATTGGAAGTGCTGTTTTTGTCAGCACCAGCTTCACATCTTTCTTTTTGCAGTAATCAATAATATTTTGCAGATATTCTCTCTGATAATCCTGTATTTCAGATACATCTTCCGGATGATCCACTGTAATACCCAATGCCTTTGTATCGGCATAGATACTATTTCCAACATGATGTCCTTTTAGAAAATAATCTTTGTCTTGAAACTGATAGCTGAAATCCTGTGCCGTAAGCTCTTTCCAGCGATCGTGGTACTTTAAAATTGGCATAAAATATTCTAACGGCGATGTCTCAAAATCATAATTTTTATCTACCGCCATGACTGCACTCACTTTATTCGGCGAAAAACGCATATAATCCAATGCGCAGTGTATTGCTCCATCGTCCAGTATAGATTCATCAATCACTCCCATTGTATCCAATACGATCACTTTGGGGTGCTGATATTTTAATGCCTCTCTGACCCAGTAATAAGTACAAACGATTGACTGGCTTCCCGTTCCGCAGACATAGGATTTGATACCGGTATTTTCATACAGTTCCATTGGCGAAAATCCATATACTGCCTGACTTGTTCCAAAAAAAATCACATCCAGACTGTTTCTTTTTTCCGCATAAAAACCTTCAACTGTAAGTGTTGGTGCCATATCATCCGTCCACTTGGGCACAAAAATATTTTTCAATTCCATAAGGCTTAGAATACACACCAGAAGCCACACAACTGCTGAAACACTTTTTTTCCATTTCTTTTCTCTCATTACATTTCTCCTAAAACTTTGCGTAGATAAAAGAACTTGCATTGTATCCATTACCATATGATCCAAATATCAGTACCAGTGCAAAAAGCAGGAGAAATGACATGCCTCTTAGCAGTGGATTCCACGATCTCATCTTTTCCCTTACGCTGCCATTTCTGCCATACACTGATACTGCGAACGCAAAAACGGTCATAATCCCAACCATCACAAGATCACAGATGTCGAGTCCTATCTGACAAAACGAACCATCTATAAAAATCTTGGGATTAAACTCGGACAGTCCGCATTTTATCAAAAACACTCCATTACGCAGATCTGATGCACAGAAAAACAGTGCTCCAATCCCATAGGTCACATAAGTGCGGACTGATTGAAAAATGTGCCAGCCAAGTGATTCCACCGGAATATGTAAAAAGGATGTAATTTTCTTAAAAATCGGTTCCAAAAGCTGTCCTATCACAATCGCAAACCAATACCACAGTCCCACACCAACAATATATTTCCAACTGTTTCCATGCCAGATTCCATTACAAAACCACAATATCAGCATAGCTGAATATAATGGTATCCGTTTTCCCGCTTTTTTCCCATATTTCTTTTTTAGCCGTTGTCCCATTCTGACCCATGTATCTGATTTTAAAATCGGATACATGACATAATCTTTCAGCCAGAGTCCAAGCGTAATGTGCCATCTCTGCCAGAATTCCTGTATCGTTTTTGAAAAAAATGGCGTCCGGAAGTTTTCCGGCATCTTTATTCCAAAACATTCCGCAGCACCGTTCACAATGTCCATACACCCTGAAAAATCTGCATAAATCTGAACCGGAAATATAAGCATTGCCGTCCAGATATAGAGTCCATGATACTTTACCGGATCCGCATAGATTGTATTTACAATCACTGCCAGTTTTTCCGAAATAACCAATTTTTTAAAAAATCCCCATAAAATTCTCTGCGCACCAGATTCCAACTGTGCCAGTGAAAAAGTATGCTCCTGTTCAAGCTGAACTCCAAGCTGCGAATACCGACTGATCGGGCCTGATATCATCTGTGGAAAAAAGCACGCAAACAATGCCATCTGGCAGAAATTATGCTGTGGTTTCTGAACTTCCCAGTATACATCCGTGAGATAACCCATCATCTGTAATGTGTAGTAGCTGATTCCAAGTGACGCTGCCCATGATACCGTCTGCACCGACCAGTTAAGATGCAGAAAATGAATCAGATGCTGCACATTATAGATCACAAAATTTGTATATTTTAAAGCTGCAAGGATTCCGAAATTGCACAAAAGAACTATCACATATATCACACGACAGACTTGTTGATTTCCATCCGAACTGTTTTTTCGAATCCGTTCCATCAGCATAGTTCCAACATATACTGTAACTATACTGATAAACAGATAAAGAAATGTCCACGGCACACCTGCCATGCAATAAAACGCAACACTTGCCACCAGCAAAGAGTACCGCTGCATTTTTTTTGGCAAAATATAATAAACTATTCCAGTCAAGACTAAAAAAAGTAGGAATTTTACCGATGTAAGCGACATATTTTAAAACCTCCCGCTATTTTTCCTGTCGTACTCGTTCCAGAATAATATCCACCATCTCGCCCACATTTTTCATTGTTGTCACTTCACCCATCGTAAATTTCATTGAAAAACGTTCTTCAATTGCAACTACCAGATTGATATGTTCCAGACTGTCCCAGTCTTCAATATCTTTTGCAGTCGTCTGTTCCCCAACATGAATGGAGTCGTCATCAAAAACCTCTTCAAAAACCTTATCCAGTGCTTCAAAAACTTCTTCTCTTGTCATTTTAGTCTTCCACCTTTATTACTGTATTTTTATCTTTATAAGATTCGTCCACAGTCAGTTTCCATACGGTGTTTCCACCCGCATCTTCACTCACCTTTTCAAATCCCTGTATCCCATAAAATTCTTTTACCATTGCATTTTTTGCCGTCGGATAATAATATCCATAAATAATTTCAATTCCTCTATTCCGGCACTGCCTTACTAACGCGTCAAGCATGGCCTTTTCCATGTCTCGTTTTAAGACACGGCAGCTCATAAGCCATAGTTCTATATGACACTCTTTTGCTTTCTGCCGCGCAATCACAACAGAAACCACACCATTGTCTCCGAACTTATCTTCTAACTTTCCATAAAGTGTAATGCAGTCTTTATCTGCCGCTGCTTCTTCAATCTCCGGCTGCGTATAGCGTTTGGTTGTCAAGTTGAACTGATTGCTCTTATTCGTAAGCTGTGCAATCCTTGCCATATATAACGATTCAAAAGCCCGGATTGTCCCTCGCATTTCAAGAGAAATCAGATATTCCCTGTAATCAGAAAATGCTGCCTTAAACTCTGCACGTCTTGCATTTTCTTTATACATTTCATTGCGCTTTGCATCATCTTCCGAAAACTTTGTCACTTCAAAAAATCCCGATCGATCCAGCACATGTCCATAATATTCCACCCGGTCTATCTTTGGAACCGCCACTCCCGGAACCTGCGCTGCAACAATCGCACGTTCCGCAGGATTATCATCCACAAAGACCAGACTTTCCGGCAGCAGATTCAATTCTGCCGCGATTTCTCTGATATTGCGATCTTTAGGTTCCCAATTTGCCTTAATGCAGATAAAATCATCTTTCTTTAATATGCCATCAGGATGGTCGATTCCAACCAATGCATTTTCCATGTCATTTTTGGAATCAATATTCAGGATAACTCCAAGCTGTCTTTGTTCTTTTAAATAAGCCTGAAACTCTGCGTAGGCCTGCCCCACAGACGTCTCCTGACCAATTTCGAGATTTTCCACTCCGTCATCTCCAACAATGCCGCCCCAGAGTGTATTGTCCAGATCCAGTACAAGCCCCTTTTTATTTTTTCCGTAGATAGATTTTATGATATTTGCAAGATTAAACGAAAACTCCGGAATTGCCGGAACCGCCATCGTGTATTTATACATATGCCAGTAAAACGGATCAAGCCATCGTTCCAGCCCATAGCTTGCCGAGAGATAATTAATATCATTTACCAAGAAATTCTCATGTTTCTGTGCATAACTGTAAATCCTGTCATTCAGCCGCATCCGATAATTGATTTTTCCATGAATGTCACTTGCTTCCATATTACCCATCAGCCGGTTGTATGGCATCTCAAAATTGTTCTGAATAATGGTACAGTGATAGTTTTTTTCTATCTTTTCCCACAGGCTCACATAATGCTGATATTCTTCCTCAAGCATTTCTTCCACCTGCTCCGCAGAATCTGTCAGCTTTGGATATTTTTTGATATTCCGACCGGAAGTGTGAATATATATGATATCCGGACAAAATTTTACCAGCTTCTCATTATCGAACATAACATCCTCATAAAACTGATCATATTCCGATTCATAAAATTCTGGTTCAAGCCCGTAATCCAGCAAAAAAAGTTCCAGTATCAGCCTGATATCATTGGTCGTAGATCCCCCAAGTACCGCAATCTTTACTGGCACACGTTTTTGTCCGTTTTCCAGTAGAGCCCTTTTTATACTCTTTTTCTTTTTTAAAATATATTCTCCATCAAAAGGATACTCCAGTTCTTTCATTTTTCTTTTCTCTCATTTTTTCCTTTCACGAATATTTTTTATTTTAGTACACATATTTACTAATATCAATAGTAAATATGTGTACTAAATCATCGGGTAAAATAGTACCCCATGTTAAAATAAGCGGCGTAGGTGATAATAATATGCAATACGTTCAGATTATGCGAAATTTGCGGGAAGACCACGACTACACCCAAGCGTATGTCGCCCACTATCTTAATACTTCGCAGACTATGTATGCGAGATATGAACGTGGAGCAAATGAGCTGCCGATTCACCATTTAATCCGCTTGTGCGAATTATATCAGGTATCTGCCGATTATTTGCTCGGTCTTTCCTCTAAGAAAAGATAAAAAGGTATACCAGTTCCGTCTGATATACCTTAATTTTTTGTGCGTATCAGATAATAATACACACCAACCCGCCATTACTGTCATTTACGATCTTTTGCATCGTATCCTGCAGCTTCATCTGACTTTCATCATCCATCATGGAGATCTTACTCCGGATGCCGTCTTCGATCAGTTCTCCCAAAGTTTTTCCAAAGACATTGGTCTGCCATACGCCTTCTTCAGTCTTTTCTCCTTCTTTAATATAATTGATCAGGTCATTTGCCTGTTCTTCGCTTCCGACGATCGGTGCGATCTCCGTTTCAATATTCGCGCGGATCATATGTATGGACGGTGATGTTGCTTTGATCTTTACGCCGAATTTATTTCCGTGGCGGATGATCACCGGCTCTTCCATATGGATATCGGCAAGCCCCGGATTCACCACGCCGTACCCTCTCATCTTGACTGCCTGCATGGCATCTGCAACTTTCTCATACTCTCGTTTCATCTGTGCTAATTCCTTGACCATAGAAATAAGCTGATACTCACCTTTTACCTCAATACCGGTCATCTCGCTCATATTTTCATAATAATACGGTTCTCCCACGTCCATGGCAATATTTACACTTCCGTTTGAAAGTTCTAACTGTTCTGCCCGCAATTTTGTCAGGTAATTGCCTTCCGGCTCAAACGCATATGCCACAACATCCTTCATAAAAGTAATGTTATCTAAGATTTTTCTCGCATTTGCGATCACATTTTCCCGGATGCGGTTTCCGTTATCCAGCATCTCGATCCATTTCGGCATATAAAAATTCATCTTTACCACCGGAAATTCATACAGAATACCTGTCAGTATCCGGTTTATATCCTCTTTGTGAAGCTGGCTGCAGCTGACCGGATATACACTCACCTGATACTTTTCTTTCAGTTCCTCTGCCAGCTTTATTGTCTCATCACTAAATGGACGTTCCGAATTTAATAGCATGACAAACGGTTTTCCGGCTTTTTTCAATTCACGCACCGTCTGTTCCTCCGCCGGGATATAACTTTCCCGTGGAATATCAGAAAAAGAACCATCTGCCGTCACGACGATCCCAATCGTCGCATGATCCCTGATAACCTTTTTAGTACCGAGCTCCGCCGCCTGTGTAAAAGGGATCTCTGTATCAAACCACGGCGTTTTTACCATCCGCTCAACACCGTTTTCCATGTGTCCGTTTGCACCTTCCACCATATAACCGACACAGTCGATCATCCGTACTTTCACCTCGGTATCACCACTAAGACTGATCTGTGCCGCTTCTTTCGGAATAAATTTGGGTTCTGTCGTCATAATCGTAGTTCCCTGTGCCGACTGCGGCATCTCATCTACCGCCCGCTTTTTCTCGTTCTCGTCCTCCATAAACGGTAATACCATAAGCTCCATAAAACGCTTGATAAATGTTGACTTTCCGCTCCGCACCCCGCCAACGACACCAATATAGATTTCACCGTTTGTCCTCGCACTGATGTCCTTATAGATATCAAAAGTCCCCGTATTTGAATTGTCCATAAAAAAATCCTCCTGCATATACTGTTAAAATATATGCAGAAGGATCATTCCTATGCTTATTATTTACGGATACGTCCGTATGTCTTCATGCAGCCGCATACTTTTCTTGCAAGCTGATCGGTAATCTGTCCGTCTTTCATACGCCATTTCCAGTTGGTTCCAAGCGTAGAAGGAACATTCATTCTCGCCTCACTGCCAAGATCTAAAAGATCCTGCATGGTCACGATAGCAAGTTCGCTGACGCTCGCCCATGCGCCCTTCATCATGCCCCAGTTATAGCCCTCAGCCTTTGTCAGACGCAAGTATTCTTTAGCGAATTTCACACTATCCTTCGGAGCGGTCGCAAACCATCCGAGAATCGTATCATTATCATGCGTTCCAGTGTATACCACACTATGTACCGGATAATTGTGCGGCAGATAGTCTCCGTCTTCTCTGCTGTCAAACGCAAACTGGATCAGTTTCATACCCGGGAATCCGGAATCTTTCACCATCTGAATAACAGACGGGGTAAGATAGCCAAGATCCTCGACAATGATGTTTAACTTACCGAGCTTTTCCTCCAGTGTGCGGAACAGATCCATACCCGGTCCTTCTCTCCACTCACCGTTTCTTGCTGTCTTATCCTTTCCCGGAATCGCATAATAGGAATCAAATCCACGGAAATGATCGATACGGACAACATCATATAACCGTGACATTGCTTTAATACGCTTTGTCCACCAGGTATAGCCGTCTTTTTTCATGACATCCCAACGGAACAGCGGATTGCCCCAAAGCTGTCCGTCTTCGGAGAATGCATCCGGCGGACAGCCGGCAACATCGATCATCTCAAGATCTTCATCCAGATAGAACTGATCCGGATTCGCCCATACATCCGCGCTGTCACCAGCTACATAGATCGGCACATCACCAATGATCTTAATGCCTTTTACATTCGCATAATCTTTTAATTCACGCCACTGTTTATAAAACAGATACTGTAACATTTTCCAGAATGCAATATCTTCTTTCTTTTCTTCTTTTACTTTTTTCAGTGCTTCCGGCTTACGGAATTTTAAGTCTTTTTCCCAGGTAAACCATGCTGCTCCGTTATTGGCATCTTTGAGAGCCATAAACAGCGCATAGTTGTCAAGCCACTCGGCTTCTTCGCTGCAAAATGTCTTAAAATCCTCCGGTTCGTCTGCTGTAAAACGGACAAATGCTTTTTTTAACAGTTTATAACGATTCTCATAAAGAATACCGTAATCCACCTGTGTTTCATCATCGCCCCAGCTATAAGCCTCACATTCTTTTTTCTCCAGCAATCCGTCCATGCACAGATAATCTAAATCGATAAAATAAGGGTTTCCTGCAAAGCTGGAAAAAGACTGATAAGGAGAATCACCATAACTGGTCGGGCATACCGGTAAAATCTGCCAGTAAGTCTGTCCTGCCTCCTCTAAAAAATCTACAAACTGAACCGTTGCTTTGCCCATGGTTCCAATGCCATATGGAGATGGCAAGGAAGATATATGCATTAATACTCCGCTGCTTCTCATAAACTTTCCTCCTGAATCTATTTCTTTTTCCCTTACATTATATCTGTTTTACACTCTCACCGGTAACCAGTTCAAACGGTATGATCTCATGAACCGCCGGTTTCTTTAAATCGATCGCCTCAAGTAAAATTTCCACGCTGCGTACTGCCAGGATCTGATATTGCTGTTTTACCGTGGCAAGCTTTGGATTATAGTAATTTGCCAGCGGAATCCCGTCAAATCCAATAATAGAGATATCCTCCGGCACCTGAAGTCCGCGGTCACGGATCGCGCGTACAGCACCGACCGCCATCACATCACTCATTGCAAATACCGCTGTGATGCCAAGCTCCCGGTCTAACAGCCGTTTCATCGCCTGATAGGAACTCTCATAGGAGAAACGTGCCTTCTCGTAAAACGCCTCTGGTTTTTCAGAAAGCCCGTTTTTTTCAAAACTCTTCTTGCATCCTTCCAAACGCTGTTTACTGGTGTGAGATAATGCTGTATCACCACCAAGGATACCGATGCGTTTGTGTCCCCGTTCGATCAGAAAATCCACGGCACACATAGACGCTTCCACGTCATCTGTTGCCACACTGGAAAGATTGTCAAATCCCATCTTCCCCCCTTGGTTTGTCACCAGTACACATGGAATCCGTATCTGATCAAATTCTTTTTGAAAGAACTGCGGATTACCTCCGAGGAACAACATCCCCAGAGGTTTTCTCTCCCGCATCAGCGTAATTGCCTGTTCCACTTCATTTGCATCTTCATCCAGATAGTAGATACTCACCGCATATTTTGTTTTTTCTACGGTCTTTTGAATCTCCTCCACAATACTGGCAAAGAGCATATTGGAATTACCCTTTACCAGCACGAGAATCGTCTTCGTTGTCATCTGCTTTAAATGCTTTGCATTGTTGTTGGGAACGAAATTGTGTGCTGCCACAATCTCATCAATCCTTTTTTTTGCTTCCGGACTTACATCCCTGCGGTTATTCAGCACCCGTGATACAGTGCTTACCGAATACCCAGACTCTTTTGCAATGTCTTTAATCGTCACGTTTTTCATTCCTTTACTGGTTTTTGCAGTGCATTAACCTTTTACAGCTCCTGCCACAACGCCTTCTATTATATACTTCTGGCACGCCATATAAAAGACTATAATTGGAATAATTGCTAATACTAACATTGCCATCATGCTGCCCCAGTCAACGGAGCCGTATCCGCCTTTGAGATACTGGATTACGATCGGAATCGTTTTATATTTCTTGATATCAAGTACCAGATACGGTAACAGGTAATCGTTCCAGATCCACATTGCCTCTAAGATCGCAACTGTGATGCAGGTCGGTTTTAAAATCGGGAATACGATCTTAAAGAAGATCTGGATCGGATTGCATCCATCGATCATCGCTGCTTCTTCAATCTCAAGCGGAATACCCTTTGCGAAACCACAGAACATAAATACCGCCTGCCCTGCTCCAAATCCGAGGTAGATAAGAATGATTCCAACCGGATTTCCGAGATGTAACATATTTGCAAATTTGGATAATGTAAACATTACCATCTGGAACGGAACGATCATCGCAAACAGACACAGGTAATAAATACCTTTTGTCATCGTATTTGTAACTCTGGTGATATACCATGCACACATAGATGTACATACAATGATCACTACTACTGAGCATAAAGTGATGAATAAAGAATAACCAAATGCCTGGAAAAAGTTAATCTTTTTAATACCATTTAAATAGTTCTCAAGCCCTACAAATGATTTTCCTGCCGGAAATGCAAATGGTTTCCGGTTGATATATGCCTTTTTCTTAAAGGAGTTCATGATCACGACCAGAATCGGGCAAACCCAGATAATGGAAAGGATCGTAAAGATTGCGGTAAGGACTCCGCCATGTTTTGCTTTTCTTACGCCCATTACTGCTGCACCTCCTTGCTTCTTGTGATCTTATTCTGTGTGATTGCGATCACTGCTACAATGATAAAGAATATAACTGCCTTTGCCTGACCTACGCCTTCCCAGCCATTTCTTC
This sequence comes from uncultured Roseburia sp., assembly GCA_964388945.1. Lineage (GTDB taxonomy): Bacteria > Bacillota > Clostridia > Lachnospirales > Lachnospiraceae > Roseburia_D. Next base: position 21,458 of record CAYMCM010000021.1, read on the forward strand.
CATAGAATGTATTATAGATATTCAATGCAAGAAGTTCGGAACTATTTGCAGGCTCTCCTGCGGTCAGTGCCAAGTTCTGATCGAACAGTTTGAAAGAGTTCGTCAGTGTTAAGAATGAACAGATCGTGATTGATGGCATAACCATCGGGATTGTTACATTCTTTAAAATCTGTGACGGTGTCGCACCGTCAATCTTTGCTGCTTCAATAAGGTCACCCGGAATATTCTGGATTCCTGCTACATAAATGATCATCATATAACCGATCTGCTGCCAGCACATCAAAACAACCAGACCCCAGAATCCATATTTAGAAGAATATGTAAGAGTTCTTCCCCAATGTGCCAAAACACCGTTTAAAATGATCTGCCAGATATAACCAAGCACGATACCGCCGATCAAGTTCGGCATGAAAAATACAGTACGGAAAACATTGGTTCCTTTAATTCCCTTTGTTAAGAGCATCGCGACCACAAATGCCAGAATGTTAATGGCAAGAACAGAAACTATTGTAAACAGCACTGTATACCAAAGGGCATGCCCGAACGTATTATCCGTAAAAATTCTCGCGTAATTTTTAAGACCTACAAACTTTGCATCAGTTACTGTCGTGAATTCACAAAATGATAAATAGATGCCCATAACAAAAGGAATTATAAAGCCGATTGTAAATGCCACTAACGTCGGTAATGCAAATATAGGAAAATATTTTTTTATTGATTTCTCCATAACAATATCATCCTTTCTTCAAAAAAAGCCGGGATGAATGGAGCATCCACCCCGCTTTTATCAAAAAACATTCCGTCTTTTATTCTGTTGCTTCTTCTACTGCAGAATCAGCGTGTGATGCTGCATATTCGGAAGCCCATCCATCAACGAATGCTGTCTTAACTGCTTCCCACTCTTCATCACTCTGAGAGCCCTGTGCATACTGCAGTAATGCAGATCCAACACCATCTTTCCATGTTTCAGACGGAATAGATGAGAAGTTCCATGATACCGCTGTCTCGCCTGCTTCGATAGACTCGTTTGCAGCTTTGATCAGCGGATTTTCTGCCTGATAAGCGTCATCATCAAAAGTAGAGAACGGAGTTACGAATCCCATTTCGTTTGCCATTGCGTCACGTCCTGTATCACTTTCTACACACCATGCAAGGAAATCAAGTGTTGCCTGAATATCTTCTTCAGAAGCCTGGCTGTTTACACACCAGTAGTTTTCAGAACCGGTGCAAAGGCCCTGATCTTCTTCTCCTTCTACACCAACGTAAATCGGCATCATGCCAAGATCTTCATCTGCTACTTCGTTTCCTGTGATATCGCCGTATGCCCAAGTACCATTCTGATAGAATACTGCTTCAGCCATTGCAAATTCAGAAGCTGCTTCATCACCAGTCTTGCTGGATAACAATCCCGGTTCACAAGTAGAATCGGTCAGATACAGATCCCACATCTGTCTGTAATTGTCAAGATAACTTCCTTCAATCGCATCTGTTTCGTTGATGCCTTTGTCTTTGTATTCATAGTAGATCGGAAGGTTTGCAAGATGAGTTTTAAATCTCCAGTCAGAGGAAGAATCCATACCTGCGGAAGTAAATGCACCGAGCAGGTCATAACCAAATTCATCATTGATCTCATCTTTTCTTGCCTGAATATCATCTGCTACTACTTTTAATGTTTCGAAGTTGTTGATCTCATCCGGAGAAGAAATCACTGCGTTATCCATTGTGCAGTAATCATTTAAGATTGCTTTGTTGTAGATCAGACCGTAAGTTTCGATAACGTATGCGATACCCTGTACTGCATTTCCGTCTTTTAATACGAAGTCATCGCTCTTTACATCTTTATATAATTCGCTGCCGGATAAGTCATAGCAGTAATCCTTCCAGTTTGCAAGTCCTACCGGTCCGTTTACCTGGAATAAAGTAGGAGCTTCTGACTTAGCCATTTCGGATTTTAATGTCTGTTCATATGTACCGTCTGCTGCTGTAATGACTGTCACAGGAACACCTGTTTCATCGGTATATGCCTTTGCAAGATCCTGCCACTGCTGATCCTGTTCCGGTTTGAAGTTTAAGTAGTAAACCTGACCGTCTCCGGATGTTTCTTTTTTATCTGTGCTTCCGGTTTCTGTAGAAGCTGCGCTGCTGCTGTTTGTTGATGTGCTGCTTGTTGTGCTGTCAGAAGAGCTGCTTCCGCATCCTGCTGCCATTGCTGCCATCATAGACATTACTAACATGAGTGATACTGTTTTTCTTTTCATATAATTCATCCTCCTAAATAATGTAGTTGCTACCCCCTAAAACGTCCGGTAACCTTTCCGGTAATGTTTTCGGTATTGATTCCGGTAACGTTTTCAGTTGATAATTAAAGTATACAGCATTTTTCGAAGAATGCAATAGTTTTTCACATTTTTGTTAAAATGCTGTATTTTTAAGGTTGATTTTTGTGCACTTTTTTAGTCTATTGAAAAAATGTGCCTGAAATGTTACTATTTTTTAGGATATATGCAATTTACCAAAGATAATTTTACAGGAGATGAATTTTCAAATGATAAAAGACCTGATGCACCAGATAACAGACCGGCTCTCCCGCGAAGTGAAAGCCGGAAGTTCTCACGTTGTCACTTTTTCTAAGTGGCTTTTATTTTCGGTCGTTTCCGGCGTTGTTGTCGGTCTAATCGGAACACTGTTTTCCTATTGTATGCAGACTGTAACGAATCTTCGCAGTGCGCATCCTGCCATTTTGCTGACACTGCCGTTTTGCGGTCTTGCTATTGTCGGTATGTATCACCTGCTGCATGATGAGAAGGATTCCGGCACAAACCTTGTTTTATCCGCGATCCATTCCGGGGAAAAAATCCCTTTGCGTATGGCACCGCTTATTTTTCTTTCCACGCTGCTCACACATCTGGGCGGCGGCTCCGCCGGTCGTGAAGGTGCTGCCTTACAGCTTGGCGGCAGTATAGGTAATTCACTCGGCCGTCTGTTCCGTTTTGATGAAAAAGACCAGCATGTCATGATCATGTGCGGCATGAGTGCTGCCTTTTCCGCTTTGTTCGGCACTCCGATGGCTGCCGCAATCTTCCCGATGGAGATCGTCAGTGTCGGTATTATGCACTACGCCGCGCTGGTTCCATGTGTGATTTCCTCGCTCGTTGCACATGGAATCGCAGAATATTTCGGTGCATCTGCACACCTGTTCCTTGTTTCGGACATTCCTGATTTTAACGTACCGCATGCCGTTATTATCGCTTTTCTTGCGATGCTTTGTGCCTTAGTCAGCGTTTTATTCTGTATGATGCTGCACGGTGCAGAATGGCTGTACCGTTATTTTTTTCACAATCCTTATCTCCGCGCTGCCGCCGGCGGCTGCTTTGTCCTGCTTCTGACTGTGCTGGTTAAAAGTCAGGACTACAACGGTGCCGGTATGAATATTATTGCTGCATCCATGAAAGGCTCTGTCGATCCCTTTGCCTTTCTTCTTAAAATGATCTTCACTGCCCTCACACTCGGTGCCGGCTACAAGGGCGGTGAGATCGTACCTACGTTTTTTGTTGGTGCGACCTTCGGATGCCTGTTCGGAAATCTGACCGGATTTGCGCCGATGCTCTGTACTGCTGTGGGTATGAGCGCAGTATTCTGCGGAGTCACGAATGCCCCCATATCCTCTCTGCTCATCAGTTTTGAGCTGTTCGGATACGAGGGCATGACTTACTATCTGCTCTCAGTCGCTTTAAGCTATATGCTTTCCGGCTATTATGGACTTTACCGTAGTCAGAAAATCATCTACTCCAAATTCAAAACATCTTACATCAACCGGAAAACGCAGTAATCTGGCAGTTGGATGCTGCCACAAGTTTTTCCAGGGTCTTTAATGCCGCACCAGAATCGATTGCCTGCTCTGCCAGCCGGATTCCTTCTGTTATATCCGCTGCCACACCGCCGACATACAGTGTTGCTCCTGCGTTGAGCAGCACAATGTCGCGCTTTGGCCCCTTCTCTCCGCCGAGGATTGCTTTTGTGATCTTCGCATTCTCTTTTCCATCTCCGCCCTTTAGCGCATCAAGAGAAACTCTCTTTAATCCAAAATCCTCAGGCCTGATCAAAAATGTGTTCACTTTCCCATCTTTGATCTCGGAAACAGTTGTTTCTCCGGTCAACGTGATCTCATCCATATCATCACATCCGCTTACAACAAACGCACGTTCCACACCAAGTCTTGCCATTGCCTTTGCAACTGCTTCGGTCAGCGCCGGATTGTAAACACCAACGACCATCTTTTTAGCGCGGGACGGATTTGCCAAAGGTCCTAAGATATTAAATACGGTACGGATACCCATCTCTTTTCTCGCCTGTCCTACATACTTCATAGACTTGTTAAAAAGCTGTGCGAACATGAAGCCGATACCTGCTTCATTGACACAGCGTTCTACTGCTGCTGGCTCTGCCATGATATTGACACCGAGTTCTTCTAAAACATCTCCCGCCCCGGATTTCGATGAGATCGAACGGTTACCGTGCTTTGCTACCGGAAGTCCTGCCGCAGCCACCACAAAGGAGGAAGTGGTGGAAATATTAAACGTATAGGTGCAGTCACCGCCGGTTCCCACAAGATCGACATAATTTTCCGCATTCGGTCTGATCGTCTCCGCCTTGTCACGAAGTACCGATGCAAATCCGACCAGCTCTTCTAATGTTTCGCCTTTCATTCGCAGTGCCGTCAAAAATGCTCCGATCTGTGCCTGTGTTGCCTCACCGCCCAGCAGGATCTCCATTCCTCTTTTTGCTTCTTCTTCGGTAAGATCTTTTCCATCTGCAACTTTTTCCATAAGCTCTTTTATTTCCATCTTCATTTCCTCCTTATGACTTCTTATGCCACTATGCCTTCCCTACAATTCATTCAGTTCGCTTTTAAAGGTGCTGCAATATGCTTTTACCTGATCCATATCAAAATCACTTTCCTCCAAAAGCTTGATAAAATGTGATCCTACAATAGCTCCGTCGATATATTCCTTCATCGGCTCCACATCTTTTGCCGCGCGGATGCCAAATCCCATCATGACCGGAATATCCGACTGCTCCTTTACGGATTTCAGATAATTCTTCACTTCTTTATGAAACTGTGCCTCCTGTCCAGTCACCCCCATTGAGGATACACAGTAAATAAATCCCCTTGCTCCATCTAAGATTTCCTGTATACGGTTACCGGATACAGGAGAAACGAGCTGGAGTAAAAGTGTGTCATCCTGCCCTGCAAGCGCATTCTTTATGTCCTCCTGCTCTTCCATCGGAAGATCCGGAATAATGAGTCCGTCCACTCCAATGCGCACACATTCTTTTACAAATGCTTCCACTCCGTAAAAGATGATCGTATTGTAGTAAAGCATGAATACGATTGGCAGCTTTAATCCGTCATTTCTCGCTTCTTCTACCATGCGGAATACTTTTTTTAAGGTCGTACCTCCGCAGATGGAACGGTAAGATGCATCCTGAATGATGGGACCGTCCGCCACCGGATCAGAAAACGGCACGCCAAGCTCTACGATATCCGTGCCCGCTTCTTCCTGCACCTTTAAGATCTCCTTTGTTTTTTCAAGATCCGGAAAACCGGCTGTCACATAAGTAATAAGTGCTTTTTCATTCTTTTCCTTTAACTGGTTTAATGTATACTCAATTCGATTCATAATAGCCTCCTAATTCAAATATCCTTTTCCTGCCAGATAATCCGAGATCGTATTTACGTCCTTGTCACCGCGACCGGACAAACACACGAGCATAATGTCATCTTTTTTCATTGTCTTTGCCATTTTTTTTGCATAGGCAACCGCATGCGCACTCTCTATCGCCGGAATAATGCCCTCCACCCGGCATAACTCCATCAGCGCATCCATTGCCTCCACATCCGTGATTGAAACATACTCTGCTCGTTTGCTATCACGTAGATAAGCATGTTCCGGTCCAACACCCGGATAATCGAGTCCGGCAGAAATGGAATGTGCAAGCTCGACATTCCCATCCGCATCCTGTAAGAGATAGGATTTCATACCGTGCAGGACACCCGGTTTTCCAAGTGCCATGGCGCTTGCATGTTTTCCGGTCTCAATGCCAAGACCGGCTGCTTCCACACCAATCAGCTTTACATCTTTTTCATCAATGAAATCCGCGAACATTCCGATTGAGTTTGAGCCGCCGCCCACACATGCCATGACCACATCCGGAAGTCTTCCTTCTGCTTCTAAGATCTGTTTTTTTGCTTCCCGGCTGATCACACTCTGAAATTCCTTTACCATCTTCGGATACGGATACGGGCCTACCGCAGATCCAATAACATAAAAGGTATCTTCGGCTGTTTTTGCCCAGGTACGGATTGCCTCGTTAGTCGCATCCTTTAAAGTATTGCTTCCAGAACGCACACTGACTACTTTTGCTCCGAGCATTTCCATACGCATCACATTAAGCGCCTGACGCTTGATATCTTCCTCGCCCATGTAGACAGTGCACTCCATATCAAACAGTGCTGCCCCGGTCGCAGTTGCCACACCGTGCTGTCCTGCTCCGGTTTCTGCGATCACTTTCTTTTTGCCCATACGCTTTGCTAACAGGATCTGTCCGATCACATTATTGATCTTGTGTGCACCGGTGTGATTTAAATCTTCTCTTTTTAAGTAAATCTTTGTGCCGTATTTTTCACTCAGGCGTTCCGCAAAATATAGCGGTGTCTCACGTCCGACATACTGTTTTAAATAGTAATGATACTCTTTCATAAAGTTCTCATCCCGGATCGCTGCTTCAAATGCGTCATCCAGCTCTTTCAATGTGTTCATTAAAGATTCCGAAACAAACTGTCCCCCAAATTCTCCATAATACGCTTTCTTATTCATATTCTTTCACCTTTCTCACAAATTCCAATATTTTATCCCGGTTCTTTCCGATCCCGTTTTCATTTTCCACACCGGAGCTTACATCAGCTACGTCCGGTGCAAAGATCGAAATCCCCGTTTTTACATTCTCACTATTTAAGCCGCCCGCTAAAACAAACGTCTTTTCCGGAAACTGCTCTCTATATATATAAATTTCATCTTTCCCACTCCAGTCAAAGGTCTTTCCGCTTCCGTACTGTGCACCATCCACCACGATCCCCGTGATGTTGTCCGCATACATTTCTTCACCCACTAAAAATTGCAGTCCTGACTGGATATTGACCGCCCGCCAGATCGGATGCCTGCTTTTTTTTATGATCTCCTCTGCAAGCGTTCCATGTATCTGCAGGATATCCGCACCAATCTCCTCTGCTTTCTCAATCTGTGCAAGCGTCGGGCTGACAAATACCGCAACCTTTTTTATAGATGCATCCAGACATTCAAATATTTTCTCTGCCTGTTCATAGCTCACATTCCGTTTACTCTTCGAGAAAAACACAAATCCCGCATAGGAGACACCTGCTTCCTTTAAATATGCCGCTTCCTTCTGCTCCGTGATCCCGCATATTTTAATCTGCGGCTTCTTTCTTATCTCTCTCATCCTGCTCTCCGTTTACAATTCCTTCCAGCGTTTTGCTAACTCCTTCGGATCATCGTTTTCCATAAATGCCCGACCGATCAAAAATGCATCCACCTGATACTCTTTTAAGGTAAGGACATCCGCATCCGTTACGATCCCGCTCTCCGCCACAAATACCCGATCCGCACCGACCATGCCGCGAAGCCGCTTTGTATTTTCCAAAGAGATCGTAAAGTCTTTAAGATTACGGTTATTGACACCGATGATGCGTGCACCTGTCTTTAACGCCCGCTCCATCTCCTCCTCGTCATGCACCTCCACAAGAACATCTAAGCCAATCGACCGCGCCAGTTCATAAAAAGCTTTCATCTGCGCATCATCTAAGATTGCTGCGATAAGGAGCACCGCATCGGCTCCAATTGCCTTTGCCTCATAAAACTGATATTCATCGATCATGAAATCCTTACGCAGGATCGGAAGCCCGGATCTTTCCCGGATCTGCTTTAAATATCCGACATTTCCATAAAAATGATCTTCCTCGGTAAGACAGGAAATTGCATCCACCGACACATTATACTCCTCAATGCGTTTTATCAGATCCATCTTCTGCGGGATCATTCCAAGACTCGGCGATGCCTTTTTAAACTCTCCAATAATGGAAAGTCCCGGCTTTTTTAACGCCTCATAAAAGGAATGATGTCCTCCCTCATAGGATGCCGCACGCTGCTTCATCTCAGCTTCTCCTACCTTTTCTTTCTGTTCTGTAAGCCGGATTTTTTTATCTGCTACAATATCATCTAATATCATCCCAAACCTCCTTTTTATCCGTTATGCTTTATCCACTATATAACTCCGTTGATAAAATTCTCAATCATCCGTTTTCCATGCTCGGTATAAATGGATTCTGGATGAAACTGCAGCCCGACAACCGGATATTCCTTATGCCGCATTGCCATGATCTCGCCATCATGCGCTTTTGCCAGAATCTTTAAGCAGTCCGGAAGTCCTTCCTTATGTACCGCCAATGAATGATAACGCGCAACCCCAATCGGACTGTCGATCCCGGTAAACACACTGTCTTTCGTATGCGTGATCTGTGACTGCTTTCCGTGAAAAACCTTTTTTGCGTAACTGACATTTGCCCCGAACGCCTCTCCAATGCACTGATGTCCGAGACAGATGCCAAGAATTGGTACTTTATCATAAAATTCCTTTATCGTTTCAATACAGATACCTGCTTCTTTCGGACTCTTCGGTCCCGGTGAGAGCACGATGCGCTCCGGTGCCAGTTGTTTTATCTCATCTACGGTGATCTTATCATTCCGCACGACTTTAATATCATCATCGAAAATTCCCATATACTGATACAGGTTGTAGGTAAAAGAATCATAATTATCAATCAGCAGTATCATAAGCTCTCCTCTCCGATCAAGGTCTTTGCCAGTGCCATGACCTTATTGCAGCATTCGTTATATTCACTCTCCGGCACAGAATCTGCCACGATCCCGGCTCCCGCCTGCAAATAAACCTTATCTTGTTTCTTTATCATGGTGCGGATCGTAATACAAAAATCCATATCTCCGGAAAAATCAATATATCCGGTTGCTCCGCCGTAAAGTCCGCGTCTTACGCTCTCCAATTCATCAATGATCTCCATCGCCCGTACCTTCGGTGCTCCGCTCAGCGTTCCTGCCGGAAGAAAAGACGCCACCAGATCGAGCGGGTGATACTCACCTTTTTTCTGTCCTTCCACCTGGGAAACGATATGCATGACATGCGAATAATTCTGTACTTGCATAAACTGTGTAACCTTTACTGTTCCGAACCGTGAGATATGTCCCATGTCATTTCGTGCCAGATCCACTAACATAACATGCTCTGCTTTTTCTTTCTCATCATTTAAAAGATCCGCTTTCAGCCTCTCGTCTTCTGGCTTATCTTTTCCACGCTTTCTTGTTCCGGCGATCGGACAGGTATAAATATGATTTTCCTTTTGTTTTACCAGCATCTCCGGAGAACTTCCGATCACTTCAAATTCCCCAAAATTAAAGTAGTAAAGATACGGCGACGGATTTAAGACACGCAGTTTCTTGTAAAGTGCGAATCCATCCTGCTTTGTCTCGACTGTCCAGCGCTGGGAAAGCACTGTCTGAAAAATATGACCTTCTTTGATATATTCCTTGATCTTATCTACCTTTCCGCTGTACTGCTCTAACGTATCGGACTGTTTTACGATCACTCCATCGCGCTTATAGGTTTCCGGCTGTTCCACACGTTTCTTCCGTGTCATTTTTATCATTTCACCGGCTTTTTCCAACGCACGTTTCTTTCCTTCTTCCCCATCCTCCTCCAAAACGATTCCGGTCAGCGTCTCAGCAACATGATCGACCATTACAAACTCTGTCATAAGCATCATCTGGATCGTCTCTATGCCGATCTCATCCGGATTATCGTCCGGCAGCTTCTCCGTATACCGTACAAAATCATAACCAAGATTTCCAACCAGTCCGCCGGAAAACGCCGCATCTCCATTTTCCTTTACAATGTCAAATTCATCATAATATTCCTTTAAACGTTCAAGCGGATTTCCCTCCCGCACCTCTTTTGTGCCATCAGCGTGTTGTATGATGAGTGCATTCCCCTTTGAAGTAATGATCTCCTTGGGATCTGCTCCAAAAAATGTGTAACGGTCATAATTTTTATCATAGCTTTCCAGCAGAAATCCCTTTTTCTTTCCCACCAGATTCTCATACATTCCGGTTGCTGTCTCATTTACGATACTGACCGTCTTGCGGTAGACCCTTAACCTTCTTTTCATAATTTTCTCCTCCCTAAACAAGAAAATCCCTGACTTAAAGCTTACGCTAAAAGTCAGGGACGAATTTTTCCGTGGTGCCACCCTCATTCATGATGCACCGACTGTCTTTTCTCCGAAATCTGAAAATAAAAAAACGCGTATCTCCGAATCGGAAAATACACGCCACCAATCTGCTCATCATCTCATATCTGATACAGAATCACTCTATATCTTACCCCTGTAACGTGGGGAAACGGCATCCGCTACTCTTACTTCACTTCGCATCTCACAAATCCATTCCCGTTAAGCTAAAAATCTGCAATGAACTATCTTACTGTCTCACACCACCCGACAGCTCTCTGAAAGAATCGTACACGGTACTACTTTTGCTCTTTGACTTTATCTCTTTAAATTATTAATAGGCTACCACAAAGAAAAGTATCTGTCAACCCAATTTTTCAACTTTCTGCCATTTTCATTTTTTTCGGTTTTTTGCTACAAGAACAAATACCGCCACAAGAAGCAGAAGTGCCATACCAAAAAGCCCTATCCCACGCGATGATTCCGGATTTTTTGTGACCACTGGCCCGCCTGTATCATCTGCCCAATAAAGAAACTCCGTATCCTCCGATGCTTCCTCCTTTGTTTTATCTGCCGCTTCTGTCTGCGGTATTTTCGCATGTGTATAAAGATAATCTGCCATTGTATCGGATGCCAGCCTGATTGATGCTGCATCCGCCGATATATCCAGCTCAAACGCATCCAGCAGCTCTTTCGTGAGCCAGTGTGTCCGATAACCGTAAGAGACCGCCTGTTCCAACTCTTCTTCTGTCTCTGCCGAAAAACGCCCTGCCACAAACTGTCCAAGATTTTCTTCCACGGAAGTCAGTTCTCCGCCATAATATGCGTCAAGCGTTTCCGAAAGCGTCTGTCCCTGATAGGTTTTCCGCATATTTGCCGCATCAATGTCCGCATAAAAATCTGCTTCATTCCAATAACTGTCCGCCGAAAGAAAACGTTCTGCCGCTTCTTCTTTTTCTGTAATACCGTTATTTTTTAATTCCCATGCAAATTCAGTCAGATCACCGATCCAGCCGCCTGCGTCATCTCCGACATACAATGAAGCCGCCATATGCAAAAAATCCACCTCATATCCGGCAGGAACAAAAAGCGTCTCGATTTCTTTTAACGATGCAAGACTCGCATTCTGATCTTTTACATAACTTTCAAAGCCGGCATCTTTACGGATTCCGACTCTTTCCCATAGCCCGCCGCTGTAACGATCCGAAAACAGATAGCAGGAGGCAAGTGCTTTCGCATCTGCCTCCCTCATATTTTCTGTATAACTGTCTGCAAGCTGCTCAAGTTCTGCAAGTTTTGTTATTGTACTGTCAAACTCTGCCTGACTCATCCTGTTTCCTGCCATCTTCTTGCTATTTTGAAATAAGAATACGATCGTTATCCAACTGCTTTCCGGCATTTTCCTTGAATTTTTCTAAAAGATCATCGACCGTAAGTTCTTTTCGCTCCTCACCGGATACATCAAAAATAATGCTTCCGGCATCCATCATGAGTGTGCGGTTTCCAAGCTCTAATGCCTGATGCATATTGTGTGTGACCATGAGTGCTGTGATATTTCGTTCTGCAATAATCCGCTTCGTCAGTGTAAGCACCTTTTCGGCAGTTGCCGGATCTAATGCTGCTGTATGTTCATCCAGCAGCAGGATCTTTGGTGTCACCATGGTTGCCATCAGCAGCGTGAGTGCCTGACGCTGTCCGCCGGACAACAGACCGACCGGCTGCTTCATCCGATCCTCCAATCCCATATCAAGCAGTGCAAGCTGTTCACGGAATTTTTCTTTATCCGCCTTGTTGATGCGGCTGAAATACTGGTTTCGCATCGTTTTCGCCCTGAGGTAGGCAAGCGCCATATTTTCCTCGATCGTCATGCCGGGCGCAGTTCCCCGCAGCGGGTCCTGAAACAGATGCCCGATCTCGCGGCTGCGCAGATATTCTTTCTTATAGGTAATGTCCTCTCCGTCTAAAATAATCTGTCCTTCATCCACGAAAAAAGCTCCGGTGATCGCATTAAACATCGTGGATTTTCCTGCACCGTTGCTGCCGACGATCGTTGCAAAATCACCGTCCTTCAGATCAAGATTCAGATCCGTAAGTGCCATCTTTTCGTTTACGGTTCCCGGATTAAATGTCTTTTCAATATGTTTTAACTGTAACATACTAATCCTCCTTTCTCTTTCGGATCGCAATGGATTTCTGTCTTGTGAACGCCGCCCGCTTTTTTAAATACGGAAATGCGATTGCCACTGCAACGATGACTGCGGAAACCAGCTTCAAGCACTCTGCCGGCACATTCAGGCGAAGTGCGACCGCAACCAGGAACCGATACAGACAACTTCCAAGTACAACGCCGCATACCCGTCTTAATATGGATCCCTTTCCAATGATGGATTCTCCGATGATCAGGCTGGCAAGTGCGATCGTCACCATTCCGGTACCCAGATTGATGTCACAGGATTTTTGATACTGCGCAAGCAATGCCCCGGAAAGCCCGGTCAGTGCGTTTGCCACACAAAGACCCACGGTGATCATAAATCCCGGATTAATGCTGGATGCCTTTACCATATCCGGATTGTTTCCGGTCGCCCGGATGGAAAGTCCGAGTCTGGTTCCAAGAAACCAGGATAAAATAAGTGCAACGATCACAACCACGACCGCAACCACGATGATCTTGTAAAAACTTCCGCCGATCGATTCTTTTGCCAGACTAAAAATCGTATCGCAGCTGAACAGGTTGACGTTTGACGCAAATCCCATCACCGCAATATTGATCGTGTAAAGTCCGGTGTTTACAATGATACCTGCAAGAATGGATTCGATCCCCATTCTTGTCTGTAAGAATGCCGTGATAAAACCGGAGCATACTCCCGCCCCCATTGCCGCAAACAGCGCAAGTACCGGATGTCCGGCGAGCGTCACCATGGCACCAACCGCACAGCCAAGCGTAAAACAGCCGTCCGTGGAGAGATCTGCTATATTTAAGATCGTAAAGGATATAAATAACGCCAGTGCCACCAGCGAATAGATAAATCCCAGTTCCAGAGCACTCTGTACAATGGATAACGTGAATATTGAAGACATAAAAATTACCTCCGGTCATACTTTTTCTATCGTTTATTCAAATTCCTCCGCAGTCTGTGTCTCTACGACACCATCACACATATCAGAGAACACACTGTAATCAATGCCAAGTGCTTCTGCTGTCTCGGTATTTACTGTCGCAATACCATTACTTAAGGTCTGTACCGCTGTTTCCGCCGGATTCTTGCCGTTTACCAGAATATCAACGACCATATCGGCTGTTGCGGTTCCAAGATCTTCATAATTGACACCATAGCCTAAAAACGCACCATTTAAAGCGAAGGAATCAGCGCCTGTATAATGTGGGATTCCGGCATCCACGAACTTTTCATAGATTGCAAGTTCTGCTGTCATTACTGTGTTATCGGTTGGAGTGAATACCGCATCTACACCTGCTGCCACTAACGCATCAGCCGCATTGCTGATCTCATCGTTGGTAGTTCCTGTTTTTTCTACTACTTCCACGCCTTTTGCTTCCAAATAAGCTTTTGCCTCCTCGATAGGTTTCTTCGCGGAATCCTGACTCTTATCATACAAAAGTCCGACCGATTTGATATCTGTATCAGCCGCAAACATAAGATCAAGTACCGCATCCGTATCTAACGCATCTGAGGTTCCTGTGATATTAGCCCCCGGTGCGTCATTGTCTGCCACAAGTCCTGCACTTTCCGGATCAGATACTGCGGAAAATACGACCGGAATTGGATTGTCTTCGGTAGCATTCTGCATGATCATTGCCGCCGGAGTTGCGATCGGGATGATCACATCTACATTGTCAGCAACCAGTTCAGTCGCAATCTGATTTAAGGTAGTGGAATCGGCCTGACCATTAAAGGTATAATCTGCATAATCAAAGGTAACTCCGAGTTCTGTTCCCTTTGCATCCAGTTCTTCCTCGATCGCAGATTCGATCTGATTTAAAGACGCATCATCCACATACTGTACAATACCTACTTTATACGTTGTCCCAGACGCGGCTGTCTCCGTCTGCGCATCTGCTGTAGAAGCTGTATTATTTCCGGTAGAAGCAGTGCTATTGGCACTGCTGCCACATCCTGCCATAGACATTACCATTGCTGCTGCCAAAATTGCTGTAAAAATTTTCTTTTTCATAATAATTCCTCTCTTTCTTCCGGTCTATCCCGGTGTCTCTTTATACAACAGATGATCCTCTCAATGCCTTTTCCATGAAAAAACCGCCCCAAGCTAATGCTTGAGACGGTAATAAATTCTTATTATCGCGGTACCACTCAAATTGACGAACGTCCACTCACTCATGTACTGGCATACACGCCGAACTGGTAACGGGTTCGGATTCCCGTCGGCCTCTACGTTAAACTTCGAAGCCGCCCTCAAAAGTCCATTCAATTAACTGCCTGCTGTCTCCATCCCACCATCGGAAACTCTCTGAATGCATTTCGCTAACCTACTACTCTTTCTCAACGGTTTTCTATAAAACTTACTTTACTACTTTCATGCGTTCCTGTCAAGAAGTTTCTTGACTCATTTTTTATGAAAAATAAACCAGTTCATCTTCCGGCTTCTCGGCAGGCTCGATCGATACCGGATAAAGAACAGGTCCTTTTCCGCGGTATTCCTTGGCAAATTCCACCTTGATCTTTGCCGTGATCGTGATCCATGATTTGTGTGCGATCTCGTCCGCTTTCGGATATTTACATTTGAATCCGACAAACTGGATATCTGCCGCACAGCAGGTCATCGCAAAACGTCCCGGCACAAACATGCCTTTTTTGCGCATCTTGTCCGGATTGTATACAAGCGCAAGGAATTTTACTGTCTTGCCGTCATAACGCTTTGGATTGTCCATCGCATCCAGATACCACAAACCATAATCCGCATCACTCAAATCGATAAAATCCTGTGTAATATCATATGGAAGTTCCTCATTATCGCCCTCATCGATCGTTCCATCCGCACGCTCGTAAACGATCTGGGCTTTCCGGTTCAGTGCTTTGACTGAACGGCGGAATTTTCCTTTCGGTGTATCGTCATCACAGCGGTTAAATATCACCACATCTGCTTTAAAAAGCTGTTCCATGATCATAGAACGCATATTTGCCAGATACATTTCATAGGTCGTGGCATCTACAGTTGCCAGTGACTGTACGATCACCCAGCCGTCCGGCAGCTTTGTTTCTAATATCTTTGCCATTTCCCAGGTTCCATTATATTCAATGAACACCTGTTCCGGCAGATACTGGAGATTCACATTGTGAAGCAATTCCTCCGTGAAATCTTCTTCTTTCTCGATCATGAGGAGTTTTGCATTGATCGTCTTTAATTTCTCCTCATCATACTCCACATCTCCGTCTTCACAGGCAATGATAAGCGTCTTTGCCCCGTTGCCAAAATCCTGGTCGTACAATGTCTCATTTACCAGCGTCGTCTTTCCACTGTCCATAAATCCGGTAAACAAATATACTGGTATTTCTTCCAAATCAGGCGCCTCCCTTCTTTTTTTATTTTTGTTATACTAACTCAAACAGTTCTTCCAACTTGTCTTCTTTCAGATTGGTTCCAATGACACAGAGACGTCCGGTATAATCCGGTTCACCTTCACGCAGCTCATATTCGCCGGAAACCATGTCAAAATAGATCCAAGATCCATCGGTGGATTCTACCATGCCTTTCGCACGCAGGATCACTCCATACTCCTCGGTATCTACGAATTTTTTCAATGCATGTTCAATGACAGACTTCTCGTATTTATGTGGAGTTTCCCTGCCCCAGCTTGTAAACACATCATCTGCATGATGGTGATGATGCTCATGATCATGACAGCCGCAGGTACAATTCTCGCCATGGTCATGGTGATGTTCTTCGTGGTCGCGGTGATGGTGTTCATGCTCTTCGTGATCATGGTCATGATCGTG
>CAYMCM010000022.1:0-37179 GCA_964388945.1 uncultured Roseburia sp.
AGCTGATGCACGATTGCCGCAACGATCTCAAGATGTGCCAGTTCTTCTGTACCTATATCCGTCAGCAGACCGGAAACTTTGCGGTTCGGCATGGCGTATCGCTGGGAAAGATAACGCATGGATGCACCCATCTCGCCATCCGGTCCTCCGTACTTCTTTAAGTTATAACAACGTGACAGAAAATGTATGACTACATATTATAGATTCTACCCCCATTTTACTCTTATTATGGTTAAAATGCAAAAACCGTGGCAGAGTATCCGCCACGGTTTGTCCTATATAGGATTGGTTGTCATTATTCCTTGCAGTCACAGAAAATACATCTACCAGCGTTTGTAATTCCAAATAATCTCAACGTCGAATTATAGTTCCCGCCTACGGAAGCTTTGCTGCAAATGAAATCCAGTATCCCATTCATATTTTCTATCTATTAACCATGAATATGTGCCAATATCTCCATTACTTTTGTTGAAATATTATCAAATACAGTAATAATTTGATTAACATCATTCATTGTTTAATTAATATAAATTTACGATTGATGGAGTTTTTTCTTTATATAGGGTGGTTTTCGCCACCCTATTTCTTAATACACAAAACTCTTTACGCCCGTATCAGCGCATACCCACTCTTCTTTACTGGTCCCGGAGATATTCATCCAGATCTGACCTTTAGCGTCTCTGGTTGTTGCCTTATTGCACACCGCCCGGTTTCCGATCTTGCCGATGATCGTACCCTTTGTACTCGGCGTTGACCGGATGCGCAGGTTGTCCACATGGACAAAGTAAGCCTGTCCCGGATGATAGTTCGGCTGTACGTGTACCTCTGCTGCCTGCACAGCCGGCTTTTGCGACGTCGCAACAGGTGTGTTAAACAGCTTTACTTCTGCCGTCCTGCGATTGACCAGTCCCTGCAAGGTCTTTCCTGCCGCCTTGCAATACTTAGGCATTGCCGCCGCGATCTGAGCCGCGCTTCTGCCTGCGCATAATTTCTTCAAGTTGCCCTGCCCGCAGTTAAATGCGAAGCTGACCAGTGCCGCGATCTGGTTTTCATTAAGGCTCTCTGTGATCGGCACGTATGCCGGATCACTTACGTACTTTTCAAACTTTTCCAGATCCTGCCGCAGATATGCATCCGCCTGCACCTGTGTGATAACCTGTCCGCGATGTGCGCCGGATGTGTGGCCGTACCCGATCGTCCACACTCCCGCCGCGCATTTGTAGGCTGTCAGACGACAGCCCTCGAAACGTTTGATAAGCGCAATACCCGCCTCATTTGTTTTTCTGTATGCCATGATTATTCCTCACTTTCGTTGATCTCTGTTTTTGCATCAAGCAGTTTCTGCGTGATAGAAAGTCCGGCGATCAGAAACTCCGGCACTTTCACATTCATTTCCACAAGGTTCTCTAAAATACTGCGGATCTCGTTAATAAGGTATGTAGCAAGCGTGAACCATCCAAATAACTGAACAAACGACAAATTCACGCCAATGATTTCTCCCATATATGCAAAACTCATTGAAATAAAGAAAGCAATCCCGATAACGATCCAGTACCACACTTTTTTAAAGATTCCTTTTGCACCGACTGCGCTGGATTCATTCTTGTTATAAAATTTCGCCTTGCAGTACCCGGTTGCATAGTCGATCATATTCAGGATCAGAAAGCCTGCAAACAGAAACCAGTATTTTCCGAATAATGCTGCTCCAATGGTTGCAATCAGTCCATAGATCATGTTGATTTTGTCAAATTTCATAGTATTTTCCTCTCTTTCTTCCTGATTGAAATATTTAACAGTTTTCTTTTTCCTTTTCTCTGCCGGTGATCTCTGCGTAATCTTCCTCGGTCAGCCGCCCGATGCTGACAAGATATGCAAGTCTTTCTTTGCTCCAGTATTTCGGATAATTCTTACGTGCCAATCCTTTTACGTCCATGTTCTTCACCTTTTTAACCTTTCTTTTATAACTCTACACCAGACACTGCTGCCAGATATTCCACGTCCGCTGCCGCCTGTTTTGCAATGTCCAACGCTGATTTTTTGTGCAGATACACCGTATAGTTGTATGTGCCGTCCACATTGGGTTTAATATTTACTTCATCCCCAAGAGACACATATCCGGTATACGCCTGTTCCCTTTTTTCATTAACAATTTTAATTACCGTGTCGTCCGGCAGTGCCTTAAAGATGGCAAGTGCATCATCGATCTGCTTGTCTGTGCAAAAAGCAACCACGAGCACATCTTCACCGTTTAAGCTGCCTTTCTGCGCCCCAAGTCCTGCCGGATTCAATTCTGTTTCATTCACATACATTTTCAACATAATAATCAACCCTTCCTTATTTATTTTTCTAAAGCAGTAAATGACTGCTTAAGTTTTTCAATTTCTTTCTGCTGCAGTTGTGCAAGTGCGATCAGATACGGAATAAATGTAGTATAATCAACACCCGGCACACTTTCATTTCCTGCATCTCCAAGCAATTCGTTAAAATTGCTTTCATCCCAGTCATCCGGTATAACTACCGCTTCCGGGATGATATCCTGTACTTCGTCTACGATCATTCCGATCACATTTTTCTTATTCCCGCCAAATCCCGGACGATAGTCAAAGCTTCTGACAGGAACATCAAGAACTTTCCTTACTGTTTCATCAGACACTCCCGCAATGTTTTCTTTCGCATCCCGGTAAGAATCCGCCGCCAAGCCAGTGTAATGCAGCGTAGCGCATCTCAGATCCATATTGGCGTTTGCGGCAATATTTGTTATTTGCACAGAATTTTCGCTTTGCAGGTACAATGGATTAGATGATGCTGCGCGCAGTATCCTTATATTGTTGATGAGATTATTATTCAGATCAATATTCCCGCTCATCGTCCCGCCGCTTAATGCTAACCGGGCATTTGCGCGCGCCTGCGCATCGGACTGGATATCCGAAAAATGCTTCCCGTCAACAGTGTCCGCATTTGTAGCGTTTGTGGCATTGGTGGCATATCCTACCCTCATATCATTCCGCGGTACGCAATAAACCACTGCCGCTCCGCCGTTAAAGCCCAGAAAAAAGCCACTGTCATTTGTACTTTCTCCTGCTTGTACTGGCGTAGAGTTTTTAAAGTCCGTAAACCCATCCACTGTTCCGGCTGTTGCTGCATATTTCACTGACTTAGCACTGTCTGCCGTATTATCGCAATTGCCAAGCCCGACATTTGCTTTCGTTACGTTATGTGGATTATTCTTGCTATTGATGTGCGTAATCAATGCACTTACTGCCTTTGCAATCTTTCCGAAAAACGTCTTTCTGTCCTCTGTACCGGCCAGCTCCGCAAGATCTGCCTGCGCCGTAAAATCCGTTTTAAGGCTCATTTCCCCTGCCGCATCCACATTAATGTCATCACCGGCTTTTACGATTCCTGCTTCCTCTGTCGTTGCCACATTTACAGCCGCACCGTGGATCGTTCCATCCTCATCCACTGTGATCGTATCACCGTCCGGTTTAACGATACCGGCATCCTCCGTGGTTGCGACTGCCCCTCCGCCGCCAACTACACATTTCATCCAGTATTCCGTGTTTGTTGTCACCGTACCCGCCGGTACTGCTTTTTTGGCTATGTACAATGTATTGTTATACGCCACCGCATCCAGCCGCTTATATTCCACCTCCGCATTCCAGTCGCCTTTCGGTACTATTGCCACTCTTCCTGCATTCGCCATTTAAGCCACCTCCCATATCAGATCTCCGTCATCGTTTACAGAAAAATTATTTGCTGTATTATCTGTATAGATCAGCTCGCCGTCATCGTTCAGACCGAACGTGGCAAGCCGTAACCTTTTTTCTATGTTCGCATTGTACTCCGCCGCTTTTTCGCAGTAATACTCTGCATTATCCTCGTCCTCTCCGGTTCTTGTCCCGGTACCGCCCACGGCATAGCTTTGCGCCGCTTTTGCACTCACATCCGCCGCAGACGAGGATTCCTGTGCCTTTGCGGCCTCAACCTTAATGTCCGCCAAATAGTCCGGCCGTAAGTGCTTTTCTTCGATACTGCCCTCTTTCACAACAGCCTTGACTTTGCCATCAGACGTAAGTTCAAAAGCTACGGTGTCAGATTCCAGAAATTCATACTGCGTAATCAGGGCAGAAAGATCAGCGTACTGTTTCGTGCCGTCATCAAGCGTGATGATTAACTGCTGTGTCTGCGGATCGTAATCGAAGTTCACCGCCAGCTTTTCCAGCTTGGTGTCAATGACCGCCTTTGAACCGTTCATCTTTACGATGGTCAGCGTTCCATTGGATTCATCCCATAAGATTTCTTTCACCAGCTCATTCGCTTTCGATAGATCGACCTTCGACACATCCATAGCAATAACACGATTGTCGATTTCGTCCACCGCCGCATCCATTTTATTAAGGTTCTGTTCATTTATCGGAGTGTTAATACTTGGGTAATTTTCCCACACAATCCGGGCATACGCCTTATTCATACGATCACCCCTATTCTTCGTTTATGATCGACTGCGCATATGTCTCTACGAGAGTCAGCGCATGAAAGCACTCCTCATCCGTCACAACACGGTTGACCTTGACATTCTGGTTTGTCACCTTACCGTCACTGTTCACCTCGTCGTAGGTGATTGCAAGCCGTCTCATGTTGCCATCATTCGCAAATGCGATACCTTTGATATTTTTCATGCTGCCACTTCCTCACTTTCCTTTTCTGTGTCATATAATAAAGTTTCAAGATATTGATACGCCGTCTCTGCGCTATCTTCGCTGCCAGCTTCAAGATCATCCAATAACTGATATGTCACATCGGCTGCTGTTTCCCCGCGCACCGGATTTTCAAAAGTCTCAAGCCGGATCGTATCGTAATCTTTCTGCACTGCCTTGATCTCCCACCCGAACGCAAGCCCCGGTGTACCGCAGACCACAAAATAACACGGTGCCCGCTCCTTGACATAGGCACTTCCCTCACCATACGCCTGCAAAAACACCTGGTAGATAACATCTGCATCTATGGTTTCTGCAAAGACATCATCCAGATAGATCATACACATTCCTGTATCATCCATTCTTCCCTCACCAATGTCACCAAACATCGGTGCAGACATTTCATAGCAGTATTGCAAGCGTTCCAGGTAATTCTCGGTCGGCACAATCCTATTTTTCGCGCCATACACCTGCATAGATCCGGCCGCAATGATCCCGCCGCTTGTATCAAGTCCTAAGTTGTTAAGGATTGCCTTATAACTGTCATCCCGTGCTTTTACACCCACCTCATTATGGCCAATGTAACCATAGTATGACGGTCCTTCTGCACGGCAGCCGCCGGCAGATATGTAAGTACCATAATTCGAATCGGCGTTCGTAGTTACAAACAACCGCGTCTCATCAGCCACGCTGTCACCGACCGCATGAAATACAGATCCATATATATTTGTACCTGTAATGTTGCAAGCATTGAGTGCGCTGCTGGTGATCGTGCCGGAAAAACTTGCGTTGCCATTCCCATCCAGGTTAAAACCCGTACTGTTCACAATCAGCCGGTTCGCCGTCAATGCAACCTTGTCCGGCTCCTGACTGATCTCCGATGATACACTGCCCTTGCTTACTTTAGTTTCGATCTTATCTGCAGTCTGGGTGATCCGGCTCGACATTGCTTCCTCTGCACCTTTGGCTCTGGTCACTTCTGCGGTGATGCTTTCTGCTGTCTGGGTGATCTTACTGGACAGCGTACCCTCTGCCTGCGCTGCTCGCTTAACCTCCATCGTAATAGATTCCGCATTCTGGGTGATCTGCGACTGCAGACCCTTTTCCACATCTGTGATCGTGGATTTGGTTTCTTCGATCGTGCGTTCAAGGACGTTGCTCTTGCCCTTAAGCTGCAATATGTCTTTATGTATCGAATTGGGATTTTCCGTCCGGTATTCCTCTCCATCTGCGCTGATCGTGTCCCGCAGAGCCTGTATGCCTTTGAGCGTGCGCTTCAAAATGTACGTTTCAATCAACTCATACTTTGTATTAAAGCGCACCGCATCCCCGACTTCCAGACACGGATTTCCCTTGCAGTCAGCAGAATACGGTCGATATACGAGGTTTCTTATTTTCCCGAATACATTATTTGCGATACCTCTTAATTCGTCCGAGCCTTTACCATACACGAGGAAATTTCCCTCGATGTTATAGCCATTGCTACCTGTTCCCACGATCACGCCGATGTCATTCTCTTTTTCACAGATCTGCAGCTTATCTATTGTTTTGACGAGATAATCCTCATACTGCGCTTTTATGTAAAAACTTTTGCCGATCGGGGTGCTCTTTGCGTCTCTCGGATACAGATCATCTGCCGGATACAGGTCGTTTCTTGGATACAAACCCTGCATCTCCTGTTCCAAAAAGACATAATGAAATTTTCCGTCACGCCCCATGTGTCCGAAACAGCCGTTGATCTCGCAGATGCATGACAGCACCGTTTTTCCGGACAGTGCTTCTCCGATCGTACTTCCGTCTGCACTGCTGCCGGTGATCTCGATCGTCTTTTCCACGGTCATGTTGTCATTGACAAGGCTTATCGTTTCCTGTTCGATACCGAAATGCGAAAAAAACGCATACCGGAAAGCCTTTAAAGTCATTGGGAATGTAAGGGAACTGTACCACGCCGCCATATCAGCACCAAGAACATCGTACAGCGCATCATACGCCACCACATCCCGGCACGTCCGGTCAGCGGTCGGCTTGTCTGAATAGACCTTATACCGCCCGATCTGATACGGTGCATCCGCTCCCTTTGGAGTGATCTTGACCGTGATCCACTTCCCTTTCATGGGAAGGAAGATATTTGACATCGTGAATTTTACGACAGACGCTTCACACGCTCCGAATTGCAATTCATCCTCGGAGCACAGGCTTTCAGTCAGTTCGAACTTATCCTCATGAAGCTCTGTATTCGTGATCTTTACCTTACCATCATCGGTCGCAATGATGATCTGCTTGTCAATACTGTCATCCAAAAACATTTCTGATACATTCATCATACCGTACCTCCATAACCCACAAATGCAAGCCGAAACGATTCGTATTCTATCGTTGTTTCATCTGCATATCTGATCGTATACTCTATATCCGGAGCATAGCAGTACATTGATACATATCTCCCGATTTCCGGCATATAGACAGTTACCAATGCTTTCTTTTCAACGGCATTAATATATTGCCCACGGATGCTATCCATGAGCGGCCGCAGTGCATCTTCATCTATATCGGTTGGCGTTTCCCACTCAACTTTAATCGCAGCATTCTGCAAGGCTTCTCTGTGCAGGATTCCATTTGCATCCCTATAAGAATCCAGATCCTGTCCTTTTATGCCGCATTTATACTTTTTCGCTTCTATGTACCGGAAAGGAACGGTATAATCGCCTACTTTTATCAAAAACCCACTGTATGCCATCTTTTCGCTCCTTTCCTAAAAATCAAATGCGGGATTTCCAGTTCTTCTGTAATAACTGTTTGCTTCGTCTCTTACCACCTTGAAGATGCCACTTTCATCCGGTACGATCCGCACCGTCTGAACACCTTCCATCTTGCTTGCGATCATATTTGCAAGCGGCTCCAAGTATGACAGGTTGTTTTCCAATGGTAATACTGCTTCTCGCCCGGCTTCACCGATATTGGCAAGCGTACTGCCGGTCGTGATACCACCATTTGCAAGGCGCGGTATGTGAACAGCAGCTATTTCTTTGATATCAAAGCCAAATGTTTTTCCACCAAGTTCGGGAACCCAATCTGGGATATTAAAATGTAACCCGTTCAAGGCTCTGATCATTGTATTAACCGCATTAACTACTCCATTTGCCATAGATTCAACAGCCGATAGTATGCCATTTACTACATCTTTTACGATATTCTTTGCAGCTTCCCACGCACCTTTCCAGTCTCCCTTAAGAAGCTTAATGATTACATCCAGCACGTCACTCACCGCTTTCAATAGTCCACCCGCAAGATCTATGATTCCATCAATGCACCCTTTTACCAGTTTCCCGAGGGCTGATAGTATTGGTGTTATTACCGGAAGAACATTTTCGATAATCCAGGTAATCAATGGTTGTATCCAGTTTTCCCACAGTATTTTAATGATATCAATAATTTTTCCAATACATTCTACTATGCTATCTATCACCGGTTTCAGATGGTTTTGATAGGTATCTTCAAACATGGCTGCCCATTCTTCCAATATTGGCTGCATATATGTATTCCAAAAATCCAAAAATTTTGATGTTATTTCGTCAACTCCACTTGTTAAACTTTGCATCAGTGGATGAATGTGCTCATCGTATAAAGCTACTAATCCGCTCGTGACCTGATTTACTATCTCCGATATTGTTCCGGTAACCTCTGCCACTACTCCAAGTATCCCCTCAAGGGCTGTCTTAATCGCTTCACGATTATTTACGAACGGATCTATGAGCAAATGCAGTAAATCATCTCCAAACTGTGCAATCACAAGCGAAACTGAACCAAAAATGTCAGTAAAAATCTGAATAAGGTTTGCGGTAATCTGCTGTCCATCCTCACCTCCAAACGCCTGGAATACATAGGCAAATGCCTCTGATGCTTCCCCTGCCAGTTCCGCCACATCTGCGCTAATATCAAACATCCGTATAAGATATTCCGTAATTCTTCCGCTGTTCTGCTGCAAATACAGATCAATGCCGCCAATAATATTCTGTGCAATAGTCGCCCCAATGCTGACTACGGATGCGCCAATCTGACCGATGCTATATGCTAATGTCATAACAAAATTATTAGCCGCTTCCTGCAAATCTGCGTTTCCAAATATATCTGACAACGATCCACGGATGGACTCTATGCTCCGCTTTATATCCGCAATCTGGCTGTCAATGTCCAGTGCTGTCCACGTCTCATCCCATCCGCGGATCACTTCTCCCTTGATCTTTTTAAGATAGTCGAGAAATGGCTGCAATTTACCAATCAGCACATCACTGGTTGGTACTTCCTCGTACATAGCAGACGCACCAGATCCACCACTGCCACTAGAACTATTTGAGTTAATCACATTCAGTTCATCAAATCCCTGCAATGCCCCTGCAGCTTTTTTGGCTGCTCCCGCTGTTCCATCAAGTGACTTTGCATAATCTACCTGCTGTTTTTTTGCTTTTGTCCATGTACTTTTCCCGGACAACACAGCTAACAGTTCATTGAATTTATTAACTGCAGTCGTCAACCAGTTACACAGCGTCACGATTGCCGGGACAATCGCTGAAACAATCGGAGCTGCCAATGTTCCAAGCGATGCCTTGAGTGTTGCTGTTACCGATTTTAACTCCGACATCCGGGAGTTAAAGTCTGTGGAGTACTTCGCCATGTTCTGGATACCATCCTTAAAAGCTGATACCATTGCATTAAATCCCTTGGTAATCCAGTTAAAAATAAACAGAGAAAGCGTTATCCCTTTCAGCCTTGACAGGAACGTGGACATCAGCCCCGCGGATTTCTTGGCGGCATTACCGACTTTCTCAATCTGCTCCGCACCGGAGCCTACTTTTTCCTGCTCCGAATTAATCTTTTTTATACCGTTCGCAGAATTTCTGATCTTGTCAAAATGCTTTTTCCCTACGTTTCCGACGTTTACTTCCTTTTCTGCAAGTTCTTCCAGTTTTTTCTTCATAACATCCAACTGACTATTGACATCTCGAAGCTTCTCGGACAATTTTTGGTACTGTGCCTCCGTTTTGGGATCCCTAGTTGTCAAAAATGCCTTCCCAGCTTTATCTAATTCCAGCATTTCAGCCTCCAACTTTTTAACACTAATTGTGGCTTTTTCGGCTTCCTGCCTATACATGCTCAGAATCGGATCTTCTCCCGAAAGGACAGACTCTTCCATCGTCTTAAATATTTCCAACCTTTTCTTAGCATCATTAAGTTGCTGATACAATCCCTCTGGTCTAAGATAAATAGGCTGTTTTAATGCCTCTTTTATTTTAAGAATTTCATTGCATGCTTCCTCCTCTTTGTCTACTAACTCGTTCCATCTCTGTTCTTTATTTTCGGCAGGCATGTTTTTTAATGCATCATTGTACTGCTCAAGAATATACTTAGCATTCTTAAGCTTATTCTCTAAATTTGCATACTCTTCCGTCGGGATCTTCTGCTGCTCCAGTTTTCGCATTTCACTTTCAAGCTGCTGCGCTTTCTGGGCTGTTTTCTGCATACGGTTTTCTAACTGCAGCATCTGACTGGATACGTCTTTTGTATCCATTTTCGTATTGATCCGGATTTCTCCATCATACTTCGGCAAACTCTAACCCCCTTCTAACATAAACTCAGCTCCATTTCCGCTTTCATTTTTGCCCGTATCTCTGCCATCATACGATCATACTCATCTATTTTAGCAATTTCTTCTGATGTATATTCTTTCGGTACTTCCGGCTGATCGAGCGCATATATTTTCTGTGCTTCCCGAATCGCATCCTTTTCTTCTTTTCCCATCTTGGATGTGATTTCTTTCCGCCGTATATCGATAACCTGCAAAAACGAAGATTGCTTATAAGGCAGATTCCATAACAGACCGTTGAATGTCCACCAGTGCATATCATCCAGTGACAGATCTATCCCATATGCATGAAGAAAATCTGCATAGATGCGCCACTGATCCACATCATAATCAATCAGTCTCCGGTTATCCGAGGATGATCCGGCATTATCATGAAACCATCCATTGAGAAACCATTGCACACATTCCTGAAATTCCTCCCCGTCCGGATGCTCCCGGTCATCAAATAACAGACCTGTCAGCACATCCGCTTTTTCATATGCATTCATATCCTTGTCATACTGCACAAGAAACACCTGTATGCCTATCCGGAATGAAGTATTAACTTTGTATCCGTTCCATTCTTCCGGTAAAGGATCGAGCATGACGTTAATCATGCCCGCGCTCCTTTTCTGCCGGAATTATAGCGTTTTCTGGTCATCTCATACCGCTTGCCAAACAACTTGTTCATGATCGGGATCACTCCCTCAATAAATTCCACTAATGCCATCTCATCCGGCGTAATGTTTCCATAGACGCTTTGGATTGTTCCTGCACCAAACAGCTTGTCGATTTCATCCGCGATCTGTTTCAGATATTTTACACGAATGCGGTTGATCTCCAGTGCCTGCTCGATTTGGAGTTTCTCATCTTCCGGCGCGGCATCTGTATCATGTTCCTCTTTGTATACTGCTGCTTCTTTCTCGCAATTATCAGAGATTCTTTCCAGGTTATGAATGATCTGGCCAAAACGCTCCGCTGTATCTGCATCCGCTACATTTACGCTCAGAACTGTAATCAGATCATCCTCATTCTTAATCGCAATCTTTTTCAGACCACTGTTTAATTTCAAATCTTCCATATGTCATCCTCTCCTAATTTTTCTCCCATGTGTATGTACCATCACCGCTGATCGTAATAGTACCCAGTTCCACATCTCCGTTTCCCTTGATCTCGATGGATGATGTCAGCACATCACCACCCGCGCCGCCTGTGCTGGACGGTGAAACAATAACCGGAACTCTGATACATTCGCCCGTTCCACCTGTGATATCCGTCTTATAGTATCGGTAATAGCTTGTCTCACACTGTTGTCCGGTCGGGAACTTTTTGAAAAGATTGTCAATACATTTCTGCATATCATCGGAAAGGTACTCACGCTCCGGTGATGTACTAAACTCATAACCTTTCAGTGTAGATGCTTTTGATTTCATATTCACGTACTGGGATGACTCCACATCCGGTCCCCAATCTTCCGTGATCTCTTTGTATCCATCCCCCATTTCTACAAGTTCCGGTGTACTGCCGCTCATAAGTGAACCAATATCAAGCAGTGATACCATGTTTGTTCTATCCAATGCCATAATCATTTCCTCCTGTTATTTTTTATAAAAATATTTAAGCTGCATATTTACAGCATATCCGATCTGTTTTTCATCCTGAACGATTGGAAACACCACCGATGTACGGCTCATTGATTCCAATGTCATATGTAAATCTGCAAATTCGATCCCACTCTCTTCCAGCCATGCCGCAAGGCTGTTAAGCATTTCCTGCGCTTCAATGCTTGCCTTATTGGTAGTTGGTGCACACTTATAAACCATCTGGAACGGCATCTGCGCGGTATAACTGCCGCTGATGTACCTTTTTATGTACTTCGCTCCCTGCAAAGGAAAAATGCCGATAGAAGTGTCTGTATTGATACTGTTCCATTTCACATTTTTATGATTTGCCTTAAATGTCTGGGGAAAAAACGGATATTGCAGGATCAGCTCCAGCACCCCTTTCTGGGCACTCTCCGCATCCTTGATCGTAAGTTTTTCTGCTTCCGCCATTTATACACCCCCTACTTCGAAATGAGGAAGAATATCCTCATACTTATCGATGGTCGTTACCTTGTAACAATCATCGTAATTATCAATCATCCACTGATAGACATTATTTTCCGGTAGTACCGCGTCCGTATGGTCTCCCTTGATAAAGAAATCTTCTGCCGGTGTAAATGTGATATAGTCCTGCTTCTCTTCCTCCGGCAGTGCCGCCCATGCTTTCGGTTCGATGTACGGCTTTGGCATACTTGCCAAGTCGATATACAGCTTTACCGCATCCGCGCTGTCCATACCGCTCTTGGAAACGTTTGCACCTTTTGTTTCCACAAGGTCTACACCCTCAAGCAGTGTCGGGTAATACGTTTCTTCCTCGGTTTCTGGATTGAATGAGCGGTTAAATAGGGTAACGGTCTTGTTATCGAAAAATGCCATAATCACACCCCCGCATACAACAATCCGGTACCGGACAGATATTCGCATACCGTGTCATAACACAAGCGGTTCTGCGCCACCTTATCCCCCAGCACCTTATCAATAAGTGTCTCATTTGTTCCAAAGCTGATCGAACGCCCACCAGAGGACATAGACTTGATATTTCCGCCTTTTTCATCACTGGCATGGCTGGTCTTGAAATCTATCTGATAGAGCAGATCTGCCAGTGCACAGGTGGCTTTCTGGATGCGTTCGCCATATTCTTCCAGGGCATTCTCATTAATATGTCCGCAGGTCAACTGATCCAGCTTCATAGATGCTTTATCTTCCCACTTAGGGAAAAGGGATTCCTCAATAGAATCCCCGTAATATGAATCTGTGTAAAACCCAAATGTGGTATATCCCATCAGAAACCCCCTTTCTTACGAGAAATCGACGAGCAGATTTTCATTAAGTTCTTTAATCCCGTAGATGATATCAAAGGAAATCTTGTCCTGCTTATGATCAGAGTCATAATCAAATACGACACGAACACCAAGACCGTCTGCTGATGCAATGTAGGCATTCTTGTTGCCCATTGGCAGCTCTAAATTACGTGTTACAAGCGCTAAACCGTTTCTGTGAAATCCAAGAGCGTGTGCCTTGTTTACCACAAAAGCATCTGTTGCCGTAATCGTCTCCGGGATGTTCTGATCTACTTTTACCGTACCAGCACCAGATGCAAGCGTCACATCCTCAGTTACAGTGTAAAGATAACCATTCACTATAAGCTGATCGCCCCGTTTAATGGTCGCTGCCGCTGTTTTGCCATCGGAAACGGTAAACTCTGTCGCATCCTTTTTACCTGCGACCTTGTAAGATGCCACGGTACCGGCTTCATCATTCTGGTTCTCCGGGCAGTTCTGGGACATAAATGTCTCACAGGTGTACACCTTACCGATTTCAGATTCTTTCAGTGCAATAGAATCCCCTTTGTAGCACTGCTTTGCAAAATTATCCAGTGTGTTGTACTCATACAGAATCGTCGGCGGCAGAATCAAACGTCTGTCTGTACGCGGTGCTTTTGCCTGATCTAATGCTTTACCCACACCTGCAATATCAGAAATAACCGGTGTACCAGATACAGTGGCTTTCTTTTTGGCTTTGGAGATGCCGACTGCCAGAAGATCCGCGTCAATCTGCTGTGCCATAGCCTGCATAGCCGGTGTGATGACCTGTTCGGAAAAGTTCTTGATATCTAATGTCATTTCTTTAGATCCTACATTGACAGTGATGTCCCTGAAACGATCCATCTTGACGGTGGTAGATCCTTCTGTGATGTCCTGCGCTTCTGTCTGTCCTGTAAAATTCTTTGCTACAAAAGTAGCCGGTTTTCTTACGGTGATGGTGTCTCCAACCTTTACAAACTCTTTGGAATAATCTCTGTGTACGAGATTCGCCATTGTAAGATTGCTCTGTAATACCATTAATGCTTCATTCGCAATAATCTGCGGTGTTAAAATTTTGTTTGGCATAATATTCCTCCTTAAAAATTACTGATTCTGTTCCCGCCACTTCTTGTATGTAGCGAAATCCATCTTATTTGGATCACCAGTGATCGGCTCCGTTTTTTCTCCGGCTCCCATTGGGGCGGTAAACGCTGCCTGATTCTGTTCGTTCTGCTGTGCCTGTTCGTCAACAAATGCACTTACATCATTCTTCTTGGCATCCGCAAGCAGATCATTAAAGCCGATCAGCTTACCGTCCTTGACAGATACGTTTGCCGCAATATCCGCCATGATAGCTTTCTTAGCAGATTCGGACGTGAACTTAACACTCTCAAACGCTTCTTTGAGCAAGTCACTTTTCTCGCGCTCTGCGATCTTGGCATCATAATCTTTCTGTGCCGTCTCGGCTTTCTCTTTCCACTCGTCACGCTCTTTTGTGATAGTTTCAAGGTCTTTGCCGTCAAACCCCTTTAAAGTCTCTTCTGCGGTCTCTGCGCGTTCCTTATACTGATCTCGTTCATCCTCTGCTTTCTTGACCTTCTTCTCAAGTTCGCCTTTGGAATACACTTCCTCACCGATGCTTTTTTTAATGGATTCTTTCATCTCGTCTGTCAGTTCCAAGCCGAGTTTTTCCAATTCTGTGATGACTTTTAACATTTTTTTCTTTACCTCTCTCTTTCCAATTTGTTACTCCGGTATTTCCGGCACGATTGAGCTGCTATTTGATCCATAGCTGGCAATTTGCAAAGAAAAAGCACGCCCAAAACAGGACGTGCCATAATGACCATCCTATAATTTTTGTAGGGTAGCGAACAGATCCTTATATTCTGCCCGGTGCTTATTCATTTGTTAATTTATTGTATCACGGAGTTTTAAAAGATTTGTACCAAAATAAAAGAGGAAGCATTATACTCCCTCACTATATAAATACTCATCTGGTATTTTAATCTCTGACGCATTATCAAGAAGTTTTTCGTTCACTGGCAGCCATGAAGCAAACAACTTTACCTCTCCAGATATTTTGTTCACTTCTATACTTCTACAACCATATATCTTTTTGTTTGGATTCCCACCAAATGCCACAATGCAGTCTCCAATATCATATACTGCATAAAGACCACACATGGCACTTTTCTCAAAATATTCATACGCTTTTTTTATCAATTCATTATTCTGCATGCCTTCACGCCTTCTTTCGAAATATCTGCATCACTGATTTTCCAAAACAATATATTGCTCATTTCTACCTTATACTCATCCATACTATAACGAATACCTAACTGCGGATCTACAATACTTAAAATATCCTCATATTTTTCCAACACAACACAATGTGAACCATATTTATGATCAAATGCTAATTCATATCTGCAATTATCGTTTTCTGCCTTTACCAATTCAATTATATCATCTTTTGAATATTCCGCAATGGGTTCCACATTATTCCACGCTTTCCACGGTTCTTCCATTAGTTCTTGAATACCTTTATCTTTCGCTATTACATTAAAGCCCCTCTGTCTCATTTCATAAGCCACAACACCACTAGCACAATTTTGCATGCTTTGATTTGGATTTATAATTTCCAACTTAGAACTTATTCTCTGCCCTTTTGTTTTTATCCATTCGTCCGGTATGCCTTTGTATTTTACTACACTATTTTGGTAAGCCGTTGCCCTGCCATTCGCTTTCGTTGCCTGCGCACGCTTAAATCCTGCCACCTTGACACGATCCATCTGTGTCTGTAATTTATTGGCATCACAATACTGTCTGTACTTTTCATTTTGTAATCGAAGTTTGTATGCCAGTTTATCATATTGCGGCTGTAACATCTCTTTTATATCTGTTTCTGCTACACCATTAATCTCTGCCTGTTTCATCAGCAATTCCCGCTTTGTCTGCCTGATCGCCCGTTCCAGTGCTCTCTGCTTCTGTTGTTTCTCATACTGCTCCCTGCTCTTTTCTCGGTCTACTTCTGATTCCGGTATGCCAAGTTCTTTAGCCCAGGGGCCATGTGAGTGTCGGCAATTATACCCATGTAGTCCTAATAGATTTACACATCTCCCTCTTTTTTGTTCAAAATCTATATCATACCCCGTACTTTCCAGTAAATTCGGGAAACCTGATTCACTTCCATGTATTTTATACGCCTTACCCTGCCAGCAATCATGTGAAGATACGCCTAATGGGTTATTTTTATCATGTCTTGCTCCCTCATGCTCTGATACTACAACATACTCTACACCATTCTGTATAATATATTGGTTCGTTACCTCTGCAGCCATCTGATTCATGGATGTAACCACACAACACCGCACTGCTGCTTCCAGCGTTCTGCGCGTTCCCGACGGATAGTCCACCATTACACCGGATCTTCCATACTGATCCAATATTTCACAGACTGCTGCACTGTAAGACTGCACACCGGATGCCGCCCTGATCTCTGCCGCATTCAGCATATTGATAAGATCCCGCTGTGACTGGTTCATTGTAGTCTGGGTTAAATTATGTACTTCCCCTGCCACTTTCCTGAACTCTGCATTCATTAATTTCATCACAATCGGATTTTCAAGCGGAGACATTGCATCTATCCCCATTTTTATCAACACGCTCTTGTCATCATCCCAGGATGTCAGCACCGCGTCCTGAAGCAATTTTCGAAGTTCCGCTGTTGACTTCTTTGTAAGCACAGACAGACGCTTTAGTATCTCGCTTTGATGTAATCCGAGCTGCTGTAACTTATACAACTCCATATCCGTAGTTCCCGCTACGAATTCAGCCTTGAGCAGCCGCATCGCTATGTCCTGCAGTATCCAATCCTCCAATTCCTGTACATAAGATACCATCACATCTGCTTTTCCATTAAAATAATCCGGTTCTAACATACTATCCCTTTCCTGCTTCCCGCCTTACCAGATCCATCCATTGATCTTTATGTGTCTGTTTTGCGGTCTCAAACCAATGATCTCCAGTTCCATCCTTACTATAATGCAGAGGTCTGCCAGTTGGATATTTAGGCTCATGCCATTCTGCAAACGATCGACCGTCCTCTGTCAGATACAACTCCCCCATATATTGATAATGTGCATATGGTGTATTTGTAGAGATCAGCCCCGGCTCAATAATATGGGTTGCCCCTACCATTGCATGCTGTTGGCTTTTTGGCATATATTCCTTTATATCTTTTAACACCTGCTGATCTAGTAAATCCTGCGCCCGCTCAAGATTTCCCTCTATTCTGCCTGTATCCAGACGTATGTCAATATTACCGACTATCTTCCCATACTGCATATATTATTCATCCCCAAATAATCCATCTTTGACTCCAGATGCTTCCTCCACTGCTGCCCTTGCTTCCTCTTCTGAATATCCCTCGAATCTCACAAGATACTGCCACTTAGGAATATAACCAGAGTTTGCAAGTGTAAGATTTCTCATTCTGTCCTCTTCCTCGTTGTATGTGATATCTCCAAAATCATACTGTGGCTCGTAATCTCCGGCTGGTGCAAGACCATACAGATCTGCAAATACAGACTGTGCATAGAACAGGTCATCAAGACATTTCTGCATTGCATCCCGTACATCCTTGATAAGCTGAATGGTTCTCCTATCATCTGATTCTACCTGCGTGGCAGTTACCATACCCGTTTTTTCATCCATCACAAAATACCCATTGGAGAAGCCGCACTTCACACCGACAAGGGATAGCTGTTGATTAATGCCGCTCTTTCTGGTATCTGTATTCAACGTAGGATTGACCTCATGGTACACTTCCTCTTCTCTCGCGCCCACCCCCGCAAGGGCTTTAAAAAACTTTGGCATCTTAACCTCTGGTCTCACAATGTTTCCTTTTTCGTCCTTATATGCCGGCTTAGCAATAAGTCTATCATCAATCACGACCATTCTCCGGCTATCCTCAATTTCCTCTGCATTTCGGCTATATGCAATATCAAGATCCTTCAATTCCTCGATAGCATCTGCAAACGCCGATAATCCGAGCGGACTGTTCAAATCAATATCATTAGATGACGGCATCCGGAATAATCCAAACAGCATTGAACTGATCTGCTCCCCATTCTTTTTCGTGATATGTACGTCCGGCTGCAATCCAGACCATGTTGTCATACTTAAATCAATCGGCTTTCCAATCTCCCCAGCATTCTTTGACACGAACGCTCTGTTCGATATAGAGTAGTAGGTTGTTTCCGTGTACTCTTCCGCATCCGGCATTCTCACATGGGCGGTAAAGAATCTATGATATTCAAGTTTTGTAAAATACTCATCACCTTCCCGGTAGCTATCCTGAAACACGATTCCTGTTATATTGTGGTTTCCGTCAAGACTGGTTATCTCAAATCTATCCGGAGTAACCAAATCCACGCCTGTTCCGTTCGGTTTCAAGATAACCGTACCGCAAGCACACATAATTTCCGTCCACTCACGGATTCGGTCGTGCACAGATTTCTCCCAGAACTGCGTCATATACTCTTTCCGTACTCCATCAAACGTAACATCAATCGCAAGTGTGGTCAGTCTGGCAATCTCACCGCAGACGAACTTTGCAAATTTGATTGTCTTAACCCCTTCTTCCGGATCTATCCAGTCTGGCTCTCCCTTATAAATCAACATCCAGTTCTGAACCGCTTTTTGCATATCTCCAGACGTAATTCCAGTCACCTTGAACTGGTCCTTTACTTCTGACAGAAACATCCTGCTCCACCATTCCTTAATTGCTGACATAATTCCCATCATATTCCTCCTAAATAAGTCCTCTGTTATATCTTCTTGCTACCGTGTAGATAAAATATCTGATCAAATCCATATGGTGGTCATATTCTTTAATCACTCTGTCCTCACCCACAGCCTTTTCATCCCATGCATAAGCACCAAACTCTTTCTGTGTCTCCACACAACTTTCATGTATCTGCAGCATACCGAGATTTAGATACTTTGTTACTTCTTGGATTCCGTTTAAGACATCATTGTTTCCATCCATACAGGTAAATTCACCATACTTCCGGATTGTAGCTTTCATTGCCGCTGCTGACGGGTCAATGACGATTGACGTTATCGGGAAGTTCCCGGCTATCTCTTGTATCATCTTGTAGTATGACTCGTTGTCTATCGTCACTCCCTTTTCCCTGCCTGAATAGTGTCCCTCCCGGAGCATCCGTACCATTCCATCATTTTTCAATTCCATCAGACCAACCGCAAACGGGTTCATAGTTCCATAATCGATGGATAGATAGTAGGATGACTGCGGACTGTACTCATATTCTCCGTGGAAGATATTCTTTTCCCTATCGAACATTCCATAAACCAATCCCTCGGCGATCACCCACAAACCGAGAATAAAGCGATCATAAAATACTCCGCTGTACATAGAACGATATCTTGTCTTTACTTTCTCTGACAGGGAAAGGTTATCATCCATTGTGAAATGCAGATAGATAATCTCTTTTAGTCCATCCGGCTTATTTTCTTCGACTGCCTTTTGCCTTATCTCCTCAACCTTTTTCTTACCAAGATACCCGGTCGATTTATCTATCCAGTTTTCCTTGAACCAATGGCTCGGACTGTCCGGGTTACAGTTGAACCAGAACTTTGAACCATCCACAGAACATCGTCCGGTTGCCTGGTTCACAAAACTTTCCGGCATCAGTGCCACTTCGTCAAAGAACATTCCAGCCAATGTGATACCCTGTATCAGATCCTGTGATCTCTCGTCCTTACCACCAAATATGTAAAAGAAATTGACCGTATCTCCTTTGCTGATCTCAACCATATTATCTGATCTATGGTCTGCCACCTTATACCCACGACTTTTTAGCATTAGTTTTAACCAGAACAGAACGTTTCGCCGGAATGATCCGATTGTCTTCCCTGCCATGCCGAGATTCTGTTGATTGAAGGTATTCATTGCCCACAAGGCATAGCTCAACGACATACTCAACGTCTTGCCTGATCTGATTGCCCCATCTGCTATAATACCGTCCATATCTTTTACCGGAGAAGAATCGCACCACCATGTGAGAACTTTCCTCTGCTTCTTAGAAAAAGGCTTGAATGCGAATCCATTCTGCTTATACTTCTGCTTCATCCGGACAGCATTCTTCATCACATTATCTTTTACTTTGCATACTCGCCGATCAAAATCTGTCCAATCAATCATCCGACCACGCTTCCTTCGCCGATTCATTCAATGCATCCAAAAAGTTATCCTGTTCCGGTGCATCATCCGCGCTTTCTCTGGTCTGCATCTCCAATTTAAGCAGTTCCAGATCAAGTTTCCGCTTATCAAATTCTTTCCGATGTTTATCGTCTGGATTCATTTCAAAGAACTTCGTGAGCCAGTCAATAGCCTTCTGCTTATCTACCAGTTTAATAGACACCCCATCTTTTCCACGTTTTACCTCTTGGATGAGCTGTGTGTCTGTGTCCTTTGATTCTTTCAGGTCAACCGTGCTGATCATGTATGTATCTTCCGTCTCTGGATCTGTAATCTCTTTCTGCCCGAATGACATATAATTTCCTATGTCAGCAAACGCAATCCGCATCTGTAATTCCACGATATCATCAGATCCAGCTATTATCTGCTGACGCTTAATCTCCTTCAAACGCTCGATCTCTGTTCTGACCTTATCATTTGTTAGTAACCGTGATCCATTTGCCACCGCTGATTCATACGTGCATCCATAAACCTTCTGATAGCTTTGTGCTGCATTGAATGTTCGACTGTAATAAAGACAAAACATTTGCCATTCCGGCGAAAGATCGTCATTTTGCAAAGTCTCTTTCGTACCATCATCTACTGTTGCTTTCCCTTTCAATGTACCTTTTTTCTTTTGTGTGCACCCTCTTTGCATTTTGTGTGCACCCTTTTCCCGACTCCACGCATAACGTTTCTTCCAACTTTTTACAGTATTGATGGTGGTTCCATACTTTTCCGCAATATCTTTATATTTCATCCCATCCATATAATCCTGTTCCGCTTTTTCATAGTTCTCCACTGCTTCACTTCCTCTCTCTGTCTCATGTCGTAATTATAAAACATAGATTTCTTTTATTTGTACCATTTTAGGATATGAAAAAAGAGAGGTCTGCCCTCCCTTTTACACAAATCTGCTCTCTTTAATGTTCTTTTTTCATTCTTTCCCGCATAATCTGCTTTGCCTTGCGTTTCTTCAAATAAAAACAATTTCGACTGATCGGGATAATCCCATAGCGCGCCTCCAGCTTATCGTAACTTGTCCCGTCTACGATAGATTCTGTCAAATAGTTCGCTATCAACCTGTCTACCTGTTTGCAGATCTCATATATTTCTTTTTCATCCACGGCATTCCCTCCTTCCATAAAATTTACGCATCTTTTTTCGTTTTTGGCATAAAATAATAAAAATGCTCTAAAAGGTACTCTGATGAAAAACTGCTCAAACCTTTATTTCCTTTCAACACTTGCCTGCCAGCTTGCTGACTGCCTATCTGATGATGAGATTGCCATCCTCGCTGCCGATCTTGTTGTACTTAGTGATATGCTTGCAAATATTGTTGCCAGAAATGCGGTATGTGAAAAAAAATAATTTCCAGTCCAAAGTGTATACGTCCTGTTACTGGACTAACGCCCATTGTCTTCTTCATTATTTACTACCGCCTTCTTTCACTTTTCCAATCAAGTCGTAAACCTCGCATTGTTCTTCCGAACTAACATACGGGCAAGCATCGCATCCACATGGACTATCTCCAACGGCATCGCATAGAGTCTCTATGACCCCGATCAATGCTTTCTCATTATCTGTCATTTGCTCCTTCACCTACTTTCTCAAAATAGAATTTTATCGGTTCTCTGTTCTCCTGTACCATGCCATATCGCAAGGCAATATTGTATGTACACACATCTCTTTTCAGTCTGTCCGGTATCTTCTGCAACTGCTTTCTGAACGTCTCCAAATCCATTGTTGCCTTGTAGCGATTACAAGAACCACAGGACGGCATTAGATTACTTATGTCATGCACATCAATTCCGGTAAATTCTTCGGTATACTCATAATGTCTAAGGCAATGCAAATGATCTACATTAAACCCTTTTTCTGGTATCTCACAACCGCAGTACGCACAATGTCCGTTATATTTCGCATACACTTGTTTTCTAATGGACTTAGGAATCGGTTTTCGCATCTACTCCACCGCCTTTCACAACTCTTGTCGCCCTTTCAAGTCCTTTATGGAAAAATCGTCATATTCATCATCAAGTTTAGGGCACACTTCTTCAACATATCTTTCAAAATCTGCGCAAGACAAGTCTCTTTCATTTTCCAACTGCTCCACAACCGCATCCACATCATAGGCGGTTGGCTGTTCTTCTACTTCGTCAATGATACTATTCGTCACATCATATGCTGTCATATATCCGGCAATAGCTTCATTTGTTGCTCTTTCCTTTAATACACTTATCAACTTATCTGCATCAATCATTCTTCCCATCGTTTACCCTCCTGTTCCATGCTTTTGCCGCCATATCTCGCTCGTCTGTAACGGCTTTCATATCACCGTTTTCAGCAAGAGTATGCGCCACCTCATATGTTTTTGGAAATCTTGCTCCACACTTGGAGCAAGCTATGACAAACCCAAACCCTCTCTGTGTTGAAGTGCTACTGCTCGTTATGATTTGGAATTCTGCTTTTCCCCCGCAGAACGGGCATGGTTTCAGTTCTCCACTCATTTCTCATCATCTCCATTCCTTTCTTCCGGCACTCTTGTCACTTTTTCAAAGTTTCTTTTTTGTGTATTTTTGTGTATTCCATATTGACTTTTGTGTAAATTTGTGTATAATATAGTTATAGGAGGTACATAATGAATCCAAGACAACAAACGGTTAAACAACTTAGTGCTTCCGGCTATGAATTGAAACGTCACGGTGCTAACCACGACATCTACTACAACCCACAAACGCACAGCACCATCCCCGTCAAGCGACACGATTTCAATGAAAATGATATGAAGTACATCTTCAAGGAAGCCAACATCAGCAGGAAACATTAAATATGTTTCCTGCATCCATTAAGGAGGTTTACTATGAAATATATTTACACAGCTTTATTTACACCTATCGAAGACAGTTCTGGATACTATGCCAAAGTTCCGGATCTTCCGGGCTGCATTACCACCGGAAACAGCCTTTCTGATGCTATTGATCAGATTACCGATGCAATGAACGCATGGCTTGTTGTTGCGGAGGATGAAGGAGAACCAATCGCTCCACCAACTCCGCAAGATCAGCTATGTGTTGATCCTGGTACTATCTGCTCCCTGATTTCGGCTGACACTATTGAATATCGTGCGCAGACCGATACTCGTGCGGTTCGAAAAAATGTTTCTCTCCCAAGTTGGATGGTTCGTCTTGCTGACAAACGTGGTATTAACTGCTCACAGGTTCTTCAAGACTCCTTACGATCTCTTCTTGACGGCTCTGCTGTTGCAAAAACTCATTAACGTATCTTCTCGAATATCCAGTTATCCTCATGGGTGACTGGATATTTTTCATTCACAGCACCTCCTTTTTTCCCGGTGCTACGGCACCGGGTAGTTATGGCTTTCGTGATACCAGCATGAACAGGTTTCTTTTTCCTTACGGACGGTGTTTCAACCGCTTTCTATTTTTTGATGTGCTCGACCGTGTCCACGCAGATCTCATTCACTTCCACTGCTGCCGCCCGAATCATGATCTCTCCCACTTACACCTTGTACTTTCTCCAACTCTTTTTGATATGTCAGTGCGTAAGGCTCTGCTTCAAACCATTTCCTTGCATTCACATCCTGTTTGATCCGCTCCATACTGTCATACCTCTGTTGTCTCTCATTCTTCAAAATGTGCTGATTGTTCCTTTTGCCGTTCTGTTCGTTTTCTTTCATTTTCCCCACCTATCCAAACTGCCATTTCTTGTACACCAGTGCGTCCCTGCTCCAGTCCGGATAGATGCTTCGGAGATAATCTTGTGCAAATTCCAGCATTTCCGCACGGTATCCTTTGTTTCCATTGTCCAGCAAACCATGATGATACCGGCACGCGAGCACACCATTGCGCTCTACGCCCAGCCCTCCCTGACTCCTGTTGACGATATGCGCGATATCAAAGATCGTCTGATCCCATTCAATCTTTTTTCTCATATGCATGTCTGCCATGCAGAAAATACATCCTTTATCCCTCCCTATGATCCTCTGCCGTGTCTTCGGACTAAATTCCGTTGCTTTCGTTCTTTTACTTTTCATCTTCACAGACCTTCCTTTTCAGTAAATCCAACAGTTCTTCGCATTTCTGCACCGCTGTTTCATAGTCTGATTTCTGTACCAGACCATACACCTCTGATGCTGTCATTGTCAGATCCAGCCTTTTCACTGTCGATTCTTCGTTGTTCGCTCCACTTTGCTCCGTTTCTTCCGCAATATCCGGCTCTTTTTCTTCCGGCTCTCTTATATGCTCCGATTCTTCGGGCGTAAGTGTACTTTCAAGGCTTTCCGGTTCTTTTTTGGGAAGAATTTCCGGATAATCTTCCACTTCCATCTGCCCGGGTATCTGTTCCTCAGGCTCTACATCTCCCTGTTCTTTTTCCACTGCTGCCGGCGGCTCCTTGATTTGCGACGTCGCAACAGCTTTTTCCTTCTGTGCCATGGCTTCATATTCCGGCCGCAGGTCTTTTCGGATCCGCTCCAACAATTCCTCCCATGTCAGTTTCAACGGCGGTGCCCCAAATTCCCGGTACATGACACCATGCTGCATATCCTGGAGCATCAAAAAGGCTGTTTTATACCGGATATTATGTACTCCGGTCGGATTCATCTGCTCCTGAAGGATCTCCGGTGTTGCCGTGTCATCCAGTATCCGGCGGAACAGGTTCATATTCTGGCTGAAATAATCTTTTAACAATGCTTTCAGTCCGTCCTCTTTTTCTCCTTCCCCGGATTCTTCCCGGAAATTCAACTGACCTGCATCCTCTTTTGGTTCTTCTTTCAGGTAATTCTTATATTCGCGGATCTGTTTGACCGGCGTATCCGCTCCGATCACCGCACAGTCCTCCTCAGACATGGTAAGCATCTCTGAGAGCTTACTGCTGCCATATCCCTTAAACTGTTCCCTCAGTTCCGGACCATATCCACCCACAGAATATTTTTTATTGATCGCCATAAATCTTGATACTGCTGTTGCGTTCAGGCTCAGCTCCCGTTCCGCAAAGTCGTAAATATTGGTATATCCTGCATCCGCAAACACTCCTGTGTCCAGGATCTGCCTCAGCCTGTACCCTACAAAGACAAAGTTCTCGGCTACCGTATTCAGTTTCTCTTTTATTTCCCTGGTCGCTTCTGCCAGGTTCAGCTCCAACTGTTCCATTTTTCTCTCCTATGCTGATTTTTTCTGTGTTTTCTTTTTCAACTGCTGCACATATGTCTTCAAAAAAGCATCCACCTGCTCTTCGTCTGTCTTGTGGTCATGCTCTCCATACCACTGGAGGATCTGTTCACCTTTGATCTCGATCGTTATGTACGGAAAATCCGGATTGGTTTTCTTCCGCATCAGCAGAATGTAACTATATCCCTTGTTGTGCCTGTCCAGATATGTGTCTCCTCCGACACAATGATGCTGTATCCGTCCTTCATCTACCATTTCCGCCGCCGACTTAACCGGTCTTATGATATACTCTGGTGTTTCCAGTCCATATTTTCGTTCCAGTCTGTCGTACACCTCTGCAATATGGCCATATTTCCTATTCACTTCCTTTTTCCGCTCATCTGCCGCATGTTTGTTGACCTCTAAGACCATCTTGTCATGTGCCGCATACAGATCGTGCGGAAACAGCTTGATCGTATCCGTCATGTCATATTCCATCTGGACACACATATTCAGGTAGTCGCAATAATGAATTGCAACCTGATACTCTGTCCAGTTCCTGTGCTCCCGATCCGGATTATCATGGTATTTGTTTACATGGTTGAAAAACTTTGTTACCGACAGATAAGGCGCAGCCGCCTCATATCTGTCAAACATGCACTCTCCAAGCACCTCAAACAGCCGCTCTTCTTCCTCCCTGTCCAGATATACACCCAGCCTTTTCTCCATCTGGTACATTTTCAGCCATTTCCTCTGCTGCCCGTACTCTCCTGTAAGTTCCTTTAATTTTCTCTTGTCAATCTTCAACGCATCCGCCGGTTTTTTCGCTTTCTCGTCAAACCAGTCCTTACTGCTAAGCCCTGCCAGCTCGCACAGCCCCATTTTTACGAGCATCTCCTGTGCCGGGAATCTATTGTACTGGGCAAGATATCCCACATAATCTATCCGCCGTGCCGCGTTAAAGCTGTTTTTCCACCATGCCGCATACTCTTCCAGTCCGCTATACTTCAAATGGCTCTTTTTCAGTTCATCCCATGATCCCGGATATATCTTTCCTTCTTCCTGCCTGATACTGTTCATTCCATACAGGTTGCAATCGTCCCAAAAATCACGCATTGTCCAGCAATCCCATTTGTGGTAGTCTTTCTGCACCTTCTTTTTCCCTTTGCTGATGTAATTCCGCACTACTTCCTCCCAGTCGTATTGTTCTCCTTCCTGTGTCGCTGTTTTTCTCGCTTCAAAGTATCGGATCACAAAGTTCTGTTCGTCAATCTTCTGCCAGATATAACACGGCTCTTTCTCATTCACGCGGTCTTTTCTTCCGACAGCTTTCCACTTCCCGATTTTTCGGCAAAAACGACACATCACAATGCCATTATGTTTCGGTTTCGGTCCTGTCCGGTCGCATGCCTGCTGTTCCAGTGTCTCTCCTGCCCGGAGCTTATACTCATCCATCTGGCCACACGCCGAGCACCTTACTGTGACCTTATTCCCGGCACGCCTGTAAAACAGATAGTGATTTCCCGTCACTTCTTTTTTGCTCCACTCGTAAAAATCCTCCGGTATCTCCGGCAGACTGGCACACCTTTCTTTCAGTTCACGCTCACGTTTCTCGTATCTCTCCTCCCGTGTCATTTTACCGCCTCCATATAGTAATCCCGCGCCATCCGGTATACCACTGCATCTGCAAGGTAAGGCTTATCCCTTGATACGAGCCTGCATGCTTCTGTCTCTACGTGTTTCAGGCATCCGGCAAGGCTTTTCCCTTTCTCTCTGATCTTTAAAGCCACTGCTGTATCTTCCATAGCTTTCTGTTTCAGATACTCCACGATCGGTTCTGCAGGAATCTTTTTCTCATAGGCTTTTACCGCTTTTTCTTTCATCTCAACATCCAGCTTTCCTACTGCTGCCGTCATCTCATCACATAAGACCGGTATATCTCCCCGAAGGTACATCTCCACATATTCCTTCCCGATCCCGTTCTCTTTGGCAAGCGTATACACATTTTTTGTGTCACCCTCATTTTTTAATCCTTCTGCTGTCTTATTGATCTCTTCTGCTGTCATTTCTCCAAATAAATCAAACATCCTTTACCTCCTGTCACCCTTCGCGCTTTGTACAATCAAGGCTTTCCGGGTTTTTGCGACGTCGCAACGTCCTCTAATCTCTGTCTCATCCAGTTCCCATATTCATGATCTGTCTTTACACATATCCGAAACTCGTGCATTAAGAGTATTTTCAATACTTTCACCCACTTTTCACGGTTCGAAATCTCTTTCCCGCGTGCCGTTTTCCACCCGTTTTCTATCCACTTGTCCACCCACCGCTGGTTAAATGCCCTTTCCAGATAGCGGGAATCCGCATAAATACTAAGCGCACACGGCTT
This sequence comes from uncultured Roseburia sp., assembly GCA_964388945.1. Lineage (GTDB taxonomy): Bacteria > Bacillota > Clostridia > Lachnospirales > Lachnospiraceae > Roseburia_D. Next base: position 28,047 of record CAYMCM010000022.1, read on the forward strand.
TTTCAAGGATTCCAGAGCAACCTCCAGTCCATCCAGTTCCACCTTATATCTGGTCGTGTTTTCCTCTTTCCGTATCCACTGCTTTGTGACCGGTCCTTTTGCCGTCTTATATTCGATCAGGCTTATGTACCACGCTTCTTTCTGCCGCGGCGCATGGCAGCTTGTCATGAGGTATATGTTCACTTCATTCATTTTTTCTTCCATTTGTCTCCCTCACCTCCGTATAGTACAGATAAGAATAGCCTGTTACCCTGTTTATCCCTGTCCGGATGCTGCTCTTGTCTATGTAATATCCTTTTCGCGGCTTCGGTCCTTCTTTGATCATCTTCTCTGCTGTCCGGCGAAAATACCTTTTTCTCTCCGGCTCCGGCCGGATCAGATTTCGGGAAGTATTGTAACACTCTTCCGCATTCTCACGCTTTACCTTGTTTCCATCCTTATCCGTTTCCGGAAAGTTTGACAGGTAATTTGCAAGATCCTCAAAACCTCCCTCTTTGTACAAAAGCCTTATGTCCGGATGCCCCAGCTTCCAGTATCTGCTGATCAGTATGTCCGGAGCTTGTGCTGTGCACCTGTTCATGATCAGATGTATATGTATGCCCCCTTTCTTTCCGATCTCTATCAGATAGATAAATTTGTACGCTATTCCTTCTTTTTTGTACTGGCGGCGCATATTCTCAAAAAAACGGCCCAATTTCTTTTGTATCTTTTTCATCGGTCCGCGGTTTTCCTTTTTGACCGTCAGCGTCACCCAAAGATCATTCTCTTTAAAATTTGCCTTGATCAGCCGCCTTATCTTGTTTCTCTTATTCAAGGCATTCTGCCACTGCATCTGTTCCGGTGTCCGTTTCTGCCGCGGCAGTCTCTTCTCTCCTTTTTTTCCATACCTCCCGGCAAACCCTATTTCATGTTCTATACTGTCCGGGAAGGTCCAGCTCTTTCTCCAATATCCCATGTAGCACCTGCTTCTAAGTTTAATATCTTGATCGAGGTATAAAAACGAGGTTTAGTTCCTCTGTTTTCTTGACATTTCGCCCACCACATGGTATCTTTTTCTTAGTTGTTTTTTACCATTATGGTGGGCGGTTATTTCCGTCATGGCATCCATTCCCGTGGATGCCTTTTTTATCTCCTGACAGCCACCATCTCATACGCTTTCTGTACAAGCTCCTCTTTAAAAAGACCTTCTACCGGCTCTTCGCCCTGTCTTGTACCAAACAGTTCGATCCTGGTCTTTTCATCCAGTTCACATAATACTGCCACTGCTCTGGCATCCTCATACATCCTCTTTGCCCCGGCATAATTTTTATTGCGCATCGCCCTGACAAATTGATCCGACTGATCCCGCAGTCTCCATTTAATCTGTTCTTCTGTCAGCATTACCCTTCCGCCTCCACAATCTGTACATACGCCTTCCTGCGTCCATACTCCATACACTGGTCATAGTCCGGCATATAAATATCGATCACACTTCCATTTCTGATCCGGTAATCGCCACCTGTGTCCAATATCTCATAGTACCCGAGGAAATCCCCCATTGATCCATCTTCCGCCATCTCATAGATGACCGCACACCTGCCGATCATATCTTCTCTGGCGGCACACACGCCCCTGCGTACCATACACCCACTTGCAGTCAGTCCATGATCACAGTATGCTGTTGTCTCAAGTACCACAGGACAGCTATCCGGGATCTGCCCTGCCGCCACCGGAAAAGCATGTCCCACTATTGCCGCGGCGGCCACCGCTGCCACGGTGCCTTTAACTCTTTCTTTTCTTCCCACCTTTGTGTCTCCTCTCCAGCTTTTTCATTAAATTCAACATTTTTTTCATTTCTTTCTCCATAGCTTGTCCTTTCATTTTGTTGTATAATCACCTCATCCACATTGAAAGGAGGTGTTATTATGTCTGATACTGAAAATATAACTTTTTCCATGAATGAGCTTGTTGCAATCTCTACTGCCTTAGAATCTCAAATTGAAGAGTGTCAGGAATATCTTACAAATCCAAATCTCGCTTTGGATTCCAAGATACAACTCAATCAAGTTATTCAACACAGTAAATCTGCTGCTGCTCGGCTTGATGCTATTTTTAAAAAGAATGGATTTAATCCTTATAAAAATTAGCATTTAACAATCTGTTTAGGGATCGAGTCATTCTCTCCTGACTGGCTCGATTCATTCTTTTTAACCATTTCATTTTTTTTAACCACTTCATTCTTTTCACCCCCGCTAAAATTCACAATTTCTCCATAGCTTGTCCTTTCTGACCGCCTTACGCGGTCTGATCCGACTTGACCTCTTTATAACCGAGAGCCAACATCGCCTGCCTATTCAACTGGATCCCGATCTCTTTCTTTTCTTCATCTGACAGAGTATCCCAGTCTACAAGGCTCCCGTCACGAAGACGTATCTTTATTTTGTTGGTATATCCTTTCATTTAGATCACCCCGTATAATCTATGTTTCTTCTGTGCAGCCTGTGTCTGTCCTACTTTTTTTCTATCCTTCCACTTTTAGGGACAAGTTCATAATCTTTCAGGCTCTCATCTATCAGTGCTGTAACATACCCTGCCATTTCCGGAATATACGAAAATCTTCTTGTATCTATCAATTCTTCTTCGATCATCTTTTCTGTGATCTGCATTAAAATGTCCTCTCTTGACATTTCAAACCTCCTGTTCCACCGTACTGCTGCCGCAGTCGATTTTTATTGATTGCCTCTCTCTCTCCACTTCTATACTGTATTTACAGGACGTTGCCGCGTCCAAATATCAATCCCAAAGGAGATTTATTACTATGGACGATTTAATAATTCAATACGCCATGAAAACCGCTGACAATTTAATTAAAACTAATGCCATGCCAATACTCGAAATGTTAGTCGATGGCTTAGATCGACAGATTACCAAAGACGAAGCATTTCTTTTGACAAATGCTATTAAGGTGTCTGTTTACCTCGGAATATCTCAAACGATGACAACCTTATTTTCTTCTGGCATTCTGGAGTATTCCGAAGATGCTCTACGACGATATCTGCTAACTCCTCAGTAGATTTCACATCTATTTTGGTTTCAACTTCATTTGCCAAAAACTTGGCTCTTGCGGACATCAACTCTGCAAGAGCCTTTGTCTTTTCTGCAATTTCTCCATCTCGTTCTTTACCAGATAAAATAACTTCACTAATATGAATTGCAAGTTTATCAATAAGTTCATCTACTTCTTTCACTCTCTCATCTCCTCTCTACTCCGCCCTCCGGCTCTTTCTTCTTCTGGTGCTCTCTTAAAATCTGTAATATCAGTGCGTTTTTGCTGATTCCCATTTGTTGTGCTTCCAGAACTAACTCCGTGTTCATTTCGTAGGGTATGCGCAACCCTGTTCTTATTCTTTCTTTCATTTGCATTCTCCTTTATAGGTGTTGTCACTTCTTTGTCACCATTATATGGTGTTGTCACTTTGTTGTCAATATGCTTTTTTTTATTCTTTTGGTGCTATTATGTTGTCATAACGACAACACGCAAAGGAGATTTTTACAATGCCATCTAAATTACCTCACTATGCTTTACGCATCCCTACACCTATCATGGACAAACTCAAATACATAGCCGCCTACAATGGTCGTTCCGCAAACAAGGAAATTGAACAGCTTATCATCCACCACATAAACGAGTGGGAAAACGCACACGGTGAAATCACTTCCGATTCTCTAAATGCTCACGAATAATCGTATTTACATATGCATTAAAGCTGATTCCCAATTCATCCGCATCCTGTTGAAGTTCTTTTTTCAATTCCTCCGGGATGCGGATTGTTGTTTGTTCTCTTTCTCTATCACTCATGTCTTACCCTTCCTTTCCGCCGCCCTCCGGTTCTTTCTTCTCCTCATTCTCCCGACACTCAATTTAGTCGATTTTTATTGATTGCCTTTCCCTCTCTCCACTTCTATACTGTATTTACAGGACGTTACCGCGTCCGAGTATTATGAAAGGAACAGTACCATATGAAAGACTTTAATGATTTCAAAAAATATGTAAGTGAAAATGGACAAGAAATTCACTCCACCATTCATCAAAGAGTTTTAAAAGCTGTTGATAGCCATACATTCGAAGACAGCGACGAAAAATCCGAGTTTTATCACCGTGCCTGGGTTGAAATAGGTATTATGGAAATGCTTGAACATTACCATAACTGGCTCAACTCTTAATTTAAAATGCACTTTTCCCACATTCTTTTTGAATGTGATCAGTTTGCACATTGGCTCTTGCGGAAATCAGCTCTGCGAGAGCCTTTGTCTTTTCTGAAATCTCATTCTCACACCCTTTTCCAGATGCGATTACATAGCTGATATGTTCTGCTAATGCTTCAATAAGCTCATCTACTTTTTCCATTTCTCTCATCTCCTCTCTACACCGCTCTCCGGCTCTTTCTTCTTATTCACTTCCGGTTGTGCAATTAAAATTCCCTGCATGATCCCCAGAACAAATGTCTTTTTCTCTGATGGCAGTTTCTTATACATTTCCGCCACATCTTTTGTCTTACTAAGTTTCATCATGTTATCACCTCTCTTTGGTTGTTGAACCAATTATAATACTTTATATTTGGTGTGTCAACTATATTTTTGTATATTTTTGGTTGCGTAACCAATTTATAAGTGTTATAATCTTTTTGAAAGGAGTGTTACAAAAAATGAATGAGCGAATACGACACCTGCGCGAAAGTATGGGTTTATCTCGTGCAGCATTTGGTAAAAAACTCGGTGTTAGCGGTGATGTGATAAACAACTTAGAACGTGGACGTGTTGAAATCAAAGAACCCATGATTAAATTAATATGTAAAGAATTTAATGTAAGCTACCTATGGCTGACGCAGGGTATTGAACCTATGGAGATTCAGAATGATCTTGCCGTGATGACACAGATTGACAACCTCATGACTGGCGAAAGCGAAAATGCCAAAGCAATATTTAAGGCTTTTTCCCGACTTGATGAAAAAGAATGGGATCTTCTTGCGAAAATCATCAAAAGCATAGCAGACGAGATTTGAGTGCGGGAGCGTGGATTGAAATGTTAGAATTAACTATTGAGGAATTGCAAAAAATATGTACACCGGGAGGTGATATCTGTTGGAAATTCAATACTCCAAACAAGCGGTTAAGTTTTTAAAAAAGCAAGATACTACTACTAGAAAGCGAATTGTCTCTGCTATAAATATGCTTCCATCTGGTGATGTGAAAAGATTACAAGGATCAACCGCTTACCGCTTACGAGTTGGCGATTATCGAATTATATTTGATAAAAACGGAAATATATTGTATATTCAGAGAATAGACAGTCGTGGACAGATTTACAAATAATAAGGAGGATTTTACATGAGTGCAATAAAAGAACGAATTTTCGGTGCGCTTACTGTTATGAGTGAAGATGATGCGCAGCGTCTTTGGCAACTTATCTCTGCTGAATTTGTAGAGCATTCCTGGGATGATATCGAAGCAGTAACTCCAGATGATTTCGACATAAAAATGTTAAACAATCTTGATGATCCGGATTGCCATTCTTTTATGTCATCCGCTGATGCAATGAAGGAATTAGGTATTGACAAATAATAAGAGGGCGGTCAATCTCCGCCCTCTATGTACAGGTACTCTGCTAAAGCATAAATACGCTTTAGCAGTTTTTTATTGTCTATCTTTTGTACAATCTCGATTATGCTTTCACGATATACACTGCATTCCCGATTTTCTCTTTTTCTTTTTTCGACGAGTAGTCATCTATGCTCTGATTCATAAAGTTCCTCAATGTGCGCTCCGAGTGCCGCGGCTATCGTCTCTATGACATCCATTTTGGGAAATCTCTGATTATTTTCATACCTCGATAGCGCAGATCTGGCTATACCGGTTCGTTTGGACAGTTCTCTGATCGACACTTTTTTCTTTGTTCGCACCTCTCCAATCAACAATTTCATACTGCTTTTCCCACCTTGTCACAATATTTTTTAGTTATATTGTGCGCTCTTGTCGAAAAAGTATGTATATTGTTTATTGACTTCACTGCTGCCATTATATACCATTAAAAATGATACCCATTATATGGGGAATTTTACGAAAAGAAGGAAAGTTTATGAAAACAAAACCATGTAAATTTTGTCAGTCGGAAATACCTGTAAAAGCTACTGTTTGCCCTATTTGCAAACGAACACTCAAAAAGAAACATACTGCTCTTGGTATTATCTGCACCATTCTTGGAATCTTTATTTTCGTTGGTGTAATATCCGCAATGTCATCCGGCAGTGATTCTAACTCTGAACCGGCTAGTTCAACCCAGGAGGTGTCGGCGGATGATACTGCAAACGAGAATGAAACCAAAAATGAGGAATGGATTTCCGCAGATGAATATGGTCAGATTGAAAACGGAATGTCCTACGAACAGGTAAAAGAAATTGTCGGATCAGAAGGAGAAGAAGTCAGTACTGTAACAGTCGGAGATATGACCACAACCATCTATATGTGGTATGGAAAAGATCATATCAGCAATGCCAATGTAACATTTCAGAATGACGCTGTAATGGCTAAGGCACAAATCGGATTGAAATAAATGGATATACTTTATAAAAGCGAGTGATTCTGTCACCCGCTTTTATTTTACGTGTTTTTACGTATTCTTCTATTGACATACGTATTTTTACGTGTTACAATGATTGCATGATAAGGAAAGGAGCTAAATGATATGCCAATGATGCCAAGAGAGATGATTCGTTTCCTACAAAAGAACGGTTTTGTAATAGTAAGTCAGAATGGCTCCCATGTAAAGCTGAGAAATCCACAAACTGGTATTACAGTAATCGTTCCTTATCATAGCAAGGCTTTGAAAAAAGGTCTTGAGCAGGCAATTTTAAAACAGGCGGGGTTGAAATAGCCCCGCCACCTAAAAGGAGGTTTTTTTATGAATAAATTATTTTATCCTGCTCTTTTTCACAAAGCAGAAGAAGGTGGCTTCTGGATTACATTTCCAGATTTTCCGGAAGTAATGACGCAGGGTGACGATATGGAAGAATCCTACACTATGGCTGTCGATGCGCTCGGTTTATGTCTGTCTGATATGGAAAAAGAACATATTCCTTTCCCTGCTCCTACATCTCCTGACAAAGTAGCCGTTGATACGGACAGCACGCTTGTACTCATCGAATTTGATATGCTCGCCTACAAAAAGCGTACCAATTCCGCCGCTGTCAAAAAAACGCTCTCCATCCCTCAATGGCTGAACGAAGAGTCTCTGGCTCTCAACGTCAACTTTTCTCAGGTTTTACAGGATGCGCTCATTGAAATCGTACAATCTAAAACAGCAAGGTAATTACTATGGAAAAGACACAAACCTTACGATCCGGTGCTGCCTACATCCGTGTGTCAACTGACAAACAGGAAGAACTTTCTCCCGATGCACAGCGCCGTCTCATTGTTGAATACGCAAAAAAGAATGGGATCCTGTTATCTGAAAAGGATATTTTCATTGAAAACGGTATCTCCGGAAAAAAAGCTGACAAACGTCCTATGTTCCAGCAGATGATCGCTCTGGCAAAATCTAAGGAGCATCCCTACGATGTTATACTGGTCTGGAAATTCAGCCGTTTTGCAAGAAATCAGGATGAATCCATCCTTTACAAATCTTTATTGCGTCGAAAAAATATTGAAGTCATCAGTATCTCCGAGCCGATCATGGATGGTCCGTTCGGATCTCTGATCGAGCGTATCATAGAATGGATGGATGAATACTATTCCATCAACCTCTCCGGCGAAGTAAAGCGCGGAATGACCGAAAAGGCTCTGCGTGGCGGTTATCAGGCGACCGCTCCGCTCGGATATGATCATCATGCAGGCGGCATTCCGACAATCAATGAACAGGAGGCCCGGATTGTCCGGCAGATCTTTCAGGAATACAATGCAGGAGCTGACTTTTCTACGATAGCCCGTGATTTGAACGATGCCGGTTTCCGGACACGCCGCGGCAACCCTTTTGAGCTTCGCGTTGTCCGCTACATCCTGCAAAATCCGTTCTATATTGGCAAAGTTCGATGGAATCGCGCCAAGCACAGTTCTTATCAGGAAAACACCCCGGCAGATATTATTATCGCAGATGGCCAGCATCCCCCGATCATAAGCAAAGAATCGTTCACTGCCGCCAATGACCGGATCGAACGTGAATTTCGCCCTGTGCGGCGCAAAGGTACGTGTTACACCAAACACTGGCTCTGTGGTGTCTTAAAATGCGGCTACTGCGGTGCAAATCTGATCTATGTGAACGATAAAAGGAATAAATGCGGCACCGGGAATTTCCAGTGTTACAAATACGCAAAAGGACTGCACCGGGAATCCTGCTCCATCTCCCAGATAAAAGCCGAATCAAGCGTTCTGGAAGCTCTGGAGAATATCATCGCTACCGGATATATCGATTTTAAATACTCTGCTCCCGGCTCTGTTACAGATTCCGCACTTCCGTTTCTGCAGAAAGAGCTTGCCAGCCTCTCCAAAAAAGAACAGCGTATCAAAGCCGCCTACATCGACGGAATCGATACACTGGAAGAATATAAGGCAAACAAGCGGCTGATCGCAGAGGAACGGAATCAGGTACAGAAAAAGATCGATGCTTTATCGGTACCTGCCAAAATAGATACTGCTGCTTTACAGCAAAAAATGCTCTTGCGATGTCGCAACGTGTATGAGATCTTAACCTCCGGAGCAGATACAGAGAAAAAGGCTGCTGCGATCCGGAGTGTATGCGAATCGATCACGTTTGACAAAGAAAACCTGTCTTTTGAATATGTTTTTTATCTTGGATAAACATAAAATCCGGAAATCACCAATTTCTCTGGCAATTTCCGGATTTTGAATGATAATTGATTTAATTTCCAATGGGATTGCATTTTTCATATATAACGAAGCTCCTAAAATGATAATAAATAGAGTCATCATTCATACTTCAATATGAAAAATGTAAATAACAAATGGGTACTGCCATACTAGCGGCTACCACACAGGCAGCTTATGTCAAAAAAATTCACACACTAATATGGGCTTATATACCCATAAGATTTTCTATTGGTATTCTAGCATATTATATACTAAAATGCAAGTATTTATTCTA
>CAYMCM010000023.1:0-36131 GCA_964388945.1 uncultured Roseburia sp.
CTAAAATATCAATATATTCGATCTCATCAAAATAGTGTTTCAGCGCATAAGCAGTAAACACACTGGTAACACCCGGATCAAAACCGCTTCCAAGCAGTGCTGTAATGCCTGCGTCTTTAAATTTCTTCTGATATGCCCACTGCCAGGAATAATCAAAGTATGCCGTAAATCCTTCATCCTTACAGCGTTTTTCATAGATCGCACGCCATTTTGGATCATCCGTGTCCTCCGGCTCATAATTTGCGGTATCAATGTAATCAACTTTGCACGCCAGACACGCATCCATGATCGTTAAATCCTGATATGGAAGTGCCACGTTTAAAACTGCATCCGGTTTATAATCCTGGATCAGTTTAATCAGTTCATCGACATTGTCCGCATCCACCTTTGCTGTGGTGATGACGGTATCTGTCGTCTTTTCCAATTTTTCCTTTAATGCATCGCATTTTTCCTTTGTACGGCTTGCGATACAGATTTCGCTAAAGGTCTTGCTGTTCTGGCAGCATTTATGAATCGCAACTCCTGCGACACCTCCGCATCCGATAATCAGTAATCTTCCCATGTTTGTATCCTCCTTCATACGTTCTCTTTTTATGCTTTTGCTTTTTCTTCTTCTTCTAACATGTCCTCTACATATTTTGGCAGCATGAATGCTCCCTTATGCAGATTCGTTGTGTAATACCATGTCTTTATGCCCCGCTTCTTCCAGCGATCCACATCTAAATCCGCCAGCGGATGATATTTCTTAGATGCAAATCCAAACAGCCAGTAGCCCGATGAACAGGTCGGTATATGTGCCTGATACACACGGCTGATCGGAAAACTGTGACTCGCCTTCCGATGCATCAGACGGCAGGATTCCTCATCTTCATCGTAAAACGGACTTCCGTGCTGATATACCATGATACCGTCTTCTCTTAGTGCCCTAAAACAGTTTCCGTAAAATTCCTTGGTAAACAATCCTGCGGTATGTCCGAGCGGATCAATCGCATCATTGATGATCAGATCGTAAGTATCATTTTTCGTGCGCAGAAAGCGCAGGCCATCCGCATTATACACCTTTACACGCGGATCATCCAGTCCGCATGCGTTGTCCGGGAAAAACTTCTTGCAGACCTCCACAAAGACTTCATCCGGTTCGACCACATCAATCTCTTCGATCTCATCATAATAGGAAAGCTCTCTCGCCACCCCGCCGTCTCCGCCGCCGATGACTAAAACCTTCTTTACATGCGGATGTACCGCCATCGGCACATGCACGATCATTTCATCATAAATAAACTCGTCCTGTTCTGAAAATACAATACTTCCGTCCGAGCTTAGGAAACGTCCGAACTCTTTTGACTCAAACACATCAATGCGCTGATAATCGGTCTGTTCTCCAAAAAGCTGTTTTTCCACCTTTACCGACACCTTCACATGTTCGGTATGATAATCTGAAAACCAAAGTTCCACCGGCTTTCTCCTCCTTTATTTCCATACCTGCCGCTCATCCGACAGTACATTGATATACTCCACATTCGGGTCTTCTGTTCCCTGCATGGAGCACCCTTTTTCTTTTGCGTAGATAATATAGTCGATGATCTCCTGCGTGATCATCTCACCCGGCGCAAGGATCGGGATTCCCGGCGGATAACACATCACAAATTCCCCGCAGATCTTTCCTGCCGACTCTCGGATCGGAATATATTTTTTCTCCGAATAAAACGCCGCCTGCGGAGATACTAAAACGGTCGGATTGATATACTCCGTATTTAACATCTGCGCCGGATCTTTGGAATACAGCCGCTTGATGTCCGCAAGCGCACCGACCAGACGTTCAATATCCTGCATCCGGTCTCCGATGGAAATATACGCCAGAATATTTGCAATATCCCCAAGTTCGATCTGGATGTCATACTCATCCCTCAGAAGGTCATAAACCTCGATGCCAGCAAGCCCGATGTCTCTTGTATACACGGCAAGCTTGGTCACATCAAAATCATAGACGCTTCCTCCGTTGATCATTTCCCGCCCATACGCATAATAGCCGCCGATGTCGTTAATCTCTTCTCGCGCATATTCTGCCATTTCGCTGACTTTACGGAAAGATTCCCTTCCGCGTAAAACGAGATTTCTTCTGGAAATATCAAGACTTGACATTAAAAGATAGGACGCACTTGTGGTCTGCGTCAGATTGATGATCTGGCTCACATATTCCCAGTTTACATTTTTTCCGGTCAATAGCAGTGAACTCTGCGTCAGACTTCCGCCCGATTTGTGCATGGAAACGGATGCCATGTCCGCTCCGGCATCCATCGCACTTACCGGAAGATTCTCTCCAAAGTAAAGGTGCGTTCCGTGGGCCTCATCCACAAGCACCAGCATCTCATGCTCATGCGCAAGTTTCACGATCGAGCGCAGATCCGAACAAATTCCATAATATGTCGGATTATTCACAAGCACTGCAACTGCTCCCGGATTGTCCAAGATCGCACGCTCTACCTCAGAAACCTTCATTCCGAGTGAAATACCAAGCTTTTTATCCATTTCCGGATTGACATAGACCGGAGTCGCTCCGCAGAGTACCAGCGCATTGATCACACTCTTATGCACGTTTCTGGGCAGAATGATCTTATCCCCCGCCTTACAGACAGAGAGTACCATGCTCTGTACGGAAGAGGTCGTTCCTCCCACCATGAAAAAAGCATGATCCGCACGAAAAGCCTCCGCTGCAAGTTCCTCCGCTTCTTTGATGACAGAAACAGGATGGCAGAGATTGTCGAGCGGTTTCATTGAATTTACATCCAAACTCACACATTTTTCTCCGAGGAGTTCCACCAGCTCCGGATTCCCTCTGCCCCGTTTATGCCCCGGTACATCAAAGGGAACCACTCTTCTTTTCTTTAATTGTTCCAGTGCCTCATACACCGGCGCATGCATCTGCGGATTTTCTTCTCTCATGACAGTTTCCTCACAATTTCTTCTATGCTGCTATTACAAAAAAAGAACAGGCAAACCCATCACCTGTCCTTGTATCGTCCTATTTTCACAGTCTTACTTCCGTAATCCTACTTTTACCTTCTGCAAAAATACTTTTCAGAGTTTATACGTTGGCTCGCGCCAGCAAATATTTGCTATTACTACTCTTATTGACCGTTTCACAAGTGATATTCTAAATACTAAATATCGATGATGTTCCTAATCAACTTATAAAATTTGAGCTTCTAACTCAATCAATAATGTGGTCTCCCACCACAATCGGCAGCTGCCCCGCCTGTCCGTATGGGCTTAACCGAATGAAATCACTCTGCCGATGCCCTGCATCCTGACAGTTCCCTCCGGTGGGCAAATATTTGCATGAAAACTATTCTCGCATTCATGTATTCAAAGTATAGCACACACACTTTTGAATTACAAGAAATTTATTCTTTTGATTTACTCTGTCAGTCCAAGCATACGCATGACCTCACCGATATCCATCTGCGGAAGTTCCATCTCCGCATCCGTTCCGTCATCGGGAACCGGAGAAAGATTGGAATTGATATAAAATGTGTGCATTCCCGCTGCTTTTGCTCCCGCAATGTCTGTGCTCCTGTCATTTCCGATCATCAGACATTCCTCCGGTTTTAACGAATAGCGTTGGAACAGTGTTTCAAAGAAACGGATATCCGGTTTTTTTGTTCCGTAATCTGAAGAAATCAAAACCCCGTCAAAATATTTAAAAATATCAAGTCCTTTTAATTCATATTCTGTAAAAGCACGCTGCGCGTTAGACAATAAATATACGCCTGCCCCTGTATTTTTCAGTTCCGAAAGCATTTTTGGCACGCCATCGTAAAGCTTTATATATTCTGTGGACAATGCCCGGAAAAACTGACCGGTTAAAACCGCAAACTCCATATCCCGCTTTACATCCTTCCTCTGAAACAGGCTAAGAAAAACATTCTCAATCTGGATTTCCGGAAATGCCTCATGCGCATACTGTCCCGCCTTACACATCTCGGTCTTTTGCATATTCTCAAGTTCGTTTACTGTATCATAGAATGTATCGTGCAGCTCCTTGGGCGTGTAAAATGCTCCCTGATAGCCATAAAACATTGCCATCTTTTCCCACAAAAGCTGTTGCTCCTCATCCGTATGAATATCCACCAGCGTGCCATACAAATCAAATACATAATTTTTGTATTTCATTTTCCCTGCGCATCCCCTTTTCATTCTAATATTATTTTATCATTATAACAGGAATGGAAAAAAATGAATACCCCATTTACGGCAGGCACGCATCACTCTGTCAGCTTCTTTCGCATGGCGAGCAGGATTTTTTTCTCCATCCGGCTTACCTTGACCTGATTGACACCGAGCGCCTGTGCCACCACCGTCTGCGTCTGATCCTCAAAATAGCGCATTCGGATCAGTGTCTGTTCCTCCTCGGACAGCCCGGACAACAGCTCTTTTACCACAAGTTCATTTAAAAGACGCGCTGTCTCGTCCGATTGACCGCCGTTTCTCGCGGCACAGCCGACACTGCTGCCCTCCCCGGATACTACCTGATCTACCAAAAAAATCTCATTGCCGTCCGACTGATACACCGTCTTATAGATCGATTCCACCTCGATCGCCGCGTCAAGCGCCATCACGATATCTTCCCTGCTGATGCCGGTTTTTGCGCTGATCTCATCCAGTGTCGCTTCCCTTCCAAATTCCTGTGCCAGCTCCCGCTGTGCCTGCTTAACTTTCCATGCGTTTTCCTTCAGGCTGCGGCTCACTTTTACCAGTCCGTCATCCCGCAGGAAACGCCGGATCTCCCCACAGATAACCGGAACCGCATAGGTAGAAAATTTCACATCATAAGAACAGTCAAACTTATCGATCGCTTTTATCAGACCGATACTGCCGATCTGTACCAGTTCCTCTTTTTCATGTCCTCTGCCCGCAAATCGTGCCGCCACACTGTACACCAGTCCGAGATTATCCGCGATCAGTTTATCTCTTGCCTGCTTGTCCCCTGCCTGGGATCTTTTTATCAGCTCTGCCACCTGCTCCATATATGCTTATGCTTCCCCTGACCCTATACATTTTTTCATTGTGACCTTCGTCCCTTTTCCCGGGACAGACTCCACGAGGACGCTGTCCATAAACGCCTCCATGAACGCAAACCCCATGCCCGAACGTTCCAGTTCCGGCTTGGTCGTAAAAAAAGGTTCTTTCGCCTTTTCAATGTCTAAAATTCCTTTTCCAAAATCTTCCACTGTGACCATAAGCTCGTCCGACCGCCGCACAAGCGACATATGTACTTTTCCGACTGTCTCTTCGTATCCATGAATGATCGCATTGGTGACCGCCTCCGACACCGCTGTTTTTACATCTTCAATCTCATCCAGTGTCGGATCAAACTCCGCTGCAAACGCTGCTGCCACCATACGCGCAAATCCTTCATTCACTGAGTAAGCGTCAAATATTATCTTCACTTCGTTTTTGTTCTCCATAAATCCTCCGTCTGTCTGATCCGCTTATTTCCGGTTGACCTTAATTATCTTATTTAACCCTGATACCAGAAATATTTTCTCAATTCTGGCATTCAGATGCTCTGCCTCCACACTGCCGCCGCTGTAATTCATATTTTTGCAGCGCCCTATGATCACCCCGATACCGGAACTGTCCATAAATTCCGTTTCAGAAAAATCAAACACCAGTCTTCTGACATGATATGCTCCGATCAGCATATCTGTTTCCGCCCGAAGCCCTGCTGCACTGTGATGATCCAGTTCTTTTGGCATTGCCACAATAAGGCAGCCGTCTTTTACCCTGTATTTTCCTTCCATATCCATCCCTCCCTGCCGGTAAAATTTATAAAAAAGACGCCAGGTTTCTTTTCCTGACGTCTTTCGTAACTTTCTTAATTTTCTTTTGTTTTACTGCGCATCCAGCTCATTTAAATAATTCTGTGAATTTGCCGCACGCTTGGTTCCCGGATACTGCTCTACCATCTTCTGATAATAGATCTTCGCATTTTCATTGTCCCCGTTCTTACGATAGGACTGCGCAAGAAAATATACCGCATCTCCGTCCGCAAATGTTTCATCAGCATCCACAACTTTTTGCAGGTCTTCCACCGCAGTCTTATAATCTCCGCTGTTATATGCCTTTTCTCCTTCAGCATAGACTCTCTGAAGATACTGCGCATCGATCTGACCTTTGATCGTATCGTACGCTGTGCGCGCTTCGCCTTCTAAATAGTCTGGATTTACACTCTCGATCGCTGTACCTGCCGTATCTGCATCTCCCTGTGAAAATGCAACATACGCATTTAAAAACTGCTGATAAGATGTGATCTTATCTGTCGTCTCCGCGGAAGAACTATTCGCCTGTTCAAGCTGTGTGTTGAGATCTTCGATCTGTCCCTGCAGAGATTCGATCGTCTGGTTCTTGGTTGAGATCGTATCGTTCGCCTCGATCACCTCGGAATTCACATCACTTTTCACCTTCTGCCGCACACTCGGCACGATCAAAAAGCAAGTGATCAGAATACCGATCACTAACCCGATCACAATATTTATGATTGTCTGGGAAGTCGTATTATCCTTAAACTCTGTCGGCTGGATAATCGTGTCATTCCCGCTCTGATAGGCAAGGACTTTTTCTCTTTTTTCCGCCTTTTTCACCGGTTCCGGTTCAGGACGCACATGACCCCCAGTCTCCTTTAAGTACCTGAGTGTTGTCAGATTATTCGCATCGATCCTGGCTGCTTGGCGGAGTTCTTTTTTTGCCAGATCGTACTTTTTATCCTGAATATACAAAAGCGCTAAAAGCTGATGTCCCTTCACCAGTTTTGGATTTAAAGACAGCACTTTTTTTAACTGGATCACTGCCAGATCACAACTGTTTTGCCTGCAATAAGTAAGCGCCTGATTATATTTTTTGATCGTAAGATTGACCGCTTCGAGTTTTGACGGATTTTTCTGCACATCATCTAAATAGCGTGACGCAATATTATCCCTCGGATGCAGGTTCTTGCTGATCACCCACTGACTGAGTGCCTCCACTGTCTCTCCCATCTCAAAACAGATCAGTCCGAGCAGATTCCTTGCCTCTTTGTGATTCTTATTGTAACGCAGACAGGTTTTCAAACACTCCGCCGCACCGGTCAGATCCCGGATCGAAGCTCTGGCAAGCCCCTCGTTGTAACACATATTTGCTGTCCGTATGATCTTTTTATATACACTCACATCGATTCCGCAGTCCGGACAAAAGTTTTCTTTTGTCAGTTCTGCACCGCAATTATAACATTCCATATTTTTCCCTCGCTTAACTTCCTGCTGCCTAGTCTCTGTTCTTCTTTGCTTCCCGCATCATTTCTTTTAAGATATCAGTCATGTCCGTTAAGTCATGGTTATATATGGCTTCCTCCGCATCCTCCACTTCAAGGCTCGGCTGAAATTTCTTTAATTCTTCTTCAAAATCGATCATCCTTCAATCCTCCTATTATTTTCTCAAGTTCACCGATCAGGTAAAGCGAGCCTGTACAAAACACCATCTGACCCGGCTTTTTTTTCTGCATCACATCATCATATGCTGCTCTGCAGTTATTTATTCCAATTATTTCTTTCCCATTTTTCAAAAATTCTTCCCGCAGTTCCTGGACTGACAGTCCCCTCGCATCCGGAATATGTGTTACTACGATGCCGCCCCAGTCAACCAGAGAAAGCATATGCACCACTGCCGCATATTCTTTTTCCTTTACCATCGAAAACAAAAGCAGCGGCTTTTCTCCTCCGATCTGATGCACAGTCTTTAAAAATTCCTGTATGCCAGCCGCATTATGTGCACCGTCAAAATACACCTCCGGGCACACCTGCTGCATTCTTCCCGCCCACCGGACGGTAGAAAGCGCACTTAAGATCTGCTCCTGTTTCAGCGCAAATCGCGGCGCGGCAAGCATCAGTGCCTGATATGCCAGTGCCATGTTCATGACCTGGTATTCTGCCACGAATGGTATCGTGATCGGAATAACATCATCATAGCGGTAAGCAAATGAAAAATCAATATTTTTTATAGCAATTTTATGAATTTTAAGCTGTCCCGGTGTAACTTCATAAAAGGGAGCATGCTTTCTCTCCGCCATTTTTTGGATCACCGCCGCAGCCTCGTTACTGCTTCCGTCAAACACCACCGGAACACCCTCTTTTATGATGCCTGACTTTTCCGCCGCGATCGCAGAAATGGTATCACCGAGATATTCTGTATGTTCCAGGCTGATGGACGTGATCACGGTAAGCAGCGGTGACTCCACCACATTCGTTGCGTCCAGCCTTCCGCCAAGCCCCGTCTCCAACACAGCAATCTCCACATTCTGCTTCGAGAAAAACACCATTGCCATCGCAAACAGATACTCAAAAAAAGACGGATGTTCCTCGCCCTCTTTTTCCATCCGTTCCACTGCCGCTTTCACCGTCAGAAAACTATCCGTAAACTGCTCTTTTGTACTGTTTTTTTCATTGATCTGCATCCGTTCTTCCATACACACCAGATGCGGTGAGATAAAAAGCCCGGTACGCGTCCCATTTTCTGTCAGCACATGACTGATCGCCCGGCATACACTGCCCTTTCCATTACTTCCTGCCACATGGATCACCGCAAAATCGCGCTCCGGATGTCCCAAATACGAAAGCAGCTTTTTCGTGTGCCAAAGATCGTGCTTAACCGTAAACTTCGGTATCTCTTCTATATAATTACATACTTCTTCATAAGTCAAAAAAATCACCACTATATTATTTTTGAATGTTTACTTCATTCATTATAATATAGTGATGATTTTATGCAAGTAAAACCGCGGAAGATTTTTTTCTTTTCACCGCACAGTCCGCCTCTATATGACAATCTTCTCGTCCAACGGTGACATCACGATGTGATCCACGCGTTTTACAAATTCCAGATTCCCCTGCTGCACCTTTACATTTGTCACAAAGTCCCCGATTTTTACCAGTACACCCGGATATACATTGTGATTGACCTTTACCGTAGCATGCTTGGAATTCTCGATCAGCTCCTCCAATGCAAACGCCTTTGCCTTATCGTCATTGATCGTTGCGATATACTTGATCCTCTGCCGTAAAAGCTGCATACGTCTCGGATCATTTTTATAGGAAACACCTTTTTGCTCCTCTAAGAGATCAAACTGCTTGAGCGCCCGTTCCATCTTGTCTAACGTATCCTGATTTTCCTTGATCTGTTTTTTCAATGCAGTCAGTTTTGCATCTTCCTTATTGCCAACACCGACTGCCACATAGGTGCCAACCTCCGCGACATTCCCAATATCATTCGCATCGATCCCATAGGCCGCATAAACCTGGCCGCCCATGATCTTTGCACGTTTGCCTTTCATGAGCAGAGATCCGCCGCAAGTAACCTCACAGTCCATAAAAACATCCGCCTCAATATTTCCTCCGACTTCCACTTCGGTATATTCCACAAATTTTGCAAACAAATTTCCTTTTGCGTAAATCGTAGACTTGCTTCCACCCAGCATCCCGCTTCGTAAGATCACATCTTTCTGCGCATAAATATGGGCTGACTCCACCACACCATCTATCGTGATATTTCCGGTCGATTTGATCTCTACTGCATTGCAGACATTTCCGTGGATCACCACATCTCCCACAAAATCAATATTTCCGATGGTAACATCTACATCTCCTGATATTTCATAGATCGGAAGGATCGTGATTCGGTCTTCCTGTCTGGTGATCTTTCCGGAAATGACCGCCACATATGTCAGGTTATCCGCACTTCGCTCAAAACCTTTCCCTTTTAAAGGCGGAAGCTCTCTGCCCGGTTTTTCGGTCACCGTTTTGCCTTTTACATCCACACCGGGCTTTCCCTGCACTGCCGGGTGATATTTTGCGATCTCCTGCCCTTCACGCACGACTTCGATCAGGTTCATACTCCAGTAATCCACCGTTCCATCTTCACGGATCTTTGGTTTTTTGCTGAAATCACTGTTAAACTCATATTCATAATAGCCATCCGTTCCATCCACCGGTCTTGTCCCCACTGCGACCCGCACATCGCGCTCATAAATCCCGGCATCCAGCATTCCTCTGATCGCCTCTTCCTGTATCCCCGCGCAAACTCCTTTTTCCGATAAAATCTTTAAGATTCCCTTCTCCGTGTATGGCTCCCCCAAAGACGGTACCGGCAGGCGCAGATAGGCTTCCATGCCGTCACTACTGATATTCAGCTTCGGTTGTTTTTTCTCTTGCTCTGCCATCTCCTGTCACTCCGTTTCGAAATAATTAATTTACGATACATCTTTCAAAATTTTAATATATTATACCATAATAGTCTGATTACTTCAACGAAAGAAGAAAAAAAGAAGGATACTCTTTTGACAACGCCACATAAGGAAGTTTTTTAAGGATACGGTTTCGTGACATTTTACAACTTAGATTATCGGTTCCTGCATATCGGGTATGACTTGGTAATCCTCCACCGGATTGTAGATTGTCTTATGCACCTTGTAACGGACCTCGTCCGGCAAGGCACAAAGCAAAGATTTTTCGTACCACTTCGGCGGCAGGTTCATCTATCAGCCATTTTTCTTTGTCATTCGGGTCTTTCATATATCCGTGGCCCTTGTTTTCCAATGGTATCAGCATCTTTTTAATATTCTGTCTGGATGTACCTACAAACTCGGCAATACTATTTAGACTCTTTTCTTCAATTTCCATCTTTGAAATCATTATCAGCAGAAACCATTGCTTAAAGGCTATGTCGGGTAGAATGCCATCGACAAATTGGGTTAATTTATTGGAAAGAAGCGTAATATACCCGATAATCGTTTCTTCCTTATCTATGTGAATTATCTCACAAGTTCATCGGCTCTGCGTCTTTGCGTTTGCTCTTTTATAACGGTTATTTTTAGATTTTTTTCTTCTATCAAACATTCCGTTTTTATCATTTTACAGTTACTCTCTTTCTGTTCGCAAACCAAATCAATACGGTGGCAATAGCTAATACAACGGTGGTAATAATGCTCGCTTCAATACCGTATTCGCCGCCATTCCATATATTTTTACCTACGGATTGCATATTAAAAATAGCTGTAACGGTTTCATCGTTTCCGCTTAAGTTCAATCCGAGAACACTGTATAAAACGGCATTCCAAAATGAGTGCAACCCGCAAGCAGCCCATGTGCTTTTGAAACGTATCGTCAGCAGTGAAAAGATGATTGAAATAAGTACGAGATTGGCAGCGCCGATAACTCCGTAAATTGTTTCTCCTGCAAACAAAGATGACCAATGCGGAATGACAAACATAACCGTACTGACTGCTATTGCAATCCAAAGAGAAGTCTTTTCTTTTAAGGTGTGCAATACAATCCCCCTGCATAAAAATTCTTCTGTTGCACCTTGAATAATAAAGCCACCTATAAAGAGAATAATTACAAGAATATCAGCATTTTCAAAAACTCCGTGATACTTTATGTTGCCCGTCAAAATGATAGCAACAACAGATATAGCAAGTAAGAGAACGCCCGTAATAATTCCGATAAAGTAACTTCCAAAGTGCTTTGTCAATCCCATTTCAGACAATGGCTTTTTCTCAATCAATTTCCAATATAGCAACGCAATCCCTGCCATTACGATATAGCCGTAATAGATAATTAGTGTTATGGTTTGTGCGTCAAATACATCACCGACAAGCATATTTTTGCCAAAGGGAAAATGCAGAAGTATGACAACTTGTTCTGCAATAAATAATCCTGCTATGTAACACAGCCAAAAAGCAAGGACTTTCTTCACAATAAATAAAGCTGTCGGCATTTCTGTTCGGTTATTAAATGGACTAATATTTTTCAATAGCTGTTTCATCGTGTCGTTCCTCCTTGCAAATCACGAATACCGTTCAAAATAGTTTTTAATGCAAAATCAAAAGTATCATTAAGCGGTGTCGGGTTTCCATACCCACCGTGACTTTCAATAGAACAAAATCCTTGCAGAAAACCTCGAAGCATACGGACACAATGTACTTTTTGTTCCTCGGTCAAACCATAGGATTCAAGCACTTGAAACAGAACGTCTATTGTTCCTTGCGTTGCCTGCAAATGTTCCTCCGATTGATACATATTGTACCATTGCATAGCTTCAAATAAGCCTTTGTGTTTGTTGACAAAATTTCGATAGGTATAACAGATTGCAATAATCGCATCATCTTTTGCTTTACCTATGGCGGCTTTTGTGATTTCGTTTTCCAAAGAACACCAACCATACAGCATCAGCTCTTTATTCAGTTCGTCCAGCCCACCACTAAAGTGTTTATACAATGACGGAGATTTTACCCCCAATTCATTTGCTAACACCTTCAAGGTTATATTCGCAATACCTTTTTCATCTGCCATATTAGCCGCTGCTTCAATAATTGCTTTTTTATCTAATCCCACTTTCATTCAGCTACCCACATTTCATATTTGGCTAATCATATTAACCATTGTAGCATATATCTTTTCAGAAGGCAATTCATTGCTTAAAATGTTCACAAAAAAGCCGAAAACAACAATAATAAGCAACGCTTTTTCGCTTTCAACTGTTCGGTAATGCCTTGTGCCTGTTTCATCTGCTCTGTAAGCAGATTTATGTATGCTATCTTGCGGTGTTCTTTCAGACTATTGATGATAACATTCCGCTCATAATTATCAAGTGCCAAGTAGTATTTTCTTTCCCGCATACGCTGTACCTCCTTTGTATCTACATTGCAGCAGGAGTATTTTAAGATTACGAATGTGCGATTTTATTTTTTGAACATAAAAAAAGACAGCGTAAAAAGCATTTCTGCCTTCTACGCCGTCTTCCGCCTTTGCAACGCCCATAGGGTTGTATTTTAATGTATTTCTCAATTACTTCCTTATGTGGCGTTAGCATTTTCATATCCTTCTTTTTCTATATGCTATTTCATCTGAGCCAGGCGTTCTTCAACCTGAGCCATCATCTGTTCATATTTTGCCAGCTTGTCTTTTTCTTCCTGCACTTTTGCTTCTGGTGCCTTGCTTAAAAATCTCTCATTTGAGAGCATTCCCTTCGAACGCGCAAGTTCCTTTGTCAGACGTTCTTTTTCTTTTGTCAGACGTTCTTTTTCTTTTTCAAAATCTACTAGATCTTCAAGCGGCAGATATACGGTAGCTCCCGGGATCACAACCGATACCGCATCCTCACCGATACCGGCCTTATCCGCCTGTACCGCTGTTTCGCTTGCTGACGCGAGCGTCATGTATGCTTCTTTCATTACCTCAAACGTTTCACGTAAGAAAGCGTCATCTGAAACAACAAAAAGCTTTGCCTTTTTCGATGGCGGGACATCCATCTCTGTGCGGACATTGCGGACTCCTTTTACAAGATCCTTGCTGTGTTCTACCATTTCTTCTTCTTTTTCAAAATGCCATGCATCCTGATATACCGGCCAATCAGAGAGCATGATCGTCTCTTCTTCCGGATGCAGTGTGCAATAGATCTCTTCTGTGATGAACGGCATATACGGATGCAGCAGCTTTAATGCCTGTGTCAGAACCGTCTTTAACGTCCAAAGCGCCGCATTGGCAGATTCCGGATTTTCCTCTTTCTTATAGGTACGAACCTTTGCAATCTCAATGTACCAGTCGCAGAATTCATCACAGATAAAATCATAGACCTTCTGTACAGCAATTCCAAGCTCGAACTTGTCCATGTTCTCGGTAACATCCTTTGCCAGCGTATTGACACGTGAAAGAATCCACTTATCCGCCGGTTTTAACTGTTCCGCAGACGGCTCTTTTACTTCCATGCCATCTAAGTTCATCATGATAAAACGGGATGCATTCCATACCTTGTTTGCAAAGTTTCTGGATGCTTCTACTCTTTCCCAGTAAAAACGCATATCATTTCCAGGTGCGTTTCCGGTAATAAGCGTCAATCTTAACGCATCCGCACCATATTTGTCGATGACTTCAAGCGGATCAATACCGTTTCCGAGAGACTTACTCATCTTGCGTCCCTGTGAATCTCTTACCAGACCGTGGAACAATACCGTGGAGAACGGTGCCCTGCCCATCTGTTCATATCCGGAAAAGATCATACGGATAACCCAGAAGAAAATGATGTCATAACCGGTAACAAGGACGTCATTCGGATAGAAATAATCCAGTTCTTCTGTATTATTCGGCCAGCCGAGTGTGGAGAACGGCCAGAGTGCAGAGGAAAACCAGGTATCCAGTGTATCCGGGTCCTGTGTCATATGGATGCAGCCGCATTTCGGGCATTTTTCCGGTTTTTCCTTTGCAACAACCATTTCGCCGCAGTCATCGCAGTAATATGCCGGAATGCGGTGTCCCCACCAGAGCTGTCTGGAGATACACCAGTCGCGGATATTATCTGTCCAGTTGAAATAGGTCTTGTCCATGCGCTTCGGCAGCAGCTTAATGTCGCCGTTTTTCACTGCTTCTACCGCAGGCTTGATCATTTCATCCATCTTTACGAACCACTGCTGCTTGATCATCGGTTCTACTGTTGTGCCGCAGCGATCATGGGTACCAACGTTGTGGGAATGCGGAACAACCTTTACAAGCAGTCCCATTTCCTCTAAATCAGCCACCAGCTTCTCTCTGCATTCATAACGATCCATACCCTCATATTTTCCGGCATTTTTATTCATGATCGCATCATCACCGATAACTACGATCTCTTCCAGATCATGACGCTTGCCAACCTCAAAATCGTTCGGGTCATGCGCCGGTGTGATCTTTACGCAGCCAGTTCCAAATTCCTTGTCAACATACGCATCTGCGATGACCGGAATCTCACGGTTTACGATCGGAAGCAAAAGCTTCTTTCCGATAATATCTTTA
This sequence comes from uncultured Roseburia sp., assembly GCA_964388945.1. Classification (GTDB taxonomy): domain Bacteria; phylum Bacillota; class Clostridia; order Lachnospirales; family Lachnospiraceae; genus Roseburia_D. The sequence goes on from CAYMCM010000023.1 coordinate 14,856, forward strand.
TAGCGTTCATCCTCCGGATTGACTGCAACCGCAGTATCACCGAACATCGTCTCCGGTCTGGTCGTCGCAATCTCAACAAATCTGCCTTCCTCACCAATGACCGGATAATTGATATGCCAGAAAAATCCATCCTGCTCTTCATGTTCTACTTCCGCATCGGAAATAGAGGTCTTGCAGACCGGACACCAGTTGACGATACGGGAACCTTTGTATATATAGCCTTTCTCATACAGCTTGATAAACACTTCAAGCACCGCATCCGAGCAGCCTTTGTCCATGGTAAAGCGTTCTCTCTCCCAGTCTGCAGAAGATCCGAGTTTCTTTAACTGATTTACGATGCGTGAACCATATTCATCTTTCCATTCCCAGCATTTTTCCAAAAATTTTTCTCTGCCGAGATCGTTTTTATCGATGCCCTGCTCTTTTAACGCCTTGATGACTTTTACCTCTGTGGCGATCGCCGCATGATCTGTTCCCGGCTGCCACAACGCATTGTAGCCCTGCATTCTTTTATAACGGATCAAAATATCCTGCATGGTGTTATCGAGCGCATGTCCCATGTGAAGCTGTCCTGTGATATTTGGAGGCGGCATCACGATCGTAAACGGTTTCTTGCTGCGGTCAACCTCTGCGTGAAAATATCCGTTATCCTCCCATTTCTTGTAAAGACGGCCCTCGATCCCCTGCGGATCGTATGTCTTTGCTAATTCCTTGCTCATAATCTGCTCCTTCCTTCCATTCCAATTATCGCGTAAAAAAAGCCCCTTTTGTCCAAAGACAAAAAGGGCGACTCTGTCGCGGTACCACCTTTGTTATGAACTATCCCGCTTTTGGAACAGTTCACATCTCATTTATCCGATAACGTGGATAACTCCGGAAAAACTTACGAAACAACCAGTCTTTTCAGTCTTTCGGTTCAAAAGCTACCTTCTGCGCAATGTTTCCCAAGACGTCTTCCAGCCAACGGGCGTCTCTCTCTGCCGGGCATTTACACATACTCCTCTTTCTCATTACCTTTATCTGCGCATTACGCGCATTCCCGATATGAACTATCATAAATACCCGGCGCATTTTTGTCAAGAAAAAACTGTCAGGCTCCGTTGATCTGACGGCTCAGATCAATGCGCATCATATCCGGCCGGCTGAAATGATATTTCTGCTTGTATGTCAAAACTGCGCGCCTTACCGCCTCCCTGTCACCAAAATGCATGTTTTCATAGCATTCCTCAAGCGTGTAGGCATAATACTCTTTCAGATTTTCCAGGCAGACCGCCGCAAGATTTGCCGGCACATCATAATCCGCACTGCCATGTGAAAGCCCGCAGTCTATATTCACCGCATGTTTCCGGTAAACGATCCTGCCCGGAACTCCGCCGTTTTCGATAACCTCGGCACTGGTCGTCGGCGTGTGTCCGTGGATCAGAATCTCTTTTCCATCCGGATCATATGCCGCATCCCTTTTGCACCCTGTCCGATCTAACAGGAATGTCCGAAAAAACTCTTTCGGCCGCATACTTCCATCCCTGATCTGCTCGATCTCTTCCTTTTTTGCCCACGCATGGGCGAGCACGATCTTTTGTTTTCCATCGGGAGAGACCACGGTCTTTTCTTTTACGATCGGCAGTGTACGGAAAAATGCGAAGATCTGCCGCACGTTCTGCTCTGTCAGAAGTCCGGCTCTCTTTAGATCCTCATCCACATTGTAATGGGCATGTGCATAGCTTTCCTTTTTGCCTTCACAATAAGGAAACCACTCCCTGCTGCACCATTCCATGAACATCAACTCATGATTTCCCATCAACATCTGGTATTTTCCGTCTCTTGTGACATTCCGCATACACCATTCTAATACCTCAGGCGTCTCTTCTCCGCGGTCTAACACATCACCGATCAGGATAAACTGCGCCTCTGCATCTTCGCGCTGTATTTTTCCGATCAGCTTTTTCATCGCCTGATAACAACCATGGACATCTCCTATCGCATAGTGCATCTTCTCACCCTCTAGTCTGCCTGATACAGATACGCGCTCTTTATGCCGTATGTCCCAAGTTCATCGTAGGATATTGTAAAATCTATATTTCCGGAAGAATACGGTCCGAGTTCATACGGCGCACAGGTGATCGTAAGACCTTCTTGGGTCAGATACCACCCCGTATCTCTGGAAAGGGCATCCTCTAAACACTCCATATATTCCGGAAACAGCATATCTTTATAGGCATCGGTCTGGCACTGCGCTTCTATGTTGCTTAAAATATTCTGCTTAAAGGAATCCGCATCCTCTGCAAGGTCTGTAAGCAAAAGCCGCGCACCGGTCGCCGCATCATAATTATATCCGCTGTAAATATAACTTCCGTGCGCACCGCCGGAATAATCATAGCTGTAAACAACGAATGAAAAAATTGCGGCATCATTGCGTTCCACTGTGGATGTACTGTCTGATTCATATGGAACAAACCGACCGAACTCCATACCGCTCTCTGTGCCCTCCTCCAAACGATAGGCATAATCTTCTTTCGCATATCCGCGTATCTCTTCGCTCTCCGTCTTATACTGCTGCTCCAGCTCTGCGATATCACGGCTGATCGCATCTGCTGCTTCTTTCTTGCTGTCAGATGAAAGATTCGGATAACTGTATGTACTTTCAAATATCACAGTTCCGTCATCTGCCGGAAAGCTTTCGTTTATCTCTTCTAATGTAACATCAAATTTCTCTTCCATTTTTGTTTCAGCAGCCGTCTCCGTTTTGACATCTGTTTCTGTTTCGGCATCTGCTTCTGTCCCGGTCTGTATTTCCTCCGTTTCCGGAATCACAGTCTCACTCTCCGCTTCAGTCGCCGTCATATTCTCTCCGGCTCCGTTTCCTGCATCCGCTGTCTTTCCGCAAGATGCAAAAAGTACCGACATCGTACACAAAAGAAGTGCCACTGTTTTCTTCTTCATATTCTTATCCTCCCAATTTCCATGTAAGTTTTTTCTTATCATAGCATAAAAAATACTTTTTTCCCAATTTTTTTACTTAACTTTTTCTTAATATTGTTTTTTGGGAAAATGTCCGCAGTGATTGCATTTTTGCACGGTTAATTGTATGATAGGGGAGACATTTTATTTTTCGCTTTAATAAAGAGGAGATATCATGAAAGAACGTATCGAAAGTTTTGATTTTATCCGTGCCATCTGCGCATGGATCATTGTAATTTATCACTTTGCAGACATCTGCATCACGACACCACAGTTTTCCAATTTTTTGTTTCTGTATTCTTATGCAAACGGTCGCTGGGGGGAAACAACGGTGGTCACCATTTTCTTTATGATCTCAGGCGCATCCTTATATTACAATCATCCGGATGTTCACCTGCGTGACTGCAAAAAATTTTACTGGACACGCTTTAAGGGTATTTTCCCGATGTTTTATATGCTGTGGCTTTTCCTGTATTACAAACAGGTCTGCGGCGTGAAGCATCTTTTTTATAACGGAAACCCGAAGTATCTGCTCCTCACTCTGTTTGGAATGGACGGATACATGAGCTACCGCTATACGCCGAATTACTATTTTATCGGCGAATGGTTTTTAGGTGCACTGATCCTGCTTTATATATGCTATCCGCTGCTCACCTGGTGCATGAAACATTGTAAGATCCTAACTACGGTTCTTTTGATCAGCGGCTTTGCTTCTTTGTATTTCACGGATTTCTTCCTGATCTCCAAAGAACGGAATCTGATCACCTGCCTGCTCGCTTTCTGGTTCGGCATGCTCTTTATCCAATACCGCACTTTGCTTACGAAATGGCAGCTCGTGATACCCGCCGCCATCTGCTGTATCATTCTGCTCTTTGTTCCGCTTGGTGCGGACACGCTTTTATGCATGCAGCTCACATCGGCCGCACTGTTTTTTGTATTTTATTTTATCGGAACGTATGTGATGAATGTAAACTATGTAAACAGCTTCATCCGGTACAGTTCCAAAATTTCCTATGCCATCTTCTTGCTCCAGCATATCGTAATGTCCGAAGTCATCCATGCTTTTGACAATTATGCGCTGACCGTCAGACAGGAGATTTTGGTACTGCTTGCCGTTTTTGCCGCCATATACATTTTTGCGGCCGTACTCATGGCATTAAACCAGGCGCTCACAAAAAGCCGTCCGTTTGCGGCATTAGATGCTTTCTTCGGAAAACAAAAGTCCAAAAACCCATCCACCGTCTGACATTTTAGCGTCATGCAAAAAAACAGGAGATTTCCCATTTTCCGGAAAATCTCCTGTTTTTATTTTTTCTTATTCTTTTTCTATGTTCGTCTCTTTACAGATATAAATCGGACGATCCTTTACTTCCAGATAGGTTTTCGCCAGATACTGTCCCATGATCCCCATACAGAGTAACTGTACACCGCCGATAAAAATCATGATACACACCATAGACGGCCATCCAAACGCCGAACCGCCGAAACACAACTGGCGGACAATGATAAAAATGATCGCCAGCCCCGCAGCAACGCACATTAAAATCCCGATTAGCGCCGCAACGGAAAGCGGCATCGTAGAAAATGCGACCATCCCATCTATCGCATACAAGAGCAGTTTCCAAAACGACCATTTCGTTTCTCCTGCCACACGCTCAACATTTTCAAATTCGATCCATTTCGTGCGGAAACCAACCCAGCCAAACAGCCCTTTGGAAAAGCGGTTATATTCTTTCATGGAAAGCAGTGCATCCACAAACGGTCTTGTCATAAGTCTGAAATCCCTCGCACCGTCCACAACCTCCGTCTTGCACATCTTATTCATCATCCGATAGAACATCCGCGCAAAAAAAGACCGGATCGGCGGCTCGCCCTTTCTGGTGACACGTCTGGTCGCCACAGAATCATAGCCTTCTTCTGTAACTGCACGATACATCTCCGGTAAAAGCTTCGGCGGATCCTGCAGATCCGCATCCATGATCGCTGCCAGATCGCCGGATGCATGCTCGAGTCCGGCATAGATTGCCGCTTCTTTCCCAAAATTTCTGGAAAAGGAGATATATTTTACACGCTCGTCTTTTGCGGCGAGTTCTTTCATTAATTCCAGCGTGCGGTCTTTCGAACCGTCATTAACGAACAGGATCTCAAATTCCACATCCTGCATTTCTTCGGTCACCCGGTTTAATTCCTCATAAAAAAGCCCCAACGCTTCCTGCTCATTGTAACAGGGTACTACTGCTGTTATCTTCATTCCATTCTCCTTACGCCTGTGACCGGAAAACCTGTCATTGTGGTCACATTCTCTTAAAGCAATATGATAACGCAGGCCATGATTTTTTTCAAGCCACCTTCGTCTATTTCTCCTTCGGACACATATATTAAAAGAAAAAGGATTTTTTATATGAATGAACATTATCCATTTGAGAACCCGCCGCTGCCCTATGCATATGATGCACTGATACCTTATATCGATGAAAAGACCATGCATCTGCACCACGACAGGCATCTGCAGACCTATGTTGACAATCTAAACAGCACTCTTGCCTCTCATCCTGCCCTGCATGATAAATCGCTTATCTTTCTGCTGGCACACCCGGATCTGCTTCCTTGCGGCATCCAGATTCCGGTTAAAAACAACGCCGGCGGCGTTTACAATCATATTTTTTATTTTTCCGGACTGACACCGGACGCAGACAAACCCATCCCGAACCCTTTATCCGCTTTTCTTACTGAAAGTTTTGGAAGTCTGGAAAAGTTTAAAGAAAAATTGAAAGCCGCCGCACTCTCGGTATTCGGCTCCGGTTACGCATGGCTGACCGCACAGCCGGACGGCAGACTCTGCATTTTTGTTACGAAAAATCAGGACACTCCACTGCCTGCCGGATTTTTCCCTCTCTTAAATATCGATGTCTGGGAGCACGCCTATTATCTGAAACACTATAACAAACGTGCCGCCTACATTGATGACTGGTTCCACGTTGCAAACTTTGCCCGGGCAAATGAAAACCTGCTTTCGTTCCTACACACCTAACTCGGCGCGTGCAAAGGAAAGTGCCGAAGCTATCGTATCGTCCATATCATAATATTTATACTGTCCAAGTCTTCCGCCAAAAATGACATTTCCTTCCTGCTTTGCAAGATGCTCATACTGTTTATACAGTGCGGCATTTTTTTCATCATTCATCGGATAATACGGTTCATCTCCCTTATTCCAGGTCTTAGGATATTCACGGGTGATGACCGTTTTTCGATTCCCATTTTCATTCTGACAGCCAAACTCAAAGTGCTTATGTTCTATGATCCTGGTATACGGCACCTCATACTCTGTATAGTTTACAACCGCATTTCCCTGATGATTTTCCTCATCCAGCACTTCCGTCTCAAAACGCAGCGAACGGTATTCAAGTTCTCCGTAACAGTAGTCAAAATATGCATCGATCATTCCGGTATACACAATCTTATCTGCAAGTGCCTCATAGTTTTCCCGTTCTTTTAAGAAATCCGTCTGAAGCCTTACTTTGGTTCCATCGAGCATACGCTCCACCAGCTTTGTATAACCGCCGATCGGAATACCCTGATATGTATCATTAAAATAATTATTGTCATAGGTAAAACGCACCGGAAGTCTCTTTATGATAAATGCCGGCAATTCCGTGGCACGTCTGCCCCACTGTTTTTCCGTATAACCCTTGACAAGTTTGGTATATACATCCGGTCCGACGAGATTGATCGCCTGTTCCTCTAAATTTTTCGGATGCTCCACCGCATATTCCCGCTTCTGCGCCTCGATCTTTTCCTTTGCCTCCTGCGGTGTCACAACGCCCCACAATTTCTGGAATGTGTTCATATTAAACGGCATGTTATAAATCTCACCCTTGTAATTTGCGATCGGAGAATTGGTATAACGATTGAATTCCGCAAATTGATTTACATAATTCCACACTTCTTTATCCGAAGTGTGGAAGATATGTGCCCCATACTGATGTACCTGGATCTGTTCGATTTCCTTTGTGTATATATTTCCGGCAATGTGGTTCCGTCTGTCGATCACAAGACATTTCTTTCCCGCCTTTTTTGCCTCCTGCGCGAAGACTGCGCCGAACAGTCCTGCTCCCACGATCAGATAATCATATTTTTTCATTCTGTCTGCTCCTCCTGTTTTCAATTCTTTTATTTTAGCATTTCTGAGACACGACAGCAAGAACCACCAGTCTTATGAATTTTTCATGATGACCATTCCAACAATATCCGCCACATGCTCACAGGTATCGATACAGTTTTCCAGGTATTCATAAATCGTTCGCCAGATCACGATCGTTCGGATGTCATCCTCCTGATGCAGCCTGCGCATGTTCTCAACGTAAAGGCTGTCTCCCTGTTCTTCCAGATCATTGACACGGATAATATAATCCTCGATCACTTTGGAATGCTTGAAATCCTTCAGTTCACTCATTACATCACTGAGTGCCTGAATACTCTCCGACAAAAGTTCCAGTACCGGAAAGACATCAGAACGAATCTTTGTTACATTACTCATATAAACCTGAAGCAGCACTTCCTCCACCGCATCGGTAATATCATCTATGTAACCGCTTAATGAAACCAGATCCTCCCGCTCGATCGGCGTGATAAATGCCTGACTTAACGCCTTCATCATTTTATGCTTTTTCGCATCACCCTTCTGCTCCAGCTCATGCATGGCATCAAGCTTGTCCCGCAAAGTCTCCTTATCATAATTTTTCAAGGTTTCTGCCAAAAACTGTGCTGCCTGATAGGAATATTCCATAGCGGAACATAAATTTTTATAATAAAACTCTTCTTTTTTCTTTTTCATCTGCTTTTTCTCCTTTACCTATCTGAATAATAAGAATACCTTTGCCATGATAAATCCGATGATACCGCAGCCCGGAAACGTCAAAACCCAGGTGAGCACCATGTCGAGCACCACCTTATAATTGATCGCTGACAACCGCTTCACCGCACCAACACCCATGATGGCTGTCGTCTTCATATGCGTTGTGCTGACCGGAATACCAAATAGCGTGGAAAATAAAATACACAGTGCTGCCGCCGCATCTGCGGAAAATCCCTGATATTTTTCCAGTTTTACCATATCCATGCCGACTGATTTTATGATCTTTTTTCCACCGACAGAAGTACCAAGTCCCATTACTATCGAGCAGAGCACCATCATCCAGATCGGAACGAATGCGCCCGCCGTATCCTCTTTTCCATTGACCAGAAAAAATCCGAGCAGCAATACACCCATAAATTTCTGTCCATCCTGCGCTCCGTGCATGAACGCAACTGCCGCACCGCCTGCTACCTGTCCCCCGCTAAAAAAGCGGTTTGTCTTTTTTCGATCTATACTCTCACAGATGATCGTAACTACCTTACACACGCCAAAACCAACAGCAAAACCTATGATGGTGGAAAGCACCAGTCCATAGATAACCTTGATCCACTCCGAAAAATTCACGCCATCCAGTCCGCCCTGCAATGCGATCGCCGCTCCTGACAATCCCGCGATCAGTGCATGGCTCTCACTCGTCGGGATTCCGAAATACCACGCACCGATCGCCCAGATCACAATGGCTGCCATCGCTGCACACAATGCGATCAGCGCATCTTCATTATTTCCGCCAAAGTTTACCATGTTTTTTATCGTCATTGCCACGCTGGAATTGACTAAAGACATGACCATAACACCAAGGAAATTGCAGATTGCTGCCATGATGATCGCATGATCTACGTCCATGCATCTGGTCGATACGCAGGTCGCGATCGCATTCGGTGCATCCGTCCAGCCATTTACAAAGATTACTCCAAGTGTCAGCAGCACCGATATCAAAAGCACGGGATGTTCTGCCATCTGCTGCATAAAATAAACAAACGAAATATGATCCATCATTTTTTCCTATTCTCCTCATCCTTTTGTCTAATTCCCTTTTTTCTGCAATGCTTCCCATACCATCTTTACGATCTGGATGATCAGTGTCGGCAAAAATGCCAGTCCCACGATCCAAAGCAGATGGATACCGGATACCGATACTACCGAAAACACACCATGCAATGCCGGAATAAACAATACCAGTGCCAGCAGACACACACCGCCTAAGAACGCATAAATACTATATTTATTGGAACGAAATCCGAGTTTTGCCATAGACTCCTCACTGCGGCAGTTAAAGCCATGGAACAATCTTGCCAGTGTCAGAACCGAAAATGCCATCGTAGTCGCAAGTGCTTCCCCACTCTTTAACCCGATGTGGAATGCCGTCATGGTCGATACCGCGATCAGCGCTCCCTGAAGCATCATCTTTGTCACAAAATCTTTCGTTAAAATGCCGACCGATGGATCACGCGGCTTTTCCTTTAAAAGCGAATCATCCGACGGCTCCATGCCGATTGCGATCGCAGGAAGCGAATCCGTCAACAGGTTGATAAACAACAGATGAACCGGCGCAAACGGCACCGGAAGTGCCATGATCGAAGTGTAGAGCACCGACAGGATTCCCGCCATGTTGCCGGAAAGCAAAAACAGGATTGCATTTTTTATATTGCGGTACACATTTCGTCCGTTAATGACTGCTTTCATGATCGTGGCAAAATTGTCATCCGAAAGAATCATCGCCGCAGCATCCTTAGAAACTTCTGTTCCCGTAACGCCCATCGCCACACCGATATCCGCCTTCTTTAATGCCGGCGCATCATTGACACCATCTCCGGTCATAGATACGATCCTGCCTTTGTTCTGCCATGCCTCCACGATACGGATCTTGTTCTCCGGTGAAACCCTTGCATAAACGGATATTTTTTCAATTTCCCGATTAAGTTCTTCCTCCGACATTGCATCCAGTTCCATTCCGGTAAGTGCCAGATCTCCCTCGTGATAAATACCGATTTCTTTTGCTATCGCAACTGCCGTGATCTTGTGGTCTCCAGTGATCATAACCGGACGGATGCCCGCACGTATCGCATTTCTTACTGCCTCAACTGATTCTGGTCTTGGCGGGTCCATCATTGCGATAAGCCCAAGGAACGTAAAATCACATTCCGTCTCTGTCGTCAACGTCTCTTCCGTTTCACGACAGGCAAACGCAAGCACACGCAGACCATTTTCGGAAAACTTCCGATTTGCTTCCCGTATGTTCTCCCGTTCCCGTTCCGTCATCTCATGGATTCCGTTTTCATCCATATACTTCTCACAGCGTGTAAGCAGAATATCCGGTGCTCCTTTGGTGAGTACCGTGGAAACTCCGTGCAATCGATATTTTGCGCTCATGATCTTCCGATCCGAATCAAACGGCACCTCTTCAAGACGCTCCATACTTTTTCTCAAATGATCTTCGGAAAGATTCTGCCCCTCGAAAAACATATCTTCGGAAAGTGGTATGCCGCGATACATGTGAAGCAGTGCGGACTCGGTCGGATCACCGATCTCTTTTCCATCCGCAATACTTGAATCATTATTTAACACCGCATCATATAAAAGATAACGCTGCACCCGGCTTCTGATATCCAGTTCAGACGGTTTTAGGACTGCTCCGCCCACATAAATCTTCTGCACGGTCATTTTATTCTGCGTCAGCGTTCCTGTCTTATCCGAACAGATAACGGAAACACATCCAAGACTCTCCACCGCCTTCAAGTCCTTGACGATCGCATTTTCTTTTGCCATCTTCTGCGTTCCCATCGCCTGTACGATCGTGACGATCGAGCCCAGTGCCTCCGGGATCGCCGCAACTGCTAACGCAACTGCAAACATAAAGGAATCTAAAAGTTCCATTTTCCGGTAAATGCAAAGTCCGAATACCAGAGCACAGATAATCATAATGAGTATCGCAAGTTTACTGCTGAATTCATCCAGGCTGACCTGCAGCGGTGTCTTCCTCTCTTTTGCCGCATTCATGAGTCCTGCGATCCTGCCAAGCTCCGTCTCCATTCCGGTTGCCGTAACAAGGACTTCCGCTCTTCCATAGGTAACAAGACTGCCTGAATACACCATATTCTTGCGGTCTCCCAGAGGCACATCTCCTTCGATCAGGGCGTCTTGTTTTTCCACATTGGTAGATTCGCCGGTCAGTGAACTCTCATTGACCTGAAGGGAATAGTTGTGTAAAACCCTTCCATCCGCTACAATCATATCACCCGCTTCTAAGATGACAATATCACCCGGTACGATCTCCCTGGATGGGATTTCCTGCTTTCTTCCGTCACGCATTACTTTCGCGCCCGGCGAGGACAGTTTTTTCAAACTGTCCAGAGAACGCTCTGCCTTGACATGCTGTATGGTGCCAAGAACTGCGTTCATCACAAGCACCAGAAGAATCACCACGGTACTCTCCATATTTCCGGAAAACATCGAGATCACTGCTGCAACGATCAAAATCACAACGAGCAGATCACAGAACTGCTGAAAAAACACCGCTGCCACGCTTTTCCTTTTTCCTTCCTGTAATACATTCTCTCCTTTTTCCTGACGGATCTGTTCCACCTGCTCTGCGGAAAGTCCTTCCTCTGTTACATGAAACTCCTTTTTTAGTTCTTCTACTTCAGAATTCCAGTATGCTTTCATCTACTGTCTCCTTTACTACTATTTTTCATTTTGTACGGCTTCCACCCGAAAATCCAGCATCAGTGTTGCCGTAACCAGCATCTTTTGTGCCTCATAGGCTTTTTTCATCATCAGCCGCTGCACTTCCGGCGTCACCGCTTTTCCGATCATGATCCCGTCTGTCTCGTCAAGCACCTTTTCCAGTTCCTGCTCTGTCCTGTCCTCTTCCATTCTCATGATCAGCAAAATCTGTTTTCCGCCATTCTCATCCAACAGCTTTCTTAATTTTTTTCCCTGCTTTGGCATATTCACAAACGGCACTGAAATCATTTTTACCTTCTGGCTTATACCAAGCAGAATCTCCTCTGCAAATCCTCCTGTGTCCTTCTTTTCTTTTTGTATATCAAACAGGATCTCTATTGGCTGATTCCTTTTACTGCGGAATGTACCAACCTCCCGGATACACCGTACACAGCTTTCTGTTTCCCGAGGTGCATACACGCATCTTACGACGTCCATCCCTCCAAGAATAAACTGTTCCATTCTTTCTTTTTTCCACAAATCCGGTTCTATCTTACATACGATCTTAGCATTTCCCATATAAATCCTCTCTATCTTTTCGCTTTCATACCTTCTGACTCCTTTGCTAAGCATCCTGTTTTTTCTTTCCATCCGTTTTTAATATATAACGGATCAGCCATCGGTCTTTCAGCTTCCGGAATCCGGCATCTGCTAAAAACCTTTTCCGGTACATATGATAGGATATGCCAGACATCATCCATGTAAATAGAAGAAGTACCACAAAATCCTGGCTTTCCCATGTCCCAGGCATCAGCATTCTTCCATTGTATATCCCTTCCGTATCTGTTCCTCCGGTCTGTCCGGCTGTCTGGTCGATCTTGGATATTGTATCCACACACACAAATTTTTCTTCCTGACTGCCGATCTGTTTCTTCTGGTATCTGGACGGTATCTGTAAAAATACTGCCAGAAAAAATATACTGACCAGTATGATCCACAGACTTATTTCTGAAATCTTTTTTCTCATCTTATCTTCCTCATTGTTATAGCAAAAAAGGAACGAGACTTTTATTGCACGGCAAACGTACAATAAAAGTCTCGTTCCTTTTTCAAGTGTACCATCCGGTTATTCTCTATTTCAGATAACGTGATGACGAAAAGTACAACATCTGCAAAGCAGACGCGAACTACTCCCTAATATTTTTTATATTATAACATATGCAAAAGGCATCGTCAATATTTTCCTGCATTCCGTTCCCGGATAAAATCAAAAAATTCATCCTCCCGTATCGGTCTGGAAAAATAATAGCCCTGGATATAATCTATACCCAATTCCGCAATCGTCTCCATCTGTTCTTTTGTCTCAATTCCCTCCGAAACAATGCGCAGTTTCATGTCGTGGATCATCCGCATGGCTGCTTCCATTACAAATTTTGCTTTCTTATTTTCAAAGTAAGCCTGACTCATGTCCCGGTCAAATTTTACGATTGAAACCGGCATATCCACAATATAATTCAGATTGGACTGTCCATTTCCGAAATCATCCAGTGAAAAGCTCACTCCATGTCCGATCAGGATCTGCATATTTTCCACCAGCGTCTGTCTGGTCAGGATCGATGCCGTCTCCGTAATCTCCAGATTGATCATTGCCGGGTCCACATCATATTTTTTCATGATCTGCATATAGACTTCGGCGAGATCCTTTGTTTCACACTGACGAACCGACAGATTCACCTCGATATATTCGATTCCATACCGCCCCGGATCTCTCTTTTTGATGAACTGGCAGGTCTTTTCAAATACGATCTCTCCAAGCTGTGCGATCAGACCGGTCTGCTCTGCGATCGGAATAAATTTTGCCGGAGATAAAATACTGCCATCCTTTTCGCGTATCCGTACCAGTGCCTCTGCCGATACAAAGCTTTTCTTTTTTGTGGAATAGATCGGCTGATAAAATACCTCCACACGGTCTTCTGCCATTGCAGAAATGATCATTTCCCGCATATATTCGCGTTCCCTCATTTCCTGCACAGTATCCTGATCAATACGGATCGTAGAGTCTTTCGCTGTCGCATCGTTTTCTACCTTAAAATATTTAAACAGATGAAACACTTCCTCTGCGCCCCTTGCGACCGTACTGTCCGGCATAAGTATATAGACCGGCTCTAAGACTATCGTCTCTCTTCTTTTTCCTTCTTCCGTATTCCAAGCGTTTTCAAAACGCTCTTTGATCTGCAAAAGTGCACGGTTCAACTGCTCCTCATCCGAACATAAGACCATCAGTTCACGTTCCACATTTTTGAACACTTTTATGCCGGATATCGCCTGTAAATATTTTACGATCTCACGCATGACAAACTCTGCCTGCTTTATCTCAAGACCAGACGACTGATACCGTCCGAGCGAAATCAAAAGCGCCGCAAATGTATTTTTCTTTTCATACTCCTGACGCATAAATTCTAAAAGCGCATGGGAATTAAACGCTCCGGTCTCCCGATCCAGATTCGCATCCGGATTCTCCAGTTCAAAAAACAGGATCATCATACCAAGCGCAGCCGCATATCCGACTAAAAGCAGTTCGTTGTTCAAAAACTGTATCACCGCCGCAAGAACCCATACGACCATCCATGTAAGCACCGCTCCCCGCCGTTTCGGGTTCATCTGATCTCCATGCCGTATCACCTGATACAATGTAACGATCACAAACAAAACTGCAAAAAAGTAGGTCGCAATCGTACTCGGTCCATAAGTATAGACCACCCTTCCATCGTAATAATAATGGATCGGCAAAAAATAGATCAGCGCCGATGCTGCAAGCGCCAGTACCAGATACCCATATATAAGCCTGCGATATGCATTTCCTATATAAACATCCAGACAGGTATACGCCAGTCCAAAAAAGACAACCCACACCAGTGATACCACATAGCTTTTGCAGATAAACGCAAGAAGAAGGTGCGGAATCCGATCCATATATACGATTGCCACCACGGATGTGATATCCAGACATATACACAAGATCGATACTGACAGTACCCGTATGAACATGGTCTCAGAATACAAACCTACCATCTGCTGCCGCAATGAAAAATAAAGCAGGATCAACATAACGAACAGACCCGCTACCTGCAATTGTATATTCATAACATATTCCTCCTACCGTAAATCATTTTTCTGTCTCTTCTTCGGTCACCTGCAGAGACTGCATGGCTTCCTGTGCTTCCTTTATTTTTTCCGGATCTATCTGAAATTGCTGTTGCTGATTGTATTGCTGATACTGTTCATATTGTTCAAAATCCAACATCGGCTGTACAGACTGACTTTCCTCCTGCTTTGTTTTGGAATATGCAGAAATGATCCATAAAAAGACAAAGAACCCGAGCACTATGAATACCCACCAGTATCCCGGCTGCCTTTTTGCTTCTCCGTTTTTGCCTCCCATATTTCTCAGCAGTTTTTCCTGTCTCTCTATTTCATGCGCTTCCTGATCCGCCTGTTCCATCAGCTTATACAGTGTTTCTTTCCGTTCTTTGTCCGCTTCTGCCTTTTCATAGCAGGCATGATCTTCTTCTGTCAACTGCAGTATTTTAAGTAAGAACTCCATAGAATACCATTTGGGTACTTTACTTTCGGCAAACTGCCACACATAATAGCGGACCGCTCCATCCATATGGTCACTATCTGTTTTTTTTATTTTCCTCCAGAAAACAGCAAACTCATACCAGAAACGCGGCTGTGAATACAGCTTCTGATACTGTTCCTTGTTTAAGAAATACTCAAAACCTCCGAGCTCACTTGCGTAGATCTCATTTTCCTGAAATTTAAGGAAGTGCACCAAAAAATCTTTGGTACATTTCATATACTTTAAGCACTCCTCCGTACGCAGCGCAGGTTTTCCGGTCACATTCCAGTCCGGTATCGGGCCAAAATCCGTTTCCTCCAACTGCGGCTCCTGCTTTCTTTCAGACTGTCCATATTCGTATGTTCCCACTTTGCCCTGCCCGGAGTTCTGCTCTGACGGCTCATCCTGACTTACGTCCCACGGTATAAAAAACACTGCATCCCGCGGATCTTCCTGTTCCGCCAGCCTAAGGGCCTCCCGATACGCCTGACGGAGCATCCGAAACTCATTCGGATGTTCTTCCGGATGCCAACGCTTTACTTCTTTCGCATATGCCTGCCGGATGCGCTCTTTATCACTTGTCGGTTCTATGTTCAGTATCTCCCAGTTCATCTCTCACTCCCCGTTTGTAACTACCCGTTTCTTATTTTAGTGTATCATAATTTTATCTTCTATGCCACAAAGATTGATTTATTCGGGCAGACTGTCACGCAGACATAACACTCCCCATCCGAGAATCGGATTCGGATACTCGTTTAATGCCGGGATCTGCCTTGCTCCGCGCAACAGATAGGCTTTTACCTTTTCTCCATACAAAAAGCTGTCATTTCCATATATAATGCCCCACTGCATCAAAAGTGCCGCGCTCCCGGTTACAAATGGCGCCGCCATTGATGTTCCGGTCTTTCTGGTGTATCCGCCGCCCGGCGCAGGTGCCATGATATCCACACCCGGAGCTGCCAGATCCGGTTTGATCTGATTCGTCGCCCTTGTATAGCCGCGTCCTGAAAAATCAGCCAGTTGATCGTAATTTGCGTCATACGCCGCGACCGCAATGCTTTTTTCTGCCGTAGCAGGGATTGTCAGTGTTGTACCTTCGGTCGGATACAAAAATCCTGTGGCAGGATTTCGTACCTCTTTTCCCGGCATCCAAAGATGATACTCGCCCTGCACGATCCGTCCGGGATAAAGGTCGATACTCCATATACCGCTGTCTACATAACTGGCAACCGGAAGAAAATCCAGATAGATTTCCTGATAGGGACTATACGGACTTGGTTCCCCATAATAAACCAGTATTCTGGTGTCTCCGACCCGAAACCGCTGTGCTCCCTGTGTCTGCCTTAATGGCCCCACACTTTGCCCGGACGGTCCGTTTATAGAGACTGCGATCTCATCCACATAAGATTTCCAGATCTGTATGCCAAAACTCTGCTCATACTCACTGACCGCAAACTCAATCGTTCTTGGCATCTGTCCCGGCCGTGTCCCAATCTGCGGTTCAAACCTGCCGGAAGTATGCCCTGCAGCATTTCCCTCATTTCCGGCACCTGTCACGATCACAGTTCTGCCCACTCCGGCAACATCATTGATAAAAGTCTCAAGCAAAGAATCCCCGCTGTGCGAACCATAACTGTTTCCAAAACTGATATTGACCGCAAGTGGCATCTGATATTCCAGCGACTTCCGAAGGACATAATCTAACGCTATCATAAGCTGCGTCGTCCGCGGAAAAGAATCCGGCTTCGCATTTCCAAGCTTTACAATAAGAAGACTGCTTTGCGGTGCTGTTCCCGTATAACGTCCCTCGGATGCCCTGCCATTTCCCGCCGCAATTCCCGTCACATGTGTACCGTGCCCGGAAATATCCCGACTCGGACAGATGCGCTCCCGTTCCGCGGGCTGAGACTGCAAAAGTGCCTCATCGATCGTCTCTTTGCTGTACTCGGTTCCGATCCCATATTCATACGGTGCAGGCCCTGTAGAAATCGTCTGATCCCACAGCGCAAGTATCCTTGTCGTGCCATCCGGATTTCGAAAATCCGGGTGGGTGTAATCAATGCCGCTGTCAAGAACTGCGACAAGGATTCCCTCTCCCCTTAGATTCTGGTTCCGTCGGTCTCCCAGACTCCAGAAAGAGGTAATACATGCTTCTCTGACCGCACGATCCAACGCAAAATAAAGCCGTTTCGGTTTTTCTACATACAAAACCGTTTCAAGTTCCGCGATCCGATCCACATACTGCTCTGCCACATACAAAATCGCATATCCGCGTAAGAGCGGTATCACCCGGACTCCCGGTATCTGCTCTCTTACTTCTTCTAACGATCCTTGATACTTTATGATCAGTTCCCATACTTTATCCCCCGGATCATATCCCGCCTTTAAGTCACCGGATTTCTGAAGTTCTTCCGATGTCGCATCCAGTGCGAGATTTAAAAGATTTTCCAGCTTCGGATCATTTTCATTTCCAACACTTCGTATGATTTCGTCCAAATTTGTTTCCTGTCATCTACCTTCTTTCTGGTATCTTATTTTCACTCTTCCCGTACTATGCCATTTTCATCAACCGACGCATGAAAAGATATACTGCTAAGGTAGCTGTACAGATTTTCCGCTTCCGACCCGGAAAGTTCTCTGGTGTATGCTCCCTCTTCTTTTGCCGCAACAAACGCATACTGCGCCATTTTATCCGGTGCAACCGTAACTTTTACCGCAACAGTATTTCCATCCTGTCCAAACAGGAAATTTCCCAGACTGTAAAATACCGGTTTTCCATTTATGTATTCCACGCCCTGAAGACAGTGGGAATGGCTGCCGATTACAAGATCTGCCCCCGCATCCACATAACCTTTTGCCAGTGTATGTTCATAATCCTCCGGATACTCTTTGTGCTCCAGTCCCCAGTGCACAAATACGGTCAGATAATCACATTCTTCCTTCGCCTCCGCGATTGCAGCATTAAGTGCCGCAGCATCATAGGTCGCAAACACGCCCGGCACCTGATTTTCTACATTCCATGAAGCAACCGGGATCACACGGGAAGCCGCAAGAAACCCAAATTTCATCCCATTCATCTCAAAAATCTGAGTCTCCATTGCGCGCGCTTTATCATCCCCTGCCCCGGCATAGCGAATTCCCGCATCATCCAAAACAGCAAACGTTTCCTCCAGTGCCTGCGGTCCATAATCCAGAATATGGTTGTTTGCCAGTGACACAATGTCCACTCCCATATCTTTAAACGCAGACACATAGGACGGGTTCACACGAAATGTATACTGCTTGTCCTCCATCGGAGTACCTCCGGTGCCAAACGGAAACTCCTCATTGACCATCGTAATATCCGCACTGTTTAACAGTTCCCTCATTCCCTGCGACAAGATTCCGTCAATTCCTTTTGCACTATAATTTGCAGACACACTGTTTCCGATCAGAATATCTCCGGTAAACACCAGCGTCGTTTCTTCCGCCTGCAGCATTTCGCTGTCTGATACCGGCATATCTGCCGCTATCGCTTCTTCCAGTTCTGCCATCTCTGTCTGTGCCACCTCTGTCTGTGCTGTTTCTGTCCGTACCTCATTCATAATATCCGTCATCTCTGCTGCTTTTGTATCAGAAACCGACTGTTCTTCCCGCTGCCTGCAAACTTTCTGATATCCCAAAACAAATATTAGCAACAGTAAAAGAAGTGAACTGGCATATAAAATTCCCCGAACAATCTTATTCATAACCTCTCCTTATGCTCTTTCAGTCGTTTTTTGCTGTCACCTGATCTGCGATCTTTGGAAGTTCACTGAGCGCACGGATCGCCGGAACTTCCTCGTCAATCGTACCGAATCCGTATGCCGCATGGATGAATTTCACACCTGCTTCCCTGCTGGAATCATAATCTCCCTGAATATCTCCCACATAAATAGGATCTTCGATCTGATTGCGTTCCACGACCATGCGTATATTTTCTCCTTTGTTCTTTCCGGTATTTCCATAGCATTCCATATCTCTGATATAGCGGCGGAATCCGAAAAAGTCCAAAAAAGCCTCAATATACCCGGTCTGGCAATTGCTCACAATGTAAATATCATAGTTTTTCTCTAACTCCTGCCACACCTTTTCCAGATCCGAATATAATTTTCCTCCATGTATGCTTAAATATTCATTTTCATATTTATAACAGTCAAGCAGAAGTTTTTCTCTGCGCGCGTCTTCTACATCCGGAAAAATGATCTTTCCAAGCACATCCATTGTTTTCCCCATAACACGATACATATCCTCCGTCGTAATATACACATCAATATCCGGGTATTTTTCCTTAATCACCTGATTCCATGATTCTGCAACCTGAGGCGCAGAATCCCACAATGTTCCATCCATATCAAAAATAATTCCTTTTCGCATATCTTCATTCCTTTTCTTTTTTATACAATTTTAAGGTACTTTTTTAAATTTATCAACCCAAAGTGACCAATATAGTGTATAATAGTCTGTATCTTGTATTTAAAAGGAGAATCACTATTATGAGTCAGGCGAAAGTCGATCGTTATAAAAAAGAGAAAGCAAACCGCAAACAGATCATGAAAAGAGAAAAACGTCTTCTCAATCTGGAAAAAGCCGGCGGCTGTATTCTGTGTGCCGCAATCCTTTTCTGGGCAGGATATTCTGTTTACAGCTATTCTAAAAATTCCGGCAATGAACCGGTTGAAACCGTTACAACTGAGGTGGATCTTAATCCGATCTATGATTATTATGCCACTTTACAATAATTTCTATCACTAACTGAGAGGTGTTTTTTATTGCATACAACTGAAATCACACAATTAATCTGTCTTATCATTTTGTTACTGCTGTCAGGTTTTTTTTCTTCGGCAGAAACCTCGCTCACCACGGTAAACCGCATCCGTATGCGTACCCTGGCAGATGAGGGAAACAAACGTGCTGCAAGAGTGCTTGCCATTACAGATAATTCGTCTAAGATGTTAAGTGCTGTTTTGATCGGCAATAATATTGTAAACCTTTCCGCTTCATCCATCTCCACTTCGCTGGCATTAAAGCTCTTCGGAAGTGTTGGTGTCGGAATCGCGACCGGTATTCTCACACTGCTGATCTTAATCTTCGGAGAGATTTCCCCGAAAAACCTTGCCACTTTATATGCAGATAAACTTGCCATGGCATATTCCGGCGTGATCGCTTTTTTGATGACTATCCTTACACCGGTGATCTATATTGTAAACGCCCTGTCTTTTCTACTGCTCAAGCTTTTCCATATTGATCCAAGCAGCACAGCCAAACAGATGACAGAAAAAGAGCTTCGCACTATTGTAGATGTTGGTCATGAAAACGGAATTATTGAATCTGAAGAACATGAGATCATTAACAATGTCTTCGATTTTAACGATGCACAGGCAAAAGAGATCATGGTTCCGCGTATTGATATGACGATGGTGGATGTCAACAGCTCTTACTCAGATCTGCTTGCCGTCTTCCGCGAATGTCAGTATACCCGTCTTCCTGTTTATGAAGATACGACTGATAATGTCGTTGGTATCTTAAATATTAAAGACCTGTTACTCTTAGCGGACACCAGCACGTTTTCTATCCGTGCACTTATGCGTGAACCATTCTTTACCTATGAGCACAAAAACACAGCAGAACTTTTCCACGAAATGAAAAAGAACTCGATCAACATTGCGATCGTTTTAGATGAATACGGAACAACGGTAGGTCTTATTACCTTAGAAGATCTGATCGAAGAGATCGTTGGTGATATTCGGGATGAATATGACACAAATGAAGAAGCAGATCTAACTAAAATAAATAAACAGGAATATCTGATTTCCGGCTCTATGAATCTGGATGATCTGTGTGAAACGCTTGATCTTCCATTTTCCTCTGAAGATTATGACACTGTTGGCGGTTATGTCATTGGTCTATTCGATCATTTTCCAAAAGAAAGCGAAGTGATCACCACTGAAGACGGCTTTACGTTCTTCGTCAAAAAAATGGATAAAAACCGCGTAGAAAAAATTCTTCTCACGATACCGTCAAAAGACAACCAGTCCGCAAACTGGAGTGTGTGAAACTTTTTCTGTAAATAATGATATAGAAGGTCTTCTATGATAAA